>NZ_PGDQ01000006.1:0-300000 GCF_003073135.1 Euzebya rosea
GGAGTGGGTGCCGGTCGAGCCGGGGGTGGTGTGGGCGAGGGTGGTGTTGCCCTGCTCGGTCCAGCCGTTGGTGGTGGCCTCGACGTCCTGCTGGTCGGCGCTCAGCAGGTTCGTCGGAGGTGTGGAGGAGGCTGCGGCCGAGGACGGGGTTGGCCCGGCGAGCAGGACCACTGCCAGCAGGGCGGACAGCACACCGAGGGGGTGCAGGCGGGAGGTTCGTGTCATGAGGGAGGGACTCCGGTGAGTGGGTCGGGGGATACCCACCGTGTCGACCCTCGTTGTGTCCGGATTTAGCCCGCCCATGCATGCGGAGACCAGAATGACTCAAGGCGACTAGTCATTTCTTCAATGCAGCGTGATGTGGGCGCACCCACAGTCGCGATCCGTGCGCTCCCCGCTCGGCGGTGGCGTTGGACGCCCGCCCCTACTCGCTCCGGGGGGACGGGGACGTCGTCGTGGCCCGCGGGGCGACCCATTCGGTCGGCTGGTGCCGTCGACGAAGGCTCCGGCGGCGGATGCGTCGCACCGTTCCCACCACCGACCGGGCCTTGTCCCGCGGGGACAGGGACAGCCAGAGGTGCCACGCCGGCATGTTGGTGTACCTCGGAGCCGCCACGCCCAGGAGGCGCGACACGAGGATCCGTGCCCAGACCGCCCCGCGCGTCCGCCGCAGGTTCGGCTGCGACCGCGGGAGCAGGGACGGGTCGACGCGCGCGGCGACGACGTGGCCGGCCGCGATGGCCTCGGCCAGCGCGGCACGCCCCCGTGGAGTGCGGACCAGGATCAGCGACGAACCCGCCTCGCCCGGGTCGAGCGTGCGGTACCAGGGGTCACCGACGGCGATGTCGGCGAACTCGCCGGTGTGGTCGATGCAGACGTGGCAGCGCCACTGCCGGCGTGACTGCAGCTGTCCCCACGAGTCCTCGTAGCTCGTCCGCCGCGTCACGACCTGTCCGTCGACGATGCCCCGGACCTCCGCGTCGCCGGGCCAGCCGTTGCCGCGGTACCGAACCGAGGTGATCTGGCCCGGATCGTCGAAGCCGAGGCGCGCGGCGAGCTCGATCGTCGCGCGGGTCGATGGCGTGCCCGCGCAGAAGATGCCGACGGTCAGCTGCAGCCGCTCGTCGAGCCGAGGGTCCAGCCGCGCGGCTCGTCGGGCCCCGGCGATGTCGCAGGGCTTGCCGATCATCGCGCACGGACCCGGTTCCGCCGCGACGACGCCGAGCCCGTCGCAGGGGCTTGCGGGCGCGTACCGCGATCCGGCCGCCGACACGACCTCCTCGCGAGTCCGGCTGAGGACGGTCCGGTTGAGCAGCGGCGCGGTCGGATCGGCTGCCGTGTGCAGGACGCCGCGCATCCCCCCGTCGGTCAGGCAGTGGACCGCCAGCGCCGTGGCGACGCCGCCGCTGGAGCCCCGGAACCGGATGTCGGGGTCCGCGGCGTGGCCCTCCCAGACCTCCAGCACCGGGCCCCAGTCCGGGAGCAGGTCGGGGTCGCTGTCGACGGGGTGCGAGGAGGGATGCCCCATCGCGATGCCCGGGCACGCACCCAGGGCTCGGGCGGTGTCGGCGCCCGGGGCCACCAGCGGGCGACGGCCCTGGTCGACGTCGTTGATCATCCGTATCTCGCCGGGCTGGACGAACGCACACGTGCCGCAGCCAGTGCAGAGGTTGCGGGCAGCCACGTCCTCGATGCCGGCGATCGGACTCACGAGCCTGCCCCCACCAGGCGGTCGACGACGTCGAGGATGGCGTCGCGCTGCGCCACTGCGTGGCCGACGGCCACCGGGACGGACCGCTCGAGGACCGTACGGATCGCCCGGCGTTCCTCCCACCCCTGCAGGACGGCCGCGACGACGTCCTCGGTACCGTCCCGGCGCGCATCGACCACACGATCGGCCACACCGAGGGTGCGGAACACCTCCGCGGTCTTGGGGCTGTAGGCGATCGCGCATGTCGGCACCGATGACGTCAGCGCCGCGATGGTGGCGTGCATGCGGGTGCCGCAGAAGAAGTCGGTTCGGCCGATGAGCCACTTGGTCTCCGCCGCACCGAGCTCGGTCGGCGCGACGACGAGCCTCCGGTCGTGGACGTCGGCGGCCAGCGCGCGGCAGGCGACGATGTCGTTGCGGACGTGGGGGACGAGGAGGACCGTCACGCCCGCCTCGAGGAGGCCGACCACGATGCCCCGGACGGTTCGGTCGTAGTCCACAGCGAGGCCGTATCGCTGCCCTGCATCGGGACGGCCGTACAGGAGTCCGCTGACGTTGACCCCGGCCACGGGCGCCCCGGGAACCATGCCCCACGTTCGCTCGACCTGCGCCATCACGTCGGGTCCGGGAGGTGTGGGCGGCAGCGTGAACGCCATGTCGACGCCCCGGTGGTGGCGTGCCGGGTCGTGGTGCGGCCCGAGCATCCTGACCATCTGCCGGTGGCTGTCCGCACCTCGCGCCCAGGCCGCGGTCGCGCCCCGCAACAACGCCGTGGCCTGGTGCAACGTCCGACGGTGGCGGAACGGCCCGTAGGTCTGCGGCAGCAGCACCAGGGGGCGTCCAGCGGCCAGCGCGAGTCGTTTGCCCGCGGCCGTGGTGGCGAACCGTTCGCGGCCGTAGAGGTCGGTGAAGCTGTCCCCTGCGGTGAGGTCCAGCACCACGTCAGCGGACAGGACCGCAGCGGCGCCCGGGTTGCCGAGCCCTCCGGCTCGGGCGGCCACCCGCGTGGTGAGCTGGTTCTCGGGGCGGGTGTAGCGCCGCCCGCCACGGAAGCCGACACAGTCCACCGTCACGGTCCGATCGCCCACCACGAACGTGCGGCGACGGGCCCCGAGCCCGTTGTCGAACACGGTGATGACGGCGTCGGGGTGGCGACGGGAGAGTCCGTCGACGGTGGCCAGCATCAAAGCCGACACCCCGTGGTTGCCCGAGTCCGGAGCCGCGCCGAACAGGCAGATGCGCGGGCCGGTGCCGACGGCTTCGCCGTGGCGGACGGTGCGCGTCCTCGAGGACATGGTGGGCCGCTCAGCTGCTGGTGTCGTCGGTGAGATCCACGACGACCTGTCGGGTCGGGTCGTGCGTGGGGGCCAGCGCCTCGATGATGGCCGGCAGGTCGTACACGCTCACGGGGCCGTAGTCGACCGAGCGGTCGAAGCGGTGGAGGTTGACGCGGGTGTTGCCCGAGGTGTCGTTGACCAGCTCGATGACCAGTCGCAGCGAGATCGTGTCGTCCATGTCGATGGACGTTCGCCCAGGGTCATCAACCGAACGCAAACTCTCCCGCTCGGTGCCGGTGACGGTGCCGGCGTCGGTGCCCTTGCCGGCGTCGGCTCCGCTGGCCGTGTCGGGGCCGTCGGGTTCGTGGGCCAGGCCCTCGAGGAACGCGCCGAGGTGCTGCAGCGGCATCCGTGTGGTGGTCCTCGCCCCCCGGACGATGACCTCCGACGGATGTCCGGGTTCTCGGACGAGGCCGAGGACCAGACGGCGGTTCGTGGTGACCACCCATGGAGCGTTGTCGGCGGTCGTCAGAGGATCGTCAACTCCACGCTGCCTCAGGCCACCGAGGCCGGCGTCCGGTTCGTGCCGCGATGACGACGCAGGAACGCCTCGGCTTCGGCCTCGCGAATCCGCAGCCCCTCCCGGGCCGCGATCGAGCGGGCGGCCTCGGCGAACCCGATCGCCCCCCCGGGTCGCCCGAGTGCGTCCAGGACCTCGGCGTGGCACAGGAGCATGACGGTCTGCTCCCGTGGGAACGGCCGCCCCCCGCTGGCAGCGACGGCGCGGCCCAACGACCGGTTCGCCGCATCGGGGTCGCTCGGGGCCTGCAACGCCGCCAGGCGGGCGTAGGCCTCCGCCAGGAGCAGCGTCGCACCGCTGTGGCTGCTGACCAGGATGCTCTGCTGCACCATCTCCGAGGCGTGTTCGTGGTCGCCGAGGGCAGCGTGCGCGCGGGCGAGGAGCAGGTTCAGCCACACGAACTGCATGGCAGGTGCACGCCCCGATACCGCTGTCGCCGTCTCCAGCCGGCCGAGGGCTGCCGCTGGGTCCCCACGTTCCAGGAGTATCTCGGCCTCGATGGCGTGATGCGGGCTGCGCGGTGCACGATCGGCTGCACGCGCGGACACGGTGAGCGCGCGGTCGACGTCGTCTGCACCGACCTCGTGCAGCGCCCGGGCGAACCAGCCAGCGGCGATCCCGTTCAGGCGGGGGTACTCCACTGACATGGTCCAGGCACGTTCGAGCGTCTCCATCGCCTCGGGAGCCTGTCCCACCCACAACCTCGGTGACGCGACGCCCAGCAGGGCCTGGACCATCAAGGCTCGCGATCCGGTTCGTTCGGCGATCGCGGCCGCCGTGCGTCCGGCTCTCGACGCGTCCTTGATCCGGCGGGTGGCGAGGTACTGCACGCCGAGGTGGGAGCGGCTGCGGACCTGCAGCATCGGATCGGCTGCTCGGTCGGCGAGCACGACCGCTGCCGAGGCCGCCTCGGTCGCCCTCGGCACCGACCAGCGCGCCAGGATGCGGGCCCCCGTCATCTCGACGTGACAGCGCTCCACGACGTCGTTGTCCGGCACGGCACTGCGCGCCAGCTCGTACCAGCCGTAGGGGTCGTCACCCGGCGCCTGGAGGGCCGCGCGACGCCGGTACAGGCGCGGCAGCAGGTCCGGGGCGTCCGTGCTCGCCATGGCGATCGCCGCATCCAGCGCGCGGACCATGACGTCCTCCTCGACCCCATCGGAGGCCTCCAGGACCGCAGCGATCCCTGCCAGCCGGTCGGAGGCGCGCGCCCCCTCGGTCAACACCTGCAGCTCCGTGGGCACGGGGAGCATCCCGCTCGGACCGTCCTTCAGGGAGACGACATCCGGCCGCGAGACGTCCATGCTCCGAACCGGCGCGCCTGCCTCCACCCAGTGCCCGAGCCGGGCGGTCCTGCTCGTGGGGAAGGCGGTGCACCGGGCGATCCGTCGATGCAGCTGCCGTCGGACGCTGGGGCGCAGCCAGCGGTAGGCAGCCAGCCGGGTGTCCTCGTCGGCGAACGACCAGCTGCCCTCGTTGCGTTGGAGCACACCGCAGTCCTCCAGGACGTCGAGGGTGCTCTCCACGGCATCGGTGTCGGGCACCAGGTGGCGGAGGCCCGGTGCGTCGGCCGGAGTCCCCAGCACTGCGAGCACCTCCAGCACCTCCAGCTCGCTCGGGGTCAGGCGCTCCCTGGCCCGTTCCACGATCTCCTCCGGCCTGCCCTCCGGCGCCACTGACGACGGAGGGTCGACGTCTTCGGACTCGCCGACCAGCTGGTGGCGAACGCACTCGTCGATCAGCAGCGCGGGGATCCCGCCGGAGCGATCGAGCAAGCCCTGGCGCACGTCGGGATCGGCGGTTCGCTCGAGGACCAAGTCGATCAACCGTGCCGCCTCGTCCCGTCGCAGCGGGTCGACGCCGACCACGTCGCCCCGGCCGGTCACGTCGTCCCGAGCGGCACCAGCGGTGACCACGGCCAGCGGCACCGACAGGTCGGCGAGCTCGTCGGCCAGGAGGGTGAGCGACTGGGTGTCGGCCCACTGGGCATCGTCAACGCACAGCAGGGTGGGCTCCGAGACGGTGATGCGACCGTCCTGGCCCACGATCGGCCGGAGGATCCGTTCGTGGGCGCTGCCGGGGGCCAGGCCCTGCACGGAGTCCAGCCTGACCAACGTGGCCACACCGTCGGTGTACTGCGCGATCTCGTCGAGCAGGCGGCTCTTGCCGACGCCGGGTTCACCGACGAGGTGCACGAGGATCGCGTGTCGCGCGCGGAAGGCGCTGCCGATCCGTTGCTGCAGGTGCTGACGCAGGACCTGTCGGCCGACGAAGGGCACCGCGGGGCGCGCGGCCACCTTGCGCAACAGCCCGAGGTGGAGCGCATCGGTCCGCTCCGAGGGGTCGGCGCCCAGCGTGTCGACCAGCGCGTTCCGGCAGCTCTCGTATGCCCGCAGGGCGCGGCCCGTTTCGCCGAGGTGGGCCGAGGACTCCATGAGGGCGCGGCAGGCTCGTTCGGAGCAGGGGTCGATGCCGGCCGCCCGGTCCGAGAGCATCTGGGCCAGGCGCCAGGCCCCGATCGAGATCGCGGCCTCGGCGGACTCGACGAGCAGGGACAGGTGCAGCTGGTGCAGGTGCCGCCGCTGCTCGTCGATCCAGTCGGCGCCCGGCCAGTCGTCGGAGATGTCGCCCGCGAACGTGGCGAGGGCGCTCTGCGCAAGCGCGAGGCCGCTCTCGGCATCCTCCATCATGTACCGGCGGCGCACTCGTGCGACCGAGGCCTCGAAGGCACCCGCGTCGACCCATGCCTCGCGAAGCACCAGCGTGTCGCCCTCGCGCTGGAGGCAGTTGCTGCCGACGGCCTTGCGGACCTGCGAGGCGGCCGTGCGCAGGCGCGCCCTCGAGCGGCCGGGATCGACTCCGGGCCAGATGGCCTCGAGGGCCACGTCGACGGGCACGGGGTGCGGGGCCCTGAGCGCCACGAGGGCCAGCAGCGAGCGGGTCATCATCGTGCGCCAGTCCGATGCCGCGACGTAGGTCCCGTCGGTCCGCCGCACGCGAAAGGTCCCCAGCAACCGGATCTCGACCAACGCCACGGGCGGCCCCTCACTACCTTGCCCGGCCCCTCCGGTCCGTCGTGCGGTCCCGCCACACGCGGTGTGGAGCCCACTTGTCCGTCGCCCCTCCCACGGGGCCTCCTCACAGCGTCCCTGGTGCAGGCCCCGCCCTCACGGAGCTCGAACGCACTCAGGAAGACCTTTCGCGGTCAGGTATATAACGGTGCGTATGGCAACGCAACAGGGTCAGCCGGTCTTGATATACGCTGCGTAGTGCGAGCTGCCCGTATCGGGTCGAGCCTTTACCTTGTGCGCAGGTGGGTACACCATGCCCTCGTGGAGGGTGTCCTCCCCGTGCGGCCCAGCGGACGTCCGTGGGTCGCCGTTTCTTGACCCCGAGCTAGGAGAGATGTGAGCGAACGACTCGCGACGAACCAAGAGATTCGCGCAAAGGAAGTCCGTTTGATCGGACCCACCGGTGAGCAGATCGGCATCGTGCCGCTGAAGATCGCCATCGATGCGGCCCGCGAGGCAGACCTGGACCTTGTCGAGGTTGCGCCCAACGCACAGCCGCCCGTGGCCAAGGTCATGGACTACGGCAAGTACGTCTACGAGCAGGAACGCGCTGCCCGCGACGCCCGGAAGAAGCAGAAGGCGAGCGGCCAGAAGGCGATCCGCTTGCGGCCCAAGACCGACGACCACGACTTCGACACGAAGGTCCGGCAGGCCCGCAAGTTCCTGACGCAGGGCTACAGCGTTCGCTTCCAGGTCATGTTCCGCATGCGTGAGCTGCGTCGCCCCGAGATGGGTCTCGCGCTGCTCGACAAGGTCATCGAGGACCTGTCCGACGTGGGGACCGTGGAGAACCGCTCCGGTCTGCAGGGTCGTTTCGCGACCATGGTCATGGCGCCCAAGGCAGGCGCCTCGTAGGCCATGACGGGGGGCGGCCGGGTCGTCATCGGTGATCGGTCCGTTCGGACGTCGTGTCACGGTTGCCGATGGGGGTGCAGGCTGCCTATACTCGTCGTTCCATCGCGTTGGCGGTGGTTTTCCTATGCGGGCAGGTCGCTCTCCGAACGGCCCGTTTGCACAGGGGCGTAGCTCAATTGGCAGAGCGTCGGTCTCCAAAACCGAAGGTCGTGGGTTCGATTCCCTCCGCCCCTGCCACACCAGGCCGGTGGTCCCCTCCAGACGGGTGACCACCCCTGTCGGACCATTCCGGTCCCCCACCGCCGTCCTCCGGCGGTGTTCCCGAGCCAGACCGCGACCCTCAGGCGCACGATGAGCGACACAACCAACACCGGCGGACCCGAGCGCGCCAAGCGCACCGGTCCCGGCCAGTTCATGAAGGAAGTCCGCGTGGAGCTCCGCCGCGTGGCGTGGCCCTCGCGTCAGGAGGTCGCCCAGTACTCCCTGATCGTCCTGGCCGTGACCCTCGTGCTCGGCGCCATCATCTTCGGCCTCGACCAGCTGTTCGGCCAGATCGTCTTCTGGATCTTCGGATGAGTGCGGACGACGTCGAGGACCTGCAGGCTCAGGCGACCGAGGACGACGCTGCCGACACCCAGGCAGCGCCTGCGGACGCTGCCGAGGTCGAGCCCGAGGCAGAGGACGCCGCTGACGCCGATGCCGACGCAGACGACGAGGACGGCGACGACCTCGACGACCTGCTGAGCGCGGCTGGTGTCGACGACGAGTCCGACGAGGACGCCGACACCGAGGACGCCGAGACCGAGGACGTGTCCGCCGAGGCCGACGCCTCCGACGCCGACGAGGCCGCGGAGGAGGAGCCCGTCGAGGTGAAGCCCAAGCGCTTCGACCCGATGCGCCTTCCGGGCGACTACTACGTGGTCCACACCTACGCGGGCTACGAGAAGAAGGTCCAGGAGAACCTCAACAGCCGCATCCAGTCCATGAACATGGACGACCGGATCTACGACATCATCATCCCGACGGAGGATGCGGTCGAGATCAAGGGCGGCAAGAAGCAGCAGGTCAAGAAGAAGGTCTTCCCCGGCTACGTGCTGGTGCGCATGGACCTCGACGACGAGTCCTGGTACGTGGTCCGCAACACGCCGGCCGTGACCGGGTTCGTCGGTCCCCCCGGTGCACGCCCCGTGCCCCTCTCCCGCGCCGAGGTCGAGAAGATCCTCGTCCAGCCGGAGGAGGAAGAGGAGACCACCAAGACCAAGAAGACGACGGTCGACTTCGACGTCAACGAGAACATCCGTGTGACCTCCGGCCCCTTCGCCGACTTCACCGGGACGATCTCGGAGATCAACGCCGACCAGGAGAAGCTGAAGGTCCTCGTGTCGATCTTCGGTCGCGAGACCCCCGTCGAGCTGACGTTCGACCAGGTCGCCAAGCTGTAGCAACCCCCCGATCCAGGGGCCAACGCCCCCGACCCCCGATCCGTGGGAGGGCGCGAATCCCTCCGCCACGTGCGGAAGCGCCCACTCGTACCACGAAGGAGACACATCATGGCAAAGAAGGTCATGGGCCTCATCAAGCTCCAGATCCCGGCCGGCCAGGCCACCCCGGCGCCCCCCGTGGGCCCGGCGCTCGGCCAGCACGGCGTCAACATCATGGAGTTCTGCAAGGCCTACAACGACAGGACCCAGGCCCAGGCCGGGAACGTCATCCCGGTGGAGATCACGGTCTTCGAGGACCGCTCCTTCACCTTCATCACCAAGACGCCGCCGGCGGCCAAGCTGCTGCTGAAGGCCGCCAACCTCGAGAAGGGGTCGGGCGAGCCGAACCGCAACAAGGTCGGCCAGATCCAGCGTGACAAGGTCCGCGAGATCGCCGAGATGAAGATGCCGGACCTCAACGCCAACGACATCGACGCCGCCACGAAGATCATCGAGGGCACCGCCCGCTCGATGGGCCTCGTCGTCGTCGACTAGCAGGCACCGAAGACCCCGATTCCGACGTGGGAGGGCGGCCAGCGTGCCGTCCGCCTGCACCACTCAGGAGACACACCAATGGCAAAGCGTGGAAAGCGTTACGAGGCCGCAGCGGCCAAGATCGACCGTGACAAGGTCTACAGCCCGTCCGAGGCCATGACCCTCATCAAGGAGACCACGACCGTCTCCTTCGACCCGACCGTCGAGGTCGCCCTCCGCCTGGGCGTCGACCCGCGGAAGGCCGACCAGATGGTCCGGGGTTCGGTCATCCTCCCCTCCGGCACCGGCAAGACCAACCGCGTCGCGGTGTTCGCCGAGGGTCCCAAGGCCACCGAGGCCAGCGAGGCCGGTGCCGACATCGTCGGTTCCGACACCCTCGTGGAGATGATCGAGGCCGGCAACCTGGACTTCGACGTCGTCATCGCGACGCCGGACCAGATGGGCAAGGTCGGTCGCTTCGGCAAGGTGCTCGGCCCGCGTGGCCTGATGCCGAACCCCAAGACCGGCACGGTGACCATGGACGTCGCCAAGGCCGTCGGCGACGCCAAGGGCGGCAAGATCGACTTCCGCGTCGACCGGCAGGGCAACGTGCACGCCGTGATCGGCAAGGCGTCGTTCGCCGCCAAGGACCTGTGGGCCAACTACAACGCCCTCATCGAGGAGCTCCAGCGCCTTCGTCCGGCGTCGGCCAAGGGTCGCTACATCCGCAGCATCGCGGCGTCCACCTCGCAGGGTCCCTCGATCCGCGTCGAGCCCCGCAGCCGCGACGAGTGGGAAGCCGACGGGGCCGTGGCCTCCGAGGCTGCAGCCACCGCCTAGCGCGAGAGGAACACCCCAGCCGATGAGCTGGACCAGTCTGACGGCCGCCCAGCAGGATTCCCTGCTGAGGCGGCCGTTCGACCATTTCGCCCGGTACCGGCTGGCGGCGGAGGTCATCTCGGCCACCGTCGGCCCGGATGCCCGCGTCCTGGACCTGGGCGGCGGCCCCGGATCGCTCCAGGCCTTCATGCCGGACGCGACCGTGACGTCCACCGACCTGTTCCAGCCGAGCGAGTGGTTCGAGCAGGCACCCCGGCTGGTGCTGGCCGACGGCGCGGCGCTGCCGTTCGCCGATGACGCCTTCGACGTCGTCGTGTCGATGGACACCCTCGAGCACGTCCGTCCGGAGTCGCGGGCCGCGTTCCTGCGCGAGACCGCACGGGTGGCCGCAAGGTGGGCGTTCGTGCTGTGCCCGTTCGAGGCGCCCGGTGTGGCCGACGCCGACACCGCGCTGCGGGAGTACGTCGCCAACCGCTTCGCCCCGGACATGCCGACGATCGCCATCCTCGACGAGCACCTCGGCTACGGCCACCCGGACCTGGAGGCCAGCCGCGCCCTCCTGGAACCCTTCGGCCCGGTCGCCGTGATGCCCAGCGGCCGCATCGACCGCTGGTTCGCCGGCATGCTGACGTTCTTCCACCTGCTGGCGATCGGTGACGACGAACCAGTCGAGGTCACGCAGCGCTTCCTCAACCGCGCCTTCTACGAGGCCGACATCGCCGAACCGGCCTACCGCCACGCGCTGCTGCTGCGGACCGGCGAGGATTCCTCGACCCCCGAGGAGGTCATCGCGCCGTTGCTCCGGCGTGCGGACGCGCACGCCCATCGCGACGCCGACCTCGACCTGTTCCGCGTCATCCTGCAGGAGGCGCTGGTGCGGTCCACGACCGAGGCGCGACGCGACCGCGCCGAGGCGCTGGCCCGGCTGGAGGACGTCAGGAGCACCGCCGTGGAGGCCGCACGGGCTGACCGGGATGCGGAGATCGCGGCGTTGCGGGCACAGCTCGATCGTGTCAAGCAGGACGCGAGGGCACACCGGGAGGCACACGAAGCCGCCGTCGCCCGGGCGGAGGCGGCCGAAGCGGAGCTCGACGCCGTTCGCGGGTCCCGCAGCTTCAGGGTGGCGCGGACCGCTGCCGGCGCCGCGTCGCGCATCGTGCCCGGCAAGCGGCGGTAGTCCCACCCGACGTCTGGATGTTGGGTGACCGTGGTCACCGGCCGTAGGATCAAGGGAGTGCTGGATCCCTCCACTTCGCCGCCGTCCGATCCCACGTCCTCCGTCCCCTCCACGGCCGCGACGGACGGACCACCTGCCGTGGCATGGACCAGCCCGACCGCACAGCTGATCGACCCTCGCTTCTCTGCGGTCGCACGCGCCTTCGAGGCCCTGTACCGCAAGCCGCGCGACGGAGGTGGGGCGCTGGCGGTCTACCTGCACGGCGAACCCGTGCTGGACGTGTGGAGCGGCTTCGCCGACGTGCACTCCGGCCGACCGTGGCGGTCCGACACCATGGCCATGTCGTTCTCCACCACCAAGGGCGTCACGAGCACCCTGGTCCATCGGCTCGTCGCCAGGGGCGTCCTCGACGTCGACGAACCCGTCGCCACGTACTGGCCGGCCTTCGCCGCCCGGGACAAGCACGACCTGCTCGTCGCCGACGTGATGACGCATCGCTCGGGCCTGCACCGGGTCCGCGGCATCGCCGAGGCCAGCGGGGACCTGCTCGACCATCGCCGCATGGCGGACGTCCTCGCCGGGCGACGTCCCGAGGACACCCGCGGGGTGCCGGCATACCACGCCATGACCTACGGCTACCTGATCGCGGCGATCGTCGAGGGGGCCACGGGCCGACCCTTCGAGGCCGTGCTGGCCGACGAGGTCCGTCGCCCGCTGGGGCTCGATGGCCTGTACATCTCCGCGCCCGTGGACCAGCACCAGCGGATCGCCCCGTTCTTCGAGACGATCGCCCCGTTCGGCATGAGCCTGTCCGCCGTCGGGCACTGGGTGAAGAAGGTCGACCGGTTCCGTCCGTTCGTCGATGCCCTGCTGCCGCACGGCTTCGACGAGATGATGAACTCCCCGGCGATGTGGCAGGCCACCATCCCGGCGGCCAACGGCATGTTCACCGCCCGGTCGCTGGCCCGGATGTACGGGGCGCTGGCCAACGGCGGGGTCATGGACGGCGAGGAGTTCCTGCCCCATGACGTGCTGCAGGAGGCCGGCCGGGTGCGCACCAAGGATCGCGACCGGGTCCTCGGGTTCCGGATGCGCTGGCGGCTGGGCTACCACCAGGCCTTCACCGCCGACCGCCGCAACCAGCCCCGCATGGCCTTCGGCCACTACGGCCTGGGTGGCTCGGGGGCCTTCGCGGATCCCGAGACCGGGCTGGCGATGGCGTTCGTCACCAACAAGCTCGGCCGCGGGTCCACGCCGGTCGCGGACTTCCGGTTGCCGAGGCTGGCCGCGGTCGCCCTGGCGGCGGTGCGAACGCCCTGACCGTGGTCACGCCTCCTCCACGACCACCAGTCCCTGCATCCACGGATGCGGCGTGCAGTAGTAGGGGTACTCGCCGGCCTCGTCGAAGGTGAAGGCGAACGTGTCCCCGGGGGCCATGTCGCCGGAATCGACGCGCCCGTCGGGATCACCCGCCCGGCCGTCGGAGGATCCGGTGGTCACGGTGTGGGGCAGGACGTCGTCGTTGGTCCACGTGACCGTCGTGCCGACGGGCACGACGATCGCCGGTGGGTCGTAGGCGCGGTCGCTGTTCTGGGGGTCGAACGCCCCGTCGGGGATGCTGACGGTGTCGGTGGCCACCGGGTCCGGGGTTGCGCCGTCCGTGGCGGGCGCCTCGGTCGCGCCGGTCGTGGCCGTGGCCCCGATCGCCGCGGCGGCCGTGCTCGTGAACAGCTCGGCGTTGTCGCGGCCCTCGATGACGACCATCCCGAGGGCGCCCTTGTAGAAGGTCCGGACCAGGGCGTGGTCGACCAGGATGACGGTGCTCGGGACGAGGCCGACGAGGTCGACGACGGTGCCGCCCCCGGCCACGACCAACGTCGACTGGGAGCCGCGGATCGGGGTGTTGACCTCGTGGGTGGCGGCCTCGGGCCACACGGCGTCCCAGTGGCTGCCGATCGGGTGGAAGTTGGAGTCCAGGTTCAGCCCCTCGTTGACCATGTGGATGCGGGCGCGCTGCCCCACCTCCATGCGAAGGGCGTTGTCGCCAGTCAGCGCGTCGGTCCTGCCGTTGAAGGTGACGTAGCGGGGGTCCTCGGCCATCAGGGCGTCGCGGTCGAGCTCGGCGATCCCGTCGCCGTCGGGCTCGCCGACGTACCACTCCGACTGCATCACCGCCCACTCGTGGTCGGTGTGCGGCATGGGTGTCTCGGGGTCCACCACGAACATGCCGTACATGCCACGGACGATGTGCTCCGGCACGTCACCGAACGCGCAGTGGTACATGAACGCGCCGGGGTACAGCAGCCGGACCTCGATGGTCGCGGCCTCGCCGGGCAGCACCGTCAGCGCCTCGGCGCCACCGCCCTGACCGGTCACGGCGTGGAAGTCGATGTTGTGGGCCATGGAGTTGCCGGCGAGGTTGGTCAGCCGGATGCGCGCGACGTCGCCGACGCGGCCGCGCAGGACCGGTCCGGGGGAGCCGCAGACCACGTCGTCGCCGGCGACCCGGTAGCCCCACATCATCGTGCTGACGTCGTTGGCGGGGTCCAGCGGGCAGACCCCCTCCAGGACCTCCAGGTCGACGTCGAAGACGGCCGGTTCGGTGCGCGCTGCGGCCGGGGGCATCTCCGGGGCGTAGGCGGTGTGGCGCTCGGAGGAATCGGCCACGGGCAGCGAGGCCCGCGGGACGAGCTCGGGGTGGATGGAGGGCAGCTCGTGACCCGGTGTCCACGTCAGCGCCGCCAGGGTGGTGGCGGCCGCTTCCTCGCTGGCCATGGCATCGGCGGCGCTGCGCTCCTCCGAGGACATCGCTGAGCAGGCCGCGGCACCGGCGCCGATCACCAGGGCGCTCATGACCTCGCGTCGACGGAGCATCGGTCCGGTTCGTTCGGGCATGGCGCGTACCTCCCTGGGGGCGACCGCCGGATGCGGCCCTGATGACAGTGGACCGCCGTCGGGCACGTCGGAGGAGGGGCGATCGACCCCCCTGGGGCGGGTCCTGGGTCCTCCTGTCCGGGTTCGATCCTGCGTCCAGCGGCAGTGGAATGGCCGATCGGCACGTTTCGCCGAACGCAGCGTGACCGAGGATGGGAACGTGGCCGCTTCCCCGCCCCCGCCCCCGTCCGCACGCCCCGTGCCGGGCGTGCGTCGCCGCGTCCTGCTCGCTGGCCTTCTCGTCGTGGCCCTCGCCCTCGTGCTGCTCGCCGGGGAGGCGCTGGTCGTCGGACGGGCCGAGTCACGCATCGCCAGCGCCGTCGCCGACCAGCTGGCCGTCGACGTCGAGGTCGACATCACCTCGCGGCCGGCGGCGGTGGGGGTGCTCGCGGGCAGGATCGACGCGGTCAGCCTGACCGCGACCGACGTACCGCTGGAGGGGCAACCGGTGACCATCGACACGCTGGAGGTCGACGCCAGCGGGATCACCTTCGACGGGGACGAGGTCACCGATGGGGCGGCGACGTTCCGGGCGGTGCTGGCGGAGGATCAGGTGCGCGCGGCCGTCCCCGTCCTCCTGGCTGGCCTGCTCGTGGTGACCGACGACGCGCTGGTCCTCGACGCCGGCCTGCTGCGCGTCCCCCTCGCCCTGTCCGTCGTCGACGACGCGCTTCGCGTCCGGCCCGACGGCGCGCTCGCGGAGGCTGCGGGCGCGCTGCTCGGCGACCCGGACGGCTTGGTCGATCCGATCCCGCTGCACAGCCCCGACGGTGTCGTCGTCACCGGCGTCGTCGTCGAGCCCGAGGGGCTGGTCTTCACCGGCACCCTGGACCCGGTCGTCCTGTCGCGCTGAACGGCCACCCGATCTCGTCGCGAGACGGGCGGCCGGGGGCCGGGAGTCGAGCTGGTGGGAGCTAGCTGGCGACGGCCAGCAGCGCCTCGCAGGCGTCAGCG
The DNA here is from genome assembly GCF_003073135.1 of Euzebya rosea. Taxonomy (NCBI): domain Bacteria; kingdom Bacillati; phylum Actinomycetota; class Nitriliruptoria; order Euzebyales; family Euzebyaceae; genus Euzebya; species Euzebya rosea. The sequence continues at coordinate 15,355 of NZ_PGDQ01000006.1, forward strand.
CATGCGGTGCAGGCCTCGGCGCACTGCTGGCAGTGGTCGTGGTCGTGGCTGCTGCACTCCGCCGCGCACTCGCGGCAGGTCGCGATGCAGGCCTTGACGATCTCGCGCCAGCTGTCGCCGTTGGGTCCCGGTCGGGACAGGATCTCGGCGGTGGTCCGGCAGATCGCCGCGCACTGGGTGTCCAGGTCGATGCAGGTCACCATCGACGCGGGGTCGTCACCGTGCAGGCAGGCATCGGCACAGGTGGCGCACGTCTGGGCGCAGCGCAGGGCCGCGTCGATGGCGGCCGCGAGCTCGTCGAGGTCGAAGGTGTCGCGGGACGGATGGGTCGTGAGCATGTCAGCGGTGGTCATGGGGGATGTCCTACCCCGGACCCGCCGGTCGCCAACCGTCCCGCCACGGGGACCTACTGGCTGTCCGGCTCGCACTCCTTGACGTTCTCCACGCCGATGAAGCGCTGGATCTCGCACGCGGTGGTGGGGACGGGACCGGCGACGGCCGGGCCCGCCAGGACGGCGACGAAGAGGGCGGACAGGGCGAGGGCGAACACGCGGGACATGGAATGCCTTTCGGCTGGATTGGATGGGTCGTCAGCTGGTTCGTCGCCGGGGCGCGATCTCCTGCTCGACGATCCGCGGCATCGCGCCGTGTCGGGAACTGCGTCCCCGACGCCGGAGCCCGTGGTCCAGCGGTATCGTCGGCAGGCGCCGGCTGACGGCCACCGGTCGACCCTGCACGGCGTCCCGACACGAGGGGGTGTGCGTGACCACCTACGTCTCGGTGCTGGCCGGGTTGCGGCTGACCGCCGGCGTCCCCCTGCCCCTGCAGGAGCGCATCGCCGCGCGACTGGTCCCCCGACGGCTCGAGGGGGGTCGATGGCTGTTCCGGCAGGGCGACGTGGGAGAGGCCCTGTACCTCGTGCGCAGCGGACGCCTGGAGATCGTGCGGTCCACCGGCGGCGACGCCCGCGTGGTCGCGGTGATGCAGGCCGGGGACTCCCTCGGTGAGCTGGCGCTGCTGTCGGGCGGGACCCGTTCGGCCGGGGCCAGGGCGGTCCGGGACTGCGAGCTGCTGGCGCTGCACCAGCGCGACGTCGTGCCGTTGCTGTCGGATCCGGACTTCGCCGGCGCGATGCTCGGCGCCCTGACTGCCATGCTGCGGGCCGACCCCCCGGCGCGGGACGCGACCGCCCGGCGCACCGTCATCGCAGTCCTGGCCGACGACCCCCCACGAGGCTCCGCAGTCACCGCCGACCTCGCCGAGGCCATGGCGGCCGAGGGGATCCGCTGCGCGACCCTGGTAGATCCGCCGACGTTCGGCCACGACTCCCGCGACCTGCCGCACCGCATGTCCCGGCGGCTCGATCAGCTCGAGCGCACCCACGACGTGGTCCTGATGGACGGCGGTCCGCCGCGGGAGGACTGGGCACGGACCTGCGCTCGCCAGGCCGATCGCGTGGTCCTCCTCGTCACGCCGGCGACGGCCGTCCCCACCGACCGGGACGACCTGTCGGGCAGCGACCTGGTGATGCTCGGGGACGACCGATGTCCTCCGGCAGTCCTCGACGCGTGGCACGCCGCCGTCGCGCCCAGGGCAACCCACCGGGTCCGTGACGGGCACCGACGGTCAGACCTCGGTCGCCTCGTGCGACGGTTGACAGGGCGGGCGCTCGGGCTCGTGCTGTCCGGCGGCGGTGCGCGGGCGCTGGCCCACATCGGCGTCCTCGAGGCGCTCGAGCAGGCGGGGATCGTCATCGACCGGTTCGCCGGCACCTCCATGGGGTCCTTCGTCGGCGCCCTCGCGGCCACCGGCCGCAGCGCCGCGGACATCCGCGAGGTCGCCACCCGCGAGCTGGTGGACGCCAGGCCGTTCCGCGACTGGACGGTTCCGCGCACCGCCCTGATCCGCGGCGAGGACGCCGAGCGGATGCTGCAGCGGGTGTTCGGTGACCTCGACGTCCGGCACCTGGCCCGACCCTTCTTCGCCGTCAGCGCATCGCTGGACCGAGCCACCAGCGTCGTGCACCGCCGCGGGTCGCTGTGGGATGCCGTGGCCTGCTCCATGTCGTTGCCCGGCCTGGCCCCTCCCCGCTGGTGGGAGGGACAGGTCGTCGTCGACGGCGGCGTGCTGGACAACCTGCCGGTCACGACCATGTGCGCCGAGGACGAAGGCGAGGTCCTGGCCTCCGACGTCACCATGCGCCGCCTGCGGGACCGCGCAGGATCCGACGCCCTGCCGACCATCGTCGAGACGCTGACGGCCACGATGGCGCTGGCCAGCCACACCGAGGTCGACCGCGGCCGTCGCGCCGCACGCCTGGTCATCGACCCCGTGGTCGACCGGCTCGACCTGCTCGACTTCGGACAGATGGAGCTGGCCGTTGCCGCCGGCAGGATCGCCACCGAGCAGGCGCTGGAGGCCGCCGGCGACCTGCGCCGACCGGCCGCAGCAGCCCTGTTGCCCGACGCGGCCCGGGAGTAGCATCGGGCGATCAGAGGGCGTGGCTTTCCGGAAGGGGAGCGCGATGGCGAGCAGGCAAGGCGCTGCGGTTCCGCGGATCGTGTGCATCGGCGGTGGCTACTGCGCGCTGTTCCTGGTCAAGGCGCTTCGCCGGGCAGTGCGCCGGGGTGACGTCGAGCTCGTCATCATCAGCCGCACGAACTTCCATGCCTTCCACGGCTTCGTCGGCGAGATGTTGTCGGGACGCATCCAGCCGCAGGCGATCCTCTCGCCAGCCCGCCGGGTCTTCCAGCCTGCCCGCTTCATGAACGCCGAGGTCACCGCCATCGACCTCGACGACCAACGCGTGACCATCTCCCGGTTGCTCGACGGCCGCGAGCAGGTCCTGGACTACGACCACCTCGTCGTCTCCGTGGGCGTCGCCGACGACGTGGACAGCTACCCCGGCCTGCGGGAGCACGGGCTGCTGCTGCGCGACTACCGGGACGCCTGGCACACCCGCAACCACCTGCTGCAGATGATGGAGATGGCGGCCATCGAACCCGACCCCGTCGAACGTCGACGACTGCTGACGGTGGTCGTGGCCGGCGGCGGCTTCGGGGGCGTCGAGGTCGCCACGGAGCTCGACGAGTGGGCCAGCCGGCTGTGCCGAAACGAGTTCACCGACGTCGACCGGGACGAGGTGAACGTCGTCCTGGTCCACGGTGGCGACCGGATCCTCCCCGAGCTGCATGGTCGCCACGACCGGCTCGTGGACAAGGCCGAACGCTTCATCGCCCGCCGCACCCGCCTCGACGTCCGCACCGGCACCCGGGTGGTCGGCGCGACCGCCACCGACGTGCGGCTCGACGACGGCACCTCCATCCCGACGCGGACTGTCATCTCCTCCACCGGCACCGCCTCCAGCCCGCTGCTGGACCAGCTGCCGGTCGAACGCGACGAGCGCGGACGGGTGATCGTGGACGAGACCGTCGCCGTGCCGGGGACGACGGGCCTGTGGGCCGGCGGCGACTGCGCTGCCGTGCCGCACCCCAGGGGCGGGACGTGCCCGCAGCTGGCGTTGTTCGCGATGATGCAGGGCTGGCGGATCGGCCGGAACATCCTCCGCGTCGAGGCCGGTCGACCACCGAAGCCCTTCGGGTTCACCGAGCTCGGCGACGCCTGCGCGCTCGGACGGCGCCACGCCGTCGCACACCTGCGCGGCGTCCCCATCACTGGCTTCGCCGGCTGGGTCATGTGGAAGGTGTTCCTGCTGGCGTTCGTGCCCATCTGGGACCGCCGGCTGCGCCTGCTGCTGGACTGGTCGCTGACGCCGTTCACCGGCCGGGAGATCACCCAGCTGCCGCTCGACGACGCCGTCGGGCTGGACCGGGAACGGTTCGAGGCCGGTCAGGTCGTCTTCGAGCAGGGCGAGATCGGCCGCAAGCTGTACCTGATCTGGGAGGGGCGCGTCGAGGTCGTCCGGGACGGCCGCGTCGTGGCGACGCTGGGGCCCGGCCAGCACTTCGGCGAGACCGCGGTGTTCGAGGAGGTCCGGCGGACCGCCAGCGTCCGCGCCCTCACCACCGTCGAGGTCGTCACGATGGGACGGTCGGGCGCCCGCACGCTGTCGGAGACGCTGGAGTCCTTCGGCGACGTGGTGCGGATGCGCCCCACCGGCCTGCCGCCCGACCCGATCAGCGTCGAGGTCACCGTCGACGCCGTGGCCGACGAGCACCCGGCCACGGTCGTCGAGGCACACGTCAAGGAGCACGAACCATGAGCAGCGTCGTCGAACCCTCCGCCCCCGCAGTGTCCGCCACCGCAGTCTCCGCCCCCGCCCTGTCCGCCGCCGCCATGGCCACGTGGGTCGTCGATGCCGCCTGGGAGGACGGTGACCGGATCGTCACCGCCGGCGACCCCGGGGACAGCTGCCTGTTCCTCGACGATGGGGTGGTGCGGTTGGAGGTCCCCGGGGAGCACCTCGACACCGATGTGGTCCTGGGCTACCTCGACGCCGGGGAGATCCTCGGCGAGATCGGCCTGCTCGACGGACGGGCCCGGTCGGCCACCGCCATCGCCGAGGGTCCGGTGAGGGGGCGCTGGTTGACCCGCGACGCCCTGTCCCGCATGACCACGGAAGCGCCCGGCCTGGCCGTGGAGGTCGTGCGGACGATCGCGACGGACCTGGCCGGCAAGCTGCGGGCGACCAGCGGTCGGCTGGCAAGCGTGCTGGAGTCCGAGGCACCGGACCTGGTCGTGGAGGAGACCGTCGCCCGTGGTGTCGCCGCCCAGCACGCCCTCGACGCGATCCCCGAGGACGTGATGGACGCCGTCCTCGCCGACCTCGCGACGGCGTTCGGCGAGGCGTCCGCGGCGCTCGCCGCCAGGACGGTCGAGGTCACCCACATCGGCCGCGTCGACCACAAGACGATGAAGAACGCCTGGGCGGCGCTGGGGGTGCACCACTCCATGCAGGGGGCCGTCGGCCGTGGCCCGCTCGGCGACAACGACACCGCCACCGTCACCGACGTCGCCGCGCCCGTGGGGGTGGTGTTCGCCATCATCCCGGTGACCAACCCGGTGGCCACCGCGATGTTCAAGGTGCTGTCGGCGCTGCGGTCGGGCAACGCGATCATCCTGTCCTTCCACCGCATCTGCTTGCCGCTGGCCGACGAGGTCGGGGCGATCGCGCATGCCGTCCTCGGCCGCCACGGCCTGCCCGTCGACGCCGTGCAGTGGGTGCGCGAACGGGCCAGCCGACAGCGGACCGCCCGCTTCATGGCCCACCCCGACGTCGCGCTGGTCCTGGCGACCGGCGGCCCCGGCATGGTCCGGGCCGCCTACTCCTCGGGGACCCCCGCGATCGGGGTCGGCCCCGGCAACACCCCCTGCTGGGTGGCCGCCGACGCGGACCTGGACCAGGCCGCGGGGTCGATCATCGCCTCCAAGAGCTTCGACAACGGCCTGATCTGCGGCGCCGAGCACAACCTCGTCGTCGATGCCACGGTCGTCGACGGGCTGCTGGAACGGCTCGCCTCCATGGGTGCGGCCGTCCTCGACGACGACGAGGCCACTCGCTTCGTGGCTGCGGTCGTGACCGAGGACGGCGCGGGGTTCCGGCCCGAGGTCCTGGGACAGTCCGCCCAGGCGATCGCCGGGTTCCTCGGCATCGAGCGGCCGCACGAGATCACGGTGCTGGTCTTCCGGGCCGAGCCCGACCTGTCCTCGCCCGTCACCAGCGAGAAGCTGTCGCCGTTCCTGCCGGTCTTCACCGTCGATGGTGACGAGGAGGCGCTCGCCCTCTGCCTGGCCCTGCTGGACAAGATGGGCACCGGCCACACCGCCATCGTCCACACCGCCTCGGAGGTGCGGATCGCCACCTTCGCCGACGCCGTCCCCGCGTCGCGCATCCTCGTGAACTCACCCGGCTCGCAGGGGGTCTGTGGGCTGACCACCGACCTGCCGCCCACGTTGACGCTCGGCTGCGGGACCTTCGGCGGCAACTCGACCACCGACAACGTGACGTGGGCCAACCTACGCAACGTCAAGCGCATCGCGCGGGTCACCCCGCCGCACCTGGATCCGATCCTCCACCTGCTCTGAGGGCGGGTCACGCCTCGGGGGTGGGTTGCGTGGGTGACTCGGCCCACGTACCATCCCGGGTCCGCCCGAGACCGTTGGCGTTCGCGTGTACGCGAACTGAAGCGAACCAGCGCAGGTGAGTGAGCAGCACATCGTGTGCGCCCATCACGCCCTGCGCCGTCCTCGGCCGGGGCGTTCGTCGTTCAGGCGTCGAGCCCCGAACACACAGATCTCACTCACCCTCCAGCCCTTAGGAGCCCCAATGGGAGCGCGCCCCCAGAAGACCGCCGTGGTAGAGCGGGTCCGCGAGGACCTGTCCGGCACCACCGCGACCGTCCTGACCGACTACCGTGGCCTGTCGGTCCCGCAGATGGCCGAGCTTCGCGAGAAGCTCCGCGAGAGCGGCGCGAGCTACAAGGTCGCCAAGAACACGCTGATCCGCCTGGCCGCCAAGGAGCTCGGGTACGACGTGCCCGACGCGACCCTGAGCGGTCCGACGGCGCTGGCCTTCACCGGCGAGGACATCGCGTCCGCCGCCAAGGCCCTCAAGACCTTCGCCAAGGACAACCCGCAGCTCGTCATCAAGGGCGCCATCCTCGAGGGCAACTACCTCGACGCCGACGAAGCGGCGGCCCTGGCGGACCTGGAGTCCCAGGAGGAGCTGCTGGCCAGCTTCGCCGGGATGTTCGAGACCATGCTGGCCTACATGCCGCGGATGGTCGACGACATGCTCGGCGAGACGGCCGGCCTGATGGAGGCCCTCGAGGCCAAGAAGGACGGCTAGGGCCGTCCGGCTCTTCCACCTCGCACTGCCAGACCCGATCACCCCGATCACCCCACACATCAAGGAGTAACTGACATGGCCATTTCTGTTGACGAACTGATCTCCGCCTTCGAGGAGATGACCCTCCTGGAGCTCAAGGAGTTCCGCGACAAGTTCAAGGAGCACTTCGACGTCGTCGCCGCCGCGCCGGTCGCCGTCGCTGCCGCCGGTGGCGGTGGCGAGGCTGCCGCCGAGGAGGAGAAGACCGAGTTCGACGTCATCCTCGAGTCCGCTGGCGACCAGAAGATCAAGGTCATCAAGGAGGTGCGCGGTATCACCAGCCTGGGCCTGAAGGAGGCCAAGGAGCTGGTGGACGGTGCCCCCAAGCCGGTCCTCGAAGGTGCCAGCAAGGAAGACGCGGAGAAGGCCAAGGAGGCCCTCGAGGCCGTCGGCGCCTCCGTCGCCCTCAAGTAGTAGCCAGCGCTGGACGGCACAGTCCAGCACCGAACGCCGGGTGGTCATCGCGACCGCCCGGCGTTCGTCGTGTTATCGTTCTCCCCGGCAAACGCCCTCCAGACGTCGATCGACGTCCCGGACAGGTGGGTTGCGCGGCGTGCTCTGCCGTGTATTCTTCACGTTTGCCAATCTTTCGGGTTCGCACCCGGCGAGGGAGTCGTCACGAGCACCAGCACGCTTGACCGCAAGGTCGGGTCTGTATCCACGCAGCACAGGTTCGCCTTGGGCTGCGTTGTTGCGTGTGCGGGTGGTCGTTGCTGCAGTGGGCCGTCCAGGTCCATGACGATGCTCCGAGGTCATGCGAGTCCGGTGTCCACCAGCAGCCCAGGACACGTCACCGCACCGCCCTGCCCGGTGACCGGCTAGCGCCCACACGCGCCGGCCGCGAAGACACCTTCTTGCGACCCGAACCCCATGGGGACTGGTCGTCGTGCACACCCGACAACCCAGGAGCAAAGCCTTGTCGACGCTCTCCAATGCCTCCAGCAAGTCCCGTGGGACTCGCCTGTCCTTCGCCAAGATCCACGAACCGCTGCCGATCGACGACCTGGACCTGGTCGCCATCCAGCGCGACAGCTTCGACTGGCTGAAGGAGCACGGCCTGGAGGAGGTGCTCACCGAGCTGTCTCCGATCGAGGACTTCACCGGGCAGATGGCCCTGAGCCTGACCGAGCACCAGTTCGAGGCCCCCAAGCACTCCACCGAGGAGTGCCGCGAGAAGGACCTGACCTACTCCGCGCCGCTGTTCGTCACCGCTGAGTTCGTCAACGCCCAGACCGGTGAGATCAAGCAGCAGAAGGTCTTCATGGGCGACTTCCCCATGATGACGGAGAAGGGCACGTTCATCATCAACGGGACCGAGCGCATCGTCGTGTCCCAGCTGGTGCGTTCCCCCGGCGTGTACTTCGACGCCGACGTCGACAAGACCACCGGCCGCGACATCTTCGGCTGCAAGATCATCCCCTCGCGCGGTGCGTGGCTGGAGATGGAGATCGACAAGCGCGGCTTCGCTGGCGTGCGTGTCGACCGCAAGCGCCGCCAGCACCTGTCGGTGCTGTACCGCGCGCTGAAGGCCATCGTCTTCAACGCCGAGACCCAGGAGTACGAGCTCGCGGCCCGCGAGGTCCTCGACGAGCCGGTCCCGGACGACGAGATCCTGGAGTTCTTCGGTGTCCTCGGCGACCCCGAGGGCTTCGACCCGCAGCGTGCCGAGATCCGCGAGATCATGGACCGCACGCTGGCCAAGGACAACATCGCGACGCCCGCCGACGCGCTGATGGACATCTACCGCAAGCTGCGTCCAGGTGAGCCCCCCACCCCGGACTCCGCCGGCCAGCTGATGATCAACTACTTCTTCAACGGCAAGCGCTACGACCTCGCCCGCGTCGGTCGGTACAAGGTCAACAAGAAGCTCGGCCCGGAGCAGGTCCGCCTGGGCCTGCGCACCCCCGACGAGGCCAAGCCCCGCGTCGACGACCAGATCACCGAAGCGCTGGCCGAGGCCGACGCCGGTGACAAGCGCGACGTCCGCCCCTCTGCCCTCGTGGGCGAGGACCCGACCCCCATCGGTCACGTCCTCACCAAGGAGGACGTGCTGGCGACGATGAACTACTTGCTGTCGCTGGCCAGCGGCGCCGAGGGCTACGCCACCGACGACATCGACCACTTCGGCAACCGTCGCCTGCGCAGCGTCGGCGAGCTGATCCAGAACCAGGTCCGCATCGGCCTGTCCCGCATGGAGCGTGTCGTCCGCGAGCGGATGACCACCCAGGACGTCGAGACGATCACGCCGCAGACGCTGATCAACATCCGGCCGGTCGTAGCGTCGCTGAAGGAGTTCTTCGGCGCGTCGCAGCTGAGCCAGTTCATGGACCAGACCAACCCCCTGTCGGGCCTGACCCACAAGCGTCGCCTCTCGGCGCTCGGCCCGGGCGGTCTGTCGCGTGAGCGCGCCGGCTTCGAGGTGCGAGACGTGCACCCGTCGCACTACGGCCGCATGTGCCCCATCGAGACGCCTGAAGGTCCCAACATCGGCCTGATCGGCTCGCTGGCCACCTACGCCAAGCTCAACGAGTTCGGGTTCATCCAGACCCCGTACCGCAAGGTCGTCAACGGTGTCGTCACCGAGCAGATCGACTACCTGACCGCCGACGAGGAGGGCCGCTACAACGTCGCCCAGGCCAACGCGCCCCTCAACGCCGACGGCTCCTTCACCAACGACCGCGTGCTGGTCCGCCTCCCCGGTGGCAACCCGCGAGAGGTGCAGCCCAGCCAGGTCCACTACATGGACGTCTCCCCGCGTCAGATCGTGTCCGTCGCCGCGGCGATGATCCCGTTCCTGGAGCACGACGACGCCAACCGTGCGCTCATGGGCACCAACATGCAGCGCCAGGCGGTGCCGTTGCTCCGCAGCGACTCGCCGTACGTCGGCACGGGCCTTGAGTCCAAGGCTGCCCGCGACGCCGGTGACGTCGTCATCAGCGAGCAGGGCGGCACGGTGGTCGAGGTGGCCGCTGACCGGATCATCCTCAAGACCCCCGAGGGAACGCTGGAGAAGCACTTCCTCTCCAAGTTCGAGCGCACCAACCAGGGCACTTGCTACAACCAGAAGCCGACCGTCGACGAGGGTGACGAGATCCTGCCGGGTCAGATCATCGCCGACGGCCCCTGCACCGACACCGGTGAGATGGCGCTGGGCCAGAACCTGCTGGTCGCCTTCATGACCTGGGAGGGCTTCAACTACGAGGACGCGATCATCCTCTCCGAGCGGCTCGTGAAGGAGGACGTCCTGACGTCCATCCACATCGAGAAGTTCGAGGTCGACGCCCGTGACACCAAGCTGGGCGCGGAGGAGATCACCCGCGACATCCCCAACGTGTCGGAGGAGGTCCTGGCCAACCTCGACGAGCGCGGCATCGTCCGCATCGGTGCGGAGGTCAAGCCGGGCGACATCCTGGTCGGCAAGGTCACCCCGAAGGGTGAGACCGAGCTGACCCCGGAGGAGCGCCTGCTGCGCGCCATCTTCGGCGAGAAGGCCCGCGAGGTCCGTGACACCTCCCTGAAGGTCCCCCACGGTGACACCGGCATCGTCATCGGCGTCCGCACGCAGTCGCGTGAGGACGGCGACGAGATGCAGCCGGGCGTCAACGACCTGGTCCGCGTGTACGTGGCGCAGAAGCGCAAGATCTCCGACGGCGACAAGCTGGCCGGACGCCACGGCAACAAGGGCGTCATCTCCAAGATCCTCCCGATCGAGGACATGCCGTTCCTGCAGGACGGGACCCCGGTCGACGTCGTGCTGAACCCCCTGGGTGTGCCGTCGCGCATGAACGTCGGGCAGGTCCTCGAGACCCACCTCGGCTGGGTCGCCTCCAACGGCTGGGACTTCGAGTCCAAGCCCGAGTGGTTCGACCGCATGGGCTGGGGCGAGGACATGAAGACCCACGCCCCGCAGAAGCTGGCGACCCCCGTCTTCGACGGGTGCCGCGAGGACGAGCTGCAGGACCTGCTGGAGAACACCAACGTCGGTGCCCACGGCGAGCGCATCGTCGGTCGCGAGGGCAAGGCCGTGGTCTACGACGGCCGTTCCGGCCAGCCGGTCGACCAGGCCATCACCGTCGGGTACATGTACATCCTGAAGCTGCTGCACCTGGTCGACGACAAGATCCACGCCCGTTCGACCGGCCCGTACTCGATGATCACCCAGCAGCCGCTGGGCGGTAAGGCGCAGTTCGGTGGCCAGCGGTTCGGCGAGATGGAGGTGTGGGCCCTGGAGGCCTACGGCGCCGCCTACGCCCTGCAGGAGCTGCTGACGGTCAAGTCCGACGACGTCGTGGGCCGCGTGAAGGTCTACGAGGCGATCGTCAAGGGCGAGAACATCCCGGAGCCGGGCATCCCCGAATCCTTCAAGGTGCTCGTCAAGGAGATGCAGTCCCTCTGCCTGAACGTCGAGGTCCTCTCGGCGTCCGGTGAGGAGATCGAGTTCCGCGACTCCGACGAGGACGCCTTCCGCGCGGCCGAGGAGCTGGGCATCAACCTGTCCCGCCCCGAGCGCCAGACCGACGACTTCGCGGCCAGCTAGGTCAGCCAGATCCGTCCCACAGGAGGACAACAACGAATGCTTGACGTCAACAACTTCGACGAGCTGAAGATCTCGCTGGCCACCGAGGACCAGATCCGCATGTGGTCCAACGGCGAGGTCCGCAAGCCGGAGACGATCAACTACCGAACGCTCCGTCCCGAGAAGGACGGCCTGTTCTGCGAGAAGATCTTCGGTCCGACGCGTGACTGGGAGTGCCCCTGCGGCAAGTACAAGCGGGTGCGCTTCAAGGGCATCATCTGCGAGCGCTGCGGTGTGGAGATCACCCGCTCCAAGGTCCGCCGCGAGCGGATGGGCCACATCGAGCTCGCCGCGCCCGTGACCCACATCTGGTACTTCAAGGGCGTCCCCTCGCGCCTGGGCTACCTGCTGGACATGGCGCCCAAGGACCTCGAGAAGGTCATCTACTTCGCCTCCTACATCATCACCAGCGTTGATGACGAGGGCCGCACCGAGGCCCTGCCGGAGCTGGAGAAGGAGATCCACGCCGACAAGAAGCGGCTGGAGAAGGAGCTCGAGGTCGAGGTCCACCAGCTGCAGGTGGAGCTCGAGCAGGTCCTCGCGGAGATGGAGGAGGAGGGCGCCAAGCCCGACGCCGTCAAGAAGAAGCGCCGCGAGATCGAGAAGCAGATCAAGATCGTCCGCGAGCGTGCGGACGACCGCATCGAGCGCCTCGACCAGGTCCTCGACCTGTTCCGCGGCCTCAAGGTGCAGGACCTCGTCGTCGACGAGATGCTGTACCGCGACCTGCGTGACCGCTTCGGCGAGTTCTTCAACGGTGGCATGGGCGCCGAGGCGATCCGCCAGCTGCTGTCCCAGATCGACTTCGAGGCCGAGGCCGAGCACCTGCGCCAGGTCCTCGCCGACGAGGCAGAGAAGATCAAGGCCGGCAAGCGCAAGACCCGCTCGCAGAAGGCGACCCGCGCCGTCAAGCGCCTGAAGGTCGTCGAGGCGTTCCGGACCACCGGCAACGACCCGACCTCGATGGTGCTCAAGGCCGTCCCGGTCATCCCGCCGGACCTGCGTCCGATGGTGCAGCTCGACGGTGGTCGCTTCGCGACCTCCGACCTCAACGACCTGTACCGCCGCGTGATCAACCGCAACAACCGCCTCAAGCGACTGATCGACCTCGGTGCGCCCGAGATCATCGTCAACAACGAGAAGCGGATGCTGCAGGAGGCCGTCGACGCGCTGTTCGACAACGGCCGTCGTGGTCGTCCGGTCACCGGACCGGGCAACCGTCCGCTGAAGTCCCTCTCCGACATGCTGAAGGGCAAGCAGGGCCGGTTCCGCCAGAACCTGCTCGGCAAGCGCGTGGACTACTCGGGCCGTTCGGTCATCGTGGTCGGTCCGCACCTGAAGCTGCACGAGTGCGGCCTGCCCAAGAAGATGGCGCTGGAGCTGTTCAAGCCCTTCGTCATGAAGCGGCTGGTCGACCTCAACTTCGCCCAGAACATCAAGTCGGCCAAGCGCATGGTCGAGCGCCAGCGCAGCCAGGTCTGGGACGTGCTCGAGGAGGTCATCTCCGACCACCCCGTGATGCTGAACCGTGCCCCCACGCTGCACCGCCTCGGCATCCAGGCCTTCATCCCGAAGCTGGTTGAGGGCAAGGCCATCCAGGTCCACCCGCTGGTCTGCTCGGCGTTCAACGCCGACTTCGACGGTGACCAGATGGCGGTCCACGTGCCGCTGTCGGCCGAGGCGCAGGCGGAAGCCCGCATCCTCATGCTGTCGGCCAACAACATCCTGTCGCCGGCCAACGGGCGTCCGCTCGCCACGCCGACCCAGGACATGGTCCTCGGTGCCTACTACCTGACGTTCGCCTTCGGGTCCCACGAGTGGGTCACGTCCCCCGAGCCCGGGTTCCTCGACAAGGTCCGCGACGGCAAGGTCAACATCCCGTCCTTCAGCGGCGCCCCCGAGGCCATCATGGCCCTCGACATGCGCGAGGTGACCCTGCAGGACTGGTGCCTGACCCGTGTCCGCGACAAGGTCGTCCGCGAGGACTCCTTCTTCGACGAGGTCGACACCGACATCCACGAGGTCGTCGGCGAGGAGCAGGCGACCGAGTGGGTCTACGACGGCAGGGGCAAGCTCAAGACCGACGCCGACGGCAACCCCGTCCAGGTCGAGAAGACCTACCGGCTGATCCACGTGTCCCCCAAGGGCGCGCGCATCGTCACCACCGTCGGTCGCGTCCTGTTCAACGAGATCTTCCCGGTGCGCATGCCGTTCAAGAACGAGCTGGTCACCAAGAAGGGCCTCGCCAACCTGGTCAACCGCTGCGCCGACGACTTCCCCCAGTGGGAGACCGCGGTGGTCCTGGACCGCATGAAGGACATCGGCTTCACCTTCTCCTCGCGTGCCGGTGTGACCGTCTCCATCGACGACGTCACCCCGCCGCCGATCAAGGAGGAGCTGGTCCTCAAGGCCGACGAGGCCGCTGCCGAGGTCGAGACCCGGTTCGAGAAGGGCCGCCTGGCTGCCGACGACCGTCGCCAGGCGCTCATCGAGATCTGGACCGACACCAAAGAGCAGGTCCAGAACGCGATGGCGGAGAACTTCGCCACCAAGGAGCGGACCAACCCGATCTGGATGATGGCGCACTCCGGTGCCCGTGGGTCCATGGGTCAGCTGGTGCAGATCGCCGGCATGCGAGGCCTGGTGGCCAACCCGCGCGGTGAGATCATCGAGCGTCCGATCAAGTCCAACTTCCGTGAGGGCCTGTCGGTCCTGGAGTACTTCATCTCCACGCACGGTGCCCGCAAGGGCCTGGCCGACACGGCGCTGCGGACCGCGGACTCGGGGTACCTGACCCGTCGCCTGGTCGACATCGCCCAGGACCTGATCATCCGGACCGAGGACTGCGGCGTGCAGCGCGGCATCCCGGTGCGGGTGGGCGAGCGCGACAGCCAGGTGCTGTTCGGTCGCATCGTGGCCCAGGACATCATGTTCCCGGGCACCGACGACGTCCTGGTCGAGGCCGGCACGGAGATCGCCGACGGTCAGATCCGGGCCCTGCGCTCGGTGCTGGTCAAGGGCGAGCACCCCGACACCGGTGAGAAGCTGGACACCCAGCCCACCGACGCCGACCGCAACATCCGCGTGTTCAGCGTGCTGAACTGCGAGGCCGAGGTCGGAGTCTGCGTCAAGTGCTACGGCCGTGCGCTGGCCGAGGGTCGCCAGGTCCAGATCGGTGAGGCGGTCGGCATCGTCGCCGCCCAGTCGATCGGTGAGCCCGGTACCCAGCTGACCATGCGTACCTTCCACTCCGGTGGCGTCGCGGGTGAGGACATCACCCACGGTCTGCCGCGTGTCGTCGAGCTGTTCGAGGCCCGGTCCCCCAAGGGCAAGGCCGAGATCGCTCCCGTGTCCGGCTCGCTCAAGATCGAGATGGGCGACAAGGGCATGGACCTGCACATCGACCCGGGCAACGACGAGGACATCGTGACCATCACGGTGTCCACGCGTGCCCGCCTGACCCCCGGTACCGAGGACGGTGCCCAGGTCAGGGTCGGTCAGCAGCTGACCGAGGGGTCGATCGACCCGCACGAGATGCTGGAGATCCTGGGTGCCCGCGAGACCCAGCGCCTGCTGGTGACCGAGGTCCAGGAGGTCTACCGGTCGCAGGGTGTGTCCATCCACGACAAGCACATCGAGCTCATCGTTCGCCAGATGCTGCGTCGGGTGAACATCATCGAGCCGGGTGACACCGACTTCCTGCCCGGTGAGCTGGTGGACCGCCTCAAGTTCGCCAAGGGCAACCGTGCCGCCCTCGACGAGGGCCTGGCACCCGCCAACGGCCGTCAGGTCCTCATGGGCATCACGAAGGCCTCGCTGGCCACCGACTCGTGGCTGTCCGCCGCGTCCTTCCAGGAGACGACCCGTGTCCTGACCGAGGCCGCGATCGAGGGCAAGTCCGACAGCCTCAACGGGCTGAAGGAGAACGTCATCATCGGAAAGCTGATCCCTGCCGGGACCGGCCTGCGTCGGTACCGCGAGGTCACCGCCGTGCCGACCGAGATGCCCCAGCAGATCCTGCCCGCCGACCTGCTCGACAGCTTCGGCGAGGGTGGCGACTGGGACGTCGAGGAAGGCTGGTCGATGGGCGAGGGCGCGTACTAGCCCTCCCGCCGCCAGCGCGAGAGACACCGGACGGCCGGCCCCATCGGGGCCGGCCGTTCCGCATTCCACCGCCCACCGTCAAGGGCTAGTCACTTCTGGTCACGAGGGATGAAATCGTTTCTGGGACGCACACGGAGTGGCGTCTTCGGATACTGTCCTCCGATCGAGTTCCCCAGGACAGGCGGGAGGGGCGTTCGAGTCGGGACGGCTGGCGGGTCGGGCCGGCCGGTGGTTGCGCGCGTCCGTATCGACGGACGCTGGAAGGCAGGAGACAACCCATGGATCCGAATCAGCCTCCACAGCCCGGATACGGCGATCAGCCGCCGTACGGCGGGCAGCCGCCGCAGCAGGGATACGGGGGACAGGCCCCGTACGGCAACCAGCCGCCGCCGGGGTACGGCAACCAGCCGCCGTACGGCGGGCAGCCGCCGCAGCAGGGATACGGAGGACCGGCCCCGTACGGCGCGCCCCCGCCCGAGAAGGGCGGCAGGGCCGGCAAGGTCGTGCTCGGTGTGGTCGTGGCGCTGGGCCTGGTGGCCGCCGGTGTGTTCGTCCCGCGGCTGCTGTCGGACGACGACGAGAACGTCGCGCTCGCTGGTGACGGGTTGGAGGTGTTCCTGGAACCGGCCGAGGAGATGGGGGAGGACCCCTTCAGCGACGCTCCGCTGTCGCCGCCGCCGGATCCGGCGTTCGCCAAGCCGCCGGCGCCGACGATCTCTGTCGTCGAGCCACCTGCGACGCCGGTGTCGAGCAACCGTGGCGGTGAGCCGGGGCTGTACGGCGGGACCAGGGACAGCGCGTCGTGCGACGCCGCGCAGCTCGTGGCGTTCCTGCAGGCCAACCCGGACAAGGCCGCCGCATGGATCGGGGCGCTGAACGCCGACTCGGAGCTGAACTGGCCGGGCGGCACGCTGGCCGTGGCGGACATCCCTGCCTACGTCGAGACGTTGACGTCGATCCTCCTGGCCCGGGACACCCGCGTGACCAACCATGGCTTCCGCAACGGGGCTGCGAACCGCATCCAGTCGGTGCTCCAGCGCGGCACCGCCGTCCTGGTGGACGACAAGGGTGTTCCACGCGTGAAGTGCGCGTGCGGCAACCCGCTCATCCCCCCGCAGGCAGCGGAGCCACGCTACCGCGGGCGTGTCTGGCCCGACTTCGAGCCGGCCACGATCATCGTGGTCCAGCCCGCGCCGGTGGTCATCAACAACTTCATCCTCGTGGACATCACCACCGGGGTGCCGTTCGAGCGCCCCGCCGGCCCCAACGGCCACCAGAACGACCGGGATGCCCCTCCGGGGACGACGATCCCGCCGATCCCGGGCCTGCCGACGCCACCCCCGGTGGTCGCCTCGGCCGCCCCGTCGGCCACCCCTGCGCCGACGACACCCCCAGCACCCACGGCGTCGAGCGCGCCCGCTCCGGCTCCGGCTCCGGCTCCGGCTCCTGCCCCGGCTCCGGCTCCGGCTCCTGCCCCGGCTCCGGCTCCGGCACCTGCTCCGGCTCCGGCGCCTGCCCCTGCACCGGCGCCCGCGCCCGCGCCACCGCCACCGCCTGCACCGCCGACGTCTGCACCATCGCTCACGCTGGCACGGAACGGCACTGCCAACGACTCCGGCGAGCCGTTGGTGTACTCCCTGACACTCAGCGGGTACCTCCCGTCGGAGTCGGTCACGCTGACGTGCCACGACCAGGCAGGTGAGGTCTACAGCACCACGGTGACCGTGGACGGGAACGGCGAGCTGTACATCGCCGACTTCTGCCGGGCGGACAGGGAAGGGATCCTCTTCGCCACCGACGACCAGGGGACGGTGTCGAACACCGCCTGACGTCCGTGTGCCCCGCCGGCACCGGCAACCCGGATGGAATCGACTCCGATCCAGTGCCCAAGCGCGCGGGATGGAGGCCGTTCCATCCGGTCGTCCCACGTGCCAGCGGGTTCGTGGGGCTGGCCCGAGGCGATTCCATCCAACGGTGGAGGCGATTCCATTCGGTGGGAGGCGCGTCCCCACGCGGGCCCAGGCCCAACGGCTACCGACCGTGATCGGTTACTGAACCATCGGCCAAGTGTCGCCGAAGTAGCTGTACGAATCGGTACCTACCTTCCTCGGAATGCGCAGTCACCCGGGGGTCAGCCTTGCCGTGGGGGCCACCGTGGTCCTTGCCGCGGCGCTGCGGGTGCCCTCGTTGCTGGTCGGCCTTCCGATGACCCAGCCGGACGAGCCGACGGTGATGAGCCGGGCGCAGCTGGTGCTCGACGGCAGCGTCGTCCCCCCGGCGTTCGACTGGCCACTCGGCTCCTCGATCGTGGCCGCGGCGGGGATCCGCCTGGGGGAGGCCGTCGGTGTCGTCGACCGGTCCGGTTCGGTCGCGGAGGTGTACGGCTGGACCCGCATCGTCTTCGTGCTCGTGGCCCTGTGCGTCGTCGCGGTGACGGGCCTGCTGGCTGCGGGGATCGGACGGCGGGCGGCGCCGATGGCGGCGTGGGTCGCCGGGACCGTCGTGGCGACCGGCTTCGTGATGGTCCGCTCGGCCCGGATGATCGGGCCGGACCAGCTGCAGGTGCTGTGCGTCCTGCTCGCCCTCGTCGCCGTGGTCGCAGCGGGGCGTCGTGCACATCTGCGCCAGCGCCTGCTGCTGTGGTCGACGGCTGCCCTCTGGGCCGGTGGGGCGGGAGGCATGAAGTACCTGGGCATCACCGTCGTGGTCGTGCCGATGCTGGCGGTGATGCTGGAGGAGGAGCTGGACTGGCCACGCCGCCTGCTGGCGGCCGAGGCGTTGCTCCTCCTGGCGCTCACGGCGTTCGTCGTCACCACCGGTGGCTCGGTGCTCAGCCGTGCCTTCGTCGACGGGTTCCTGTGGCAGGTCGACCACCAGGCCACCGGGCACCTGGGCTACGACCACGGCGGACCCACGTGGTGGCACCACCTGACCGTCACCCTGCCGGGCAGCAACGGCTGGCTGGTCACCGGGCTGCTGGTCGCCGGGGTCGTGTGGGGCGCCTGTCGCGGGGACCGGGCGACGAAGCTGGTCACCGCCTACGCCGTCGGGTTGTTCGCGGTCATCGGGCTGTCACGCATCGTCTTCCCCCACTACGTCATCGTCGTCCTGCCCGTCCTGGCTGCCCTCGCGGGCGGGTTGGCCGCGGACACCGCCGACTGGACGTGGCGTCGATGGCAGGGACGGGAGCGCCGGCTGGACGCGGCTGCAGCGGCGCTGGCCCTCGTGCTGGTTGCGGCAGTCGTGCCGGCCGCCGCGGACGGGGTGCGACTGCTGCGGGTGGGACAGGCCCCCGACACGCGGGACGGCTTCCCCGAGCGGCTGCAGGAGGTCCTCGTCGTCGAGGGGCTCGCGGACGTGCCGGTCTGGACGGAGTCCTACACCGGCATCGGCGCTGCTGCCGCCGAGGCCACCGGAGGCCGGCTGGTCTTCGGCTTCGGGGACACCCCCGAGGTCCTCGCGTGCGGGTGCGTCGCCGTCGTGTCCACCTACATGGAGCAGCGGTACACCGCGGACCCGGCCACCGCGCCGGTGTACACCGCGATGCGGGCACGGGGCCGGATGTTGCTGGACCACCAGCCGAGCATCCCCCTCACCTACCGATGGGACCTGCTGCCGACCTGGGGGATCGGCGGGGTGCCGCTCCGGGGACCGGTACCGGCGCTCGGGCCGGGCATGACGGTGCTGGACCTGACCGAGCCGCGTGGTGCGGAGGTCGACCCCGATGCGTGAGCGACCCCGCCGGTCAGATCAGCCCGAGCTGCTCGGGCTGGGCCTCGCCCGCGGTTCGCTGCGCGACCAGCCCGGCGGGGTCGTCGGTGGCGGAGGGGCCCGGCTGCAGCTCCAGGTCGAGGTCGGCCAGCAACGGGGCGTGGTCCGACGGCTTGCTGTCGGGAACTCGGGTCGGCTTGCGGAACTCCCGGTCGATCCAGGCGGCGGTGGCGGTGTCGGCGATCTCCCGGCTGGCCAGGAGGAAGTCGATCCGCAGCCCGAAGCCCTTGTGGAAGGCGCCGCCCCGGTAGTCCCACCAGCTGTACCCCGTGTCGTCGGGATACAGGGCGCGGAACACATCGGAGAAGCCCGCCTCGAGCAGGCCACGGAACCGCCGCCGTTCGGGGTCGGTCGCATGGGTGCCGCCGTGCAGGGCCGCGGGGTCCCACACGTCGAGGTCGGTCGGGCACACGTTCATGTCGCCCCCGACCACGACGGGGCCCGCGGCGGCGAGGGCAGCCATCCGGTCGCTCATGGCCTCGAGGAAGACCAGCTTGCTGGCGTACTGCGGCGAGTCAACACGCTGGCCGTTGGGGACGTAGACGCTGACCACGGTGACACCCCCCACTCGTGCCTCGACCCAGCGGGCCTGGTCTGGGTCCGGCTCACCCGGCAGGCCGACGGACACGTCGTCGACGCCGTGCTCGGCCCGACCCAGCACCGCGACCCCGGCCCAGCGGCCCCCGGACTGGTCGGCAGCCAGGTAGCCGGCCGCGGCCAGCTCGGCGTGCGGGAAGGCCTCGGGGGACGACTTGGTCTCCTGCAGCAGCACGACGTCGGGGCGGTGCTCCTCCAGCAGGGCAAGGACCCGGGGCAGCCGGGCGCCGAGCGAGTTGACGTTGTAGGTGACCAGGCGCATCGCGCCTCAGGCTATCGGCAGGCGAACCGGCCATGATCCACGACCTCTTCTTCTACGGGGCCGGGGTCCCGCGCTACGGCTTGCTCTGGCTGCTCGTCACCCCGGTGATGACCGCCCTGGCCCACGCCGCCGGACTGCGTGGCCGACGGCTGGCGCTGCTGCTGGCCACGACGCTGCCGACCTTCGGGCTGCACTTCGCTGCCGTGCCCGGCCTGACGTCGTTCCCCGTGCGATGGGCGATCACCGTGGCCTCGCTGTCCGGCATGATCGTGCTGCTGGTCGACGTCGTCCGCAACGGCCTGCCGCCGACTGCCCCACCACGGGGGTGGGCGCGCCGTCACGTCCCTGCGATCCCCGCCATGTTCGTCATCGTCATGGGCGCCGTGGCGATCAGGGCCGTGTGGGCCTGGGTCGATCCCGGGATCGCGGACATCCCGCAGGCCAGCGAGTACGCCGCCCGGCAGGTCCTCGCCGGCCTGAACCCCTACGTCGAGGCCAACCCCTACACCTACGCCCCGGTCTACCAGTACCCGGCCGGGACGATCCTGTGGCACCTCCCGTTCGTCGCCCTGGTGCCCGACGGCCTGGTGCTGGGGGAGACGTTCGTGGCTGCCCGGATGGCGGCGTGGGCGATGGACGCGCTGGGGGCTGGCCTGCTGTGCGTCGGGGGATGGGTGGCCTCCGGGCGTGGGCGAACCCTGCCGATCCTCGCGCTGCTGCCCGCCGCGCTGTACGGGCTGAACGCCACCCTGGTGCGGGAGGTCGGGCTGACGGGTGCGAACGACGTGTTGATGGGCGTCCTGCTGGCCGCCTCCGTCTGGCTGCTGGCAGAGGGGCACCGCCCGACCCGCTCAGCGGTGCTGTGGGGGCTGGCGGTTGCGGTGAAGCTGCCAGCGCTGGCGGTGGCCCCGCTGTTCCTCGTACGGGCGGGTTGGGGGCGCGTGATGCTTGCCGGCGTCGTCGCACTCGTCCTGCAGGTCCCGTTCTTCGCGTTCCCCGATATCGGCCTGCACGGCCTCGAGGCCATGGCCGAACCGGCTGCGCGTCCAGATCCCTACACCGTCATGGTGAACAGCATCTGGTGGCCGCTGTATGCCGCGCGAGGGGTCGAGCCGTCGGTCGTCGACGCCATCAGCAGCGGGGTGGTGCTGCTCGGCCTGGCGACGAGCACGTGGGGGGTGTGGTCGGCCCGGCGGATGGCCTCCGGCCCCGATGCCAGGGAGCGACTCCTCGCCGTATCGGCGTTGGCGGTCGTCGTCATGTTCCTGCTCGCCCCCCAGTGGCGCGTGAACTTCCAGAGCTGGCACGTGCCTGCAACCGTCGTCGCCGCGGTTGGCTCGCTCGGTGCGGTCGGGACGTCGCGACAGGTCTGGACCAGCGACGACGAACGGCGTACGTGGCAGGTCCCGCCGCCCCCGCCCTGCACCCCCGGCGTCGAGCGGCAGGTCCATGTGGCAAAGGAGGCTCGATGAGCGCCGCTGTCGACCGTGTTCCCCAGGTACCGGCGCCACCAGCGCAGGGCCGGACCGTTCCGTGGGCCGCTCGTCCTGCGGTCCTGCTGTGGGCGACGGTCGTGATCGCCGTCGCGGGTCATGCCGTGCTGTGGGACGGACCATTCCGGGAGGGGCAGAGCGCCGGACCGTACTGGTCGGTGGTCACCGCCGGTCTGGCCGTCGCCCTCCCGTTGGCGGCCGTGGTCGTCGCCGACCACCGGGTCCGCCGATCAGGCAGGGTCGGCCTTCGCCCTGCCACGGTGGTCATGGCGTCCGCGGCGCTGCTGCTCGGCCTCCTCATCGTGCAGGTCCTTGTCGGTGGCCCCGACGACTCCGACCTGCAGGTCTACCAACGGCAGGGTGTGGCGCTGATCGACACGGGCGGTCTACCCGTGGACCAACCCGCGGAGTACCCGCCGCTCGGTGTCATCGTCTTCGGCTTGGCGACGCTGCTCGACCGGGCGCTGCCGATCGGGTTCGGGGTGGCGGTCGGGGTGCTGCTGGCGGCGCTGTGGACAGGCACGGTCGTCGTGCTGGCTCGACGGGTGCAGCCGTGGGCGGTCGCCACGATGACGCTCTGGCCGACCATCACCCTGTTCGTGCTGATCCGCTACGACGCCCTCCCCACCGCGTTCCTCGTCGCCGGACTCGCGGTTGCCGCAGGCCTCGACGAGCGACGGGAGGAGGAGGCCGACGCGCGTCGGGCTGGGAGTGCATCGGGACTGCTGCTCGGTCTCGGCGCGGCCGCCAAATGGACGCCGGGGCTGGCGGCTGTGGTCCTGGCAATCGGGTGGTGGCGGGCGGGGCGACGACGGCTGGCCACGTGGTTCGCGGCAGCGACCGCTGCCGGATTCCTCCTGCCCCACGTCCCGTTCCTGCTGACCGCGGAACAGCGCGGTGCAGTAGTGGACGCCTACCGGTTCCATGCGATACGGGAGCTGACCGCGGAGTCCCTCCCGTTCCTGCCCTTGCACCTGCTGGGGTTCGCGCCTCGGCCGGACCGCCCGTGGGTCGGCGTCGACGGCCTCGACCCGTCCGTCGCCTGGGTCCCGACAGCGGTGCTGCTCGTCGTGGTCATCGGCCCCGCGGTGGCTGCGTGGCGACGCCCGGACCGCGTCCTCGGATGGGCGCTGCTGGCACCGCTGGCCTTCATGCTCGGCAACCGGATCTACTCCCCGCAGTTCGTCCTGACCTTCGCTGCACTGTGGGCACTCGGCATCGGCAGCCGCGACCGAACCCCCGCCTGGCAGCGTCTGGCCGTGGTCGGCGGAACTGGCGCAGCCGCCACGATCGGATGGGGCATCTGGCCCAACTTCGTTGACTACTGGCTGCCCCTGTCCTGGGCGTTGTTCACCGTCATGATCGCGCTGACCGTGGCGGCAGTGCGGTGGTCACAGCCGGAATCTCCCCAGCTGCCCGGATCCGGTCGGTGAGCGAACGGTCGACCGTCCACCGCCACCTCACTCGGGGTCGGAGACGCACACGTCGGAATCGGGGATCACGACGGGGGCGGCCTCGCGGGTCGTGGTGAAGATGCCGGTGCCCTCCACGCACAGGATGGAGATGTTGGGGTAGGCGTCGGCGTTGCGGATGATCACGGCGCTGTCCGGATCGACCGCGCGGACCCCCTCGAGGTCCCGGGTGGCCTCGCACGAGGCGGCCAGGAGCAGCGGTACGGCAACGACGAGCAGCAGCCTCGTCGCGTGGCGGGAAACAGTCATCGGGGCCTCCGTCGGTTGATCGGCTGTGCCGGACGCTACGCCTCCTCGACCCGTCGGCGCGCCCGGGCCGCGGTCGTGGCGTCGACGACGGCCGTGCTACGGTGCGCGTCGCTCGAATGCTGCAGTGCACGGGAAGCCGGTGAGAATCCGGCGCTGTCGTCGCAACTGTGACCAGGGAGCGTCCCGCCAACTGACCACTGGACCTCGTGTCCGGGAAGGCCGGCGACGACGCGTCGATCTGGCAGCCAGGAGACCGGCTGCAGCGCAGAGCCCGACCATCCGCGACCGACGGAGAGGAGGGCCGTGCGGCGCCGCCGCTCGACCGCCCGATGACCCACACCACCGACCACCCTGCCGTGGCCACCGTGCTGTCCGACTGCGCCACGTCGTGGATGCCCGTCATGCTCGGCCGTCCACCGACCGAGGTCGACCACCACGGCACCTGGTTCCCCTTCACCACCCTCGTCGAGGAGACCCGGCTGGCCCGGAGGGTCCGCGAGATGGCCCCCGACTACGAGGGGCTGGCCGACGTCGCCACGGCGTTCCTCGCCAGCCGCTTCGCCTCGCCGCTGGCGTTGCTGGCCGGCGCCCCCGTGCACCAGCACGGCGTCGCGGTTGCCTACGCCGTCGAGGACCTGTGGCTGCGCCGAAGCGCCCGCGGCTGGTTCAACGGCATCGCCGTCACCGACGCGACCCTCGACACGCCGGACACGGCCGCCCCGCGCGCCGTCGAGCACTACCGGCCCGTCGTCGAGCGCCTCCGCCGGGTCGGCAAGCTCGGGAAGCGGGCGATGTGGGGACAGCTGGCCGACGCCCTGGCCACCACCGCCGGTCACGCCCACGACGCCGCCGGTGACGCCGAGGCCGCCGCACACGGCAGCGCGCTCCTGCTCGAGGCAGCCGACCCGCCGCTGTGGGGCACACCGACCTTCGAGCGCATCGAGGCCGGGGGTGCGGTTGGCCTGGCGTGGCGCCGGAGCTCGTGCTGCCTGGCCTACCGCTGCGAACGCTACGAGCTGTGCACCGGTTGCCCGCTGACCCCGACGGAGGAGTGGCGCGCCAAGTCCATCGCCTCGGTCATGCAGCGTGCCGGGTCCCACGCATGAACGCCCCCGTGCCGACCGTCGTCGTCGCCGGCACCGCCTCCGGGGTCGGCAAGACCTCCGTCGCCACCGGCCTGATGGCGGCGCTCCGAGCCGCCGGTCACGTCGTGCAGGGCAGCAAGGTCGGTCCCGACTACATCGACCCGAGCTACCACTCGATCGCCACCGGCCGGCCGGCCCGCAACCTCGACGTGTGGCTCAGCGGGGCTGACCTGATCGCCCCGCTCGCGCGACACGGCGCGACCGGCGCCGACATCACCGTCGTCGAAGGGGTCATGGGCCTGTTCGACGGCAAGTCCCCGACCGAGCTGACGGCGTCCACCGCCCATGTTGCACGCCTCCTCGGTGCGCCGGTCCTGCTGGTGGTCGACGCCGGTGCCATGGCCCGCTCCGCCGCGGCGATCGTGCATGGTTTCGCCACCTTCGACCCGGGCACCCGCCTCGCTGGTGTGGTCCTCAACCGTGTCGGCTCGCCCGGGCACGCCGACCTGCTGCGGCAGGCGATCGAGCCGACCGGTGTCGAGGTCGTCGGGGTCCTGCCGCGCATGGACGACCTGGCGACACCCTCCCGCCACCTCGGGCTCGTCCCCGCGGACGAACGCCGCGCGGACGCCCACCGGACCGTCGCTGCGCTGGGGGAGTGGGTCGGAGCCCACCTCGACCTCGACGCGGTGATGCGGCTGGCCCGGACAGCCGACGTTCCCGACGTGCCGGCATGGTCCCCCGCCCCGACCGACCGCGTCCACGGCCCCCCGGTCGGGGTCGCCATCGCCGGTGGGCCGGCCTTCTCCTTCCGCTACACCGAGAACCTCGAGCTCCTCGAGGCCGCCGGGGCGACCCTGCTGCCGTTCGACCCGATGCACGATGCGTCGCTGCCGGTCGGCACCGACGTCGTCTACCTGGGCGGCGGCTTTCCCGAGGTGCATGCCGACGCACTGGCCGACAACACGGCCATGCTCGCGGAGATCCGCGCCCACGCGGCCGCCGGTCGACCGGTCGTCGGGGAGTGCGGTGGGCTCCTCTACCTCTGCCACGACCTCGACGGCACCCGCCAGGCCGATGTGCTCCCGGTCACCGCAACCATGGACGCGCGGCTGACGCTCGGCTACCGACGGGCGATCGCCGCGAGCGACTCGATCCTCTGGCGGCGGGGCGAGGTCGTGACCGCCCACGAGTTCCACCGCACCGTCACCGATCCGCCCGCCGGCGCCGACCCCGTCGGCACGGAGGGTGATGCCACACCAGGTGTGGCCTGGCGTGTGGAGGACCGGGACGAGGGCTTCGTCACCGCGTCGATCCATGCCTCCTACCTGCACACCCACTGGGCGGCGTACCCGCAGGCAGCCACGCGCCTGGTTGCCGCCGCACGCACGACTGACCATCCACCGACGTCCCCCACCTCCCTGGAGTCACCATGAGTCGCCGATCGACCCCCCTCCTCCTCGTCAACACCGGACACGGCAAGGGCAAGTCCTCCTCGTCGTTCGGGGTGCTCAACCGCGCGTGGCACCAGGGCTGGCGCTGCGGGGTGTACCAGTTCGTGAAGTCCGGCAAGTGGAGGATCGGGGAGCGTGTCGCCGCCGAGACGCTGTCGGCGTCGGAGGTGGGCGGGACGATCGACTGGTTCTCCGTCGGTGACGGCTGGACATGGACCAGCCGCGACCTCGAGGAGTCCGCCGACCTGGCCCGGGAGGGGTGGGAGGAGGTCAAGCGCCGCATCGCCGACGAGACCTACGACTTCCTGCTGCTCGACGAGTTCACCTACCCGATGACGTTCGGGTGGGTCGACACCGCCGAGGTCATCGAGGTCCTGCGGACGCGGCCGGGGCACCAGCACGTCTTCATCACGGGGCGTGATGCACCGGCCGAGCTGGTCGAGCTCGCCGACCTCGTGAGCGAGGTCACGAAGGTCAAGCACCCCTTCGACGCCGGCATCAAGGCGCAGCCCGGCATCGAGTGGTGAACCCGACGCGGCGACGAACGGATGCCGTGAACGTTGCTCGTGCACAACGGTTGTCCGACAGGCGTCGTAGGGCTAGTGTCCCCGCGCATTGGAACAACTGACGGGGTGGATCGGGGTGGTGCCCGCCGTGGCATGCGCCGACACTCCGACGAAAGGGATTGAATTGACTGCACGTCATTCGCGCTGGGGCATCGCCTCCAGCGCTGCAACCGCGGTGTTCCTCGTCCTCGCGCTCGGCCTGGCGATCCTGCCGGCGAACGCGATCGAGGTCATCGACTCCGGCGACTCCGTCCCGGCCATCCGACTCCTGGGCGGCAGCCGCTACGACACCGCCGCCGACATCGCCATCGACGCCAGCGCGCAGGCGGCCGCGTTCGAGTCCGGCACGGTGATCGTGGCGCTGGGCGACAACTTCCCCGACGCCCTCGCCGCGACCTACGCCGCGGGCCTGGAGAACGCGCCGATCCTGCTCGCCCAGCCCGACGAGCTGCCGATCGCGACCACCTCCGCCCTGGAGGGCCTCGCCCCCGAGCGGATCGTCCTCGTCGGTGGCCCCGCCGCGGTGAGCGACGAGGTCGAGGCCGAGCTGGCCATCTACGGCGAGGTCACCCGCGTCGCCGGCACCAACCGTGACGAGACCGCCCTGGAGGTCGCCCGCCTGGGTGACGCCGACGGCGACGGCGCGCTGGACAACGGGGCGACCACCGCCATCGTCGCCAGCTCCGGCGACTACGTCGGTGCCGTCATCGCCGGCCCCGTCAGCGCTGCCGCTGGCTGGCCGCTCGTCCTGACCAACCCCGACGAGCTGTCGCCCGCCGCCAGCACCGCCATCACCGAGCTCGGCATCACCGACGTCATCGTCGCCGGCGGCCCCGGCTACGTCTCCAACGACGTTGCCGGTGCGCTGACGGCCCTCGACGGTGTCTCGGTCTCCCGCATCCTCGGCGCCTCGCCGGGCCTGCTGTCGGTCCAGATGGCCCGCTTCGCGGAGTCCGAGCTGGGCTTCACCCCGGGCCACGTCAACATCGCGACCGGCGAGGACTTCGCCGACGCGCTGGCCATCGGTGCCCACGCGGCGCTGGACTACGACGGTCCCGCTCCGGTCCTGCTGACCGAGGGCGAGGAGCTCGGCGAGCACGTCACCGCCTTCCTGGCCGAGCGCGCCACCTGCGCGTTCCGTGACCTGCACGTCGCCGGTGGCATCGCGGCGGTGTCCGACGAGGTCGTCGAGGCCGCCCGGACCGCCGCCACCCCCGCCGAGCCGTGCACCGACGCGGAGAAGGTCATCGCCCGCGCTGACGTCCGCGGAGGCATGGAGGTCCTCGAGGCCCTTCAGGCCATCGCTGATTCCGTCCCCGCTGCCACCCGCCAGGAGGGCGAGGAGGCCGAGCCGCTGGGTACCCGCGCGTCGGGCACCGAGGGCTACGAGCTGTCGGTGGACTACGTCCTCGGCGAGCTGGAGGGCACCGGCTTCGAGGTGACCACGCAGGAGTTCGCCTTCTCGCTGTTCGAGGAGCTCGCGCCCACCGTCGTCACCGTCGACGGCGAGGAGCTGACCGAGGAGCAGGCATCGATCATGAGCTACTCCGGATCCGGTGACGTCACCGGGGTCGCCGAGCTCGTCGACGCCGACCTCGGCGCCGGCAACCCCGGCACCGGAGAGGCCAACGACGGCGACTCCGACTCGGGTTGCGAGATCGAGGACTTCGACGGCTTCACCGAGGGCAACATCGCCCTGATCCAGCGTGGTGGCTGCGCCTTCGCGGTGAAGGCTGCCAACGCGCTCGAGGCCGGGGCCGCTGCGGCCATGGTCTTCAACCAGGGCTCCGACGAGGGCACCCAGGACGTCGTCCT
Organism: Euzebya rosea; assembly: GCF_003073135.1. NCBI lineage: Bacteria > Bacillati > Actinomycetota > Nitriliruptoria > Euzebyales > Euzebyaceae > Euzebya > Euzebya rosea. The sequence continues at coordinate 43,646 of NZ_PGDQ01000006.1, forward strand.
CGGCACCCTCGGCGGCGAGGTCGACCCCGACTTCGTGACCATCGGCCTGGACTTCGCCACCGGCCTCGCGCTGGCCGGCGACCCGGACGCGGAGATCACCATCGAGGCGACCACCTCGGTCACCCCGCAGACGAGCTCCAACATCATCGCCGACTGGCCCGGGACCAACCCCGACAACGTCGTGATGCTGGGGGCTCACCTCGACAGCGTCCCGGAGGGTCCGGGCATCAACGACAACGGCTCCGGCAGCGCCGCCATCCTGGAGGTCGCCCGCGAGCTCGCGTCCAACGACATCCAGACCGAGAACACCGTGCGGTTCGCATGGTGGGGTGCGGAGGAGAGCGGCCTGGTCGGCTCGGACTCCTACATCTTCGGTGACGGCGACATGCTGGAGGGCATCAGCGACGAGGAGTACGAGCGGATCAAGCTCTACCTCAACTTCGACATGGTGGCCTCGCCCAACTTCATCCGCGGTGTCTACGACGGCGACGGTGATGCCTTCGAGCTCGAGGGTCCCCCCGGCTCCGACGACATCGAGGAGGCCTTCGAGGACTTCTTCACCTCCATCGACGTCCCCTCGACGCCGACGGAGTTCAGCGGTCGCTCGGACTACCAGGCGTTCATCAGCGTCGGTATCCCGGCCGGTGGCCTGTTCACCGGTGCGGAGGGCATCAAGACCGAGGAGGAGGCCGAGCTGTTCGGCGGCACCGCCGGCGAGGCGTACGACTCCTGCTACCACCAGGCGTGCGACGACATCGACAACCTCGACCTCGGGGTCTTCGGCGACAACATCGGGGCCATCGCCTCGGTGACGATGCAGTACGCCAACTCCCTGGAGGGCATCCCGGCCCGCGACACCGAGGAAGCGTTCGCTGCCGCCAGCGCCGCGCACTCCACGACCGTCCACGTGGCCTACGACGCCGAGCACGCCCACGGCCACGGCGACTACAACAACCGGTTCGCGTCCTGATCCGGTGACCATCCGGTAGGGGACCCGTCCCACGGGCCCCCTGACCGAACGGCCAACGTCTGGGCCGGCTGCCTTCGGGTGGCCGGCCCTTTCGCCGTTCCGAGGACCTTCTCCGGTTGACACCCACCGGTGCACGACCTACTCTCTTGGATCCGCGCCCGGGTTCCGGGCGTGTCTGTGTGTGACTGCCGAGCACGGCACGACCGCCGCAAGCTCAAGCACGAGTCCCACAACACCGGCGCAACCGCTGGCCCAGCGCCACGGTGCAGTGTCGCAGCCGCCATCAGGCCCACTGCAGCCAACAGATTCCCCACTCAAAGATCACCCACGCCCGTCGGGTCACGGTGATCGCTGCGCCACGACACGGCGCACCACATACGAAACGCCCGACTGCGTGAGTCGGACGAACAAGACCTGCCGAGCCCTCGGGCCCGGCTTTCCCCACAAGTCCGACCTCCAGAACGCATTCCGGTCGGAGACGCACGCTCGAACGAGGAAGCTCATGCCCACCATTCAGCAGCTGGTCCGCAAGGGCCGGCAAGCGAAGACGGACAAGGCCAAGACTCCCGCGCTGAAGGGTTCGCCCCAGCGCCGTGGTGTCTGCACCCGCGTGTACACCACGACCCCGAAGAAGCCGAACTCGGCGCTTCGCAAGGTCTGCCGTGTCCGCCTGTCCTCCGGTATCGAGGTCACGGCCTACATCCCCGGTGAGGGTCACAACCTCCAGGAGCACTCCATCGTGCTGGTCCGTGGTGGTCGTGTGAAGGACCTCCCCGGTGTCCGCTACAAGGTCATCCGCGCGGCGCTGGACGCCAGCGGTGTCCGTGACCGCAAGCAGGCCCGTTCCAAGTACGGCGCGAAGAAGGAAGGCTAGACATGCCTCGCAAGGGTCCCGCCCCGAAGCGCAAGACCGTCGCCGACCCGAAGTACCACTCGGTCGGAGTCACCCAGCTCATCAACCGTGTGATGAACGACGGCAAGCGCTCCACCGCCGAGAAGATCGTCTACGACGCGTTCGAGGGCATCCGCGAGCGCACCGGCGCCGACCCGGTCCAGGTCTTCAAGAAGGCCCTGGAGAACGTCTCGCCGGCGCTGGAGGTCAAGTCCCGCCGTGTCGGTGGTGCCACCTACCAGGTCCCGATCGACGTCAAGCCCGCCCGCGCCAACACCCTGGCGCTTCGCTGGCTGGTCACCTTCGCCCGTGCTCGTCGCGAGAAGAGCATGTCCGAGCGCCTGACCAACGAGCTGCTGGACGCGTCCAACAACATCGGCGCCGCGGTCAAGCGTCGCGAGGACACCCACAAGATGGCCGAGGCCAACAAGGCCTTCGCCCACTACCGCTGGTAGCCCGGGCAACCCCCGGCACACCGACGAACCTCCGGTTCGACTGACACCCTCAACACCGAAGGCAGCAACGCAATGGCGAAGCGAACTCACCCCCTCGGCAAGGTCCGCAACATCGGGATCATGGCGCACATCGACGCGGGCAAGACCACGACGACCGAGCGCATCCTCTTCTACACCGGCAAGAACTACAAGATCGGTGAGGTCCACGACGGCGGCGCCACGATGGACTGGATGGAGCAGGAGCAGGAGCGTGGCATCACGATCACGTCCGCTGCGACGACCTGTTCCTGGAACGACCACGTCATCAACATCATCGACACCCCCGGCCACGTCGACTTCACCGTCGAGGTCGAGCGCAGCCTGCGCGTGCTGGACGGTGCCGTCGCGGTGTTCGACGCCGCCACCGGTGTGGAGCCCCAGTCCGAGACGGTGTGGCGCCAGGCCGACAAGTACAACGTCCCGCGCATCTGCTTCATGAACAAGATGGACAAGATGGGCGCGGACTTCCTCATGGCGGTCGGCACCATCGAGGAGCGCCTCGGTGCCAAGCCGGTCCCGATGCAGATCCCGATCGGTGCGGAGTCCAGCTTCGTCGGCATCGTCGACCTGATCGACATGGAGGCCCGTATCTGGGAGGGCTCCGGCGACGACCACGGCGCCAAGTTCGAGACCGTCCCGATCCCCGACGACATCAAGGATGTCTGCGAGGAGTACCGCGCCAAGCTGGTCGAGGCCGTCGCGGAGTCCGACGAGTCGCTGCTCGAGGTCTACCTCGAGGAGGGCGACCTGACGACCGAGCAGATGATGCCCGCCATCCGTGCGGCCACCATCAAGGGCGAGTTCATCCCCGTCTACTGCGGCTCGGCGTTCAAGAACAAGGGCGTCCAGATGCTGCTGGACGCGGTCGTGTCCTTCCTGCCGTCCCCCAAGGACGTCGCCTCGGTCCAGGGCACCGACCCCAAGACGGGTGAGAAGATCACCCGCGAGGCATCCGAGGACGCGCCGTTCAGCGCCCTGGCCTTCAAGATCATGACCGACCCCTTCGTCGGAAAGCTGACCTACTTCCGGGTGTACTCCGGCCAGGTCGAGCAGGGCACGTCGGCCATCAACTCCACCAAGGACAAGAAGGAGCGGTTCGGCCGCATCCTGCAGATGCACGCCAACTCGCGGGAGGACCGCGAGGCAGCGTTCACCGGTGACATCGCCGCCGCCGTGGGCATGAAGCACACGACGACCGGTGACACCCTCTGCGACCCGGACAACCCGGTGATCCTGGAGTCGATGACCTTCGACAAGCCGGTCATCCACATCGCCATCGAGCCCAAGACCAAGGCCGACCAGCAGAAGATGGGCACCGGCCTGCAGAAGCTGGCGGAAGAGGACCCGACCTTCACCGTCCACACCGACGAGGAGTCCGGCCAGACCATCATCGGTGGCATGGGCGAGCTCCACCTCGACATCATCGTCGACCGCCTGCGTCGCGAGTTCAAGGTCGAGGCCAACATCGGCAAGCCGCAGGTCGCCTACCGCGAGACCATCACCAAGCCGGTCGAGGGCCACCTGCTGCGCTTCAAGCGCCAGACCGGTGGTTCGGGCCAGTTCGCCGAGGTCGTCATCTCGCTGTACCCCACCGGCGCCTTCGCCCCCGAGGACGAGCGCCGCGTGGTGCTCGACGAGGACGGCAAGGAGACCGGCGAGGTCGGCGGCTACGAGTTCGACGACCAGATCAAGGGTGGAGCGATCCCCCGCGAGTACATCAGCTCCGTCGACAAGGGCATCCAGGACGCGATGGAGGGCGGCGTCATCGCCGGCTACCCCCTCGTGGACGTGCGTGCCAGCCTGACCGACGGTTCCTACCACGACGTCGACTCCTCGGAGATGGCGTTCAAGATCGCCGGTTCCATGGCGCTCAAGGAGGCCGCCAAGAAGGGCAAGGCCGTCCTGCTCGAGCCGGTCATGGACGTCGAGGTCGTCACCCCCGAGGACTACATGGGTGACGTCATCGGTGACCTCAACGCTCGCCGCGGACAGGTCAGCTCCATGACCGCCCGCGGTGCCGCCCAGGTCGTCTCGGCCCGGGTCCCGCTGAGCGAGATGTTCGGCTACGTCGGCGACCTGCGGTCCAAGACCCAGGGTCGCGCCACCTACACGATGCAGTTCTCCGGCTACGAGCAGGTCCCGGGCCAGCTCGCTGAGGAGATCGTCGCCAAGGTTCGCGGCGAGTAGCCGCCAACCACCCCCGCAACACACCCCCGAAGACTCAACACAGTCACCCACAGGAGACAGACATGGCTAAGGCAACGTTCGAGCGCACCAAGCCGCACATGAACATCGGCACGATCGGTCACGTCGACCATGGCAAGACCACGTTGACGGCGGCGATCACGACGGTGTTGGCCAAGAACAACCCGAACGTGACGGCGTCGGCGTTCGACATGATCGACAAGGCTCCGGAGGAGCGTGAGCGTGGTATCACGATCAACGTTTCCCATGTGGAGTACGAGACGGAGAAGCGTCACTACGCGCATGTGGATGCGCCGGGTCACGCGGACTACGTCAAGAACATGATCACGGGTGCGGCCCAGATGGATGGGGCGATCCTGGTGGTCAGCGCTGCTGATGGTCCGATGCCGCAGACGCGTGAGCACGTGCTGCTTGCCCGTCAGGTGGGTGTGCCGAACCTGGTGGTGGCGCTGAACAAGGTCGACATGGTCGATGACGAGGAGCTGCTGGAGCTGGTGGAGCTGGAGGTTCGTGAGCTGCTGTCCTCCTATGAGTTCGATGGTGATGAGTGCCCGGTCATCCCGGTGTCGGCGCTGAAGGCGCTGGAGGGTGATGAGGCGTGGGAGCAGAACATCCTTGACCTGATGCAGGCGGTGGATGACTTCTTCCCGGACCCCGAGCGTGACCTGGACAAGCCGTTCCTGATGCCGATCGAGGACGTGTTCTCCATCACGGGTCGTGGGACTGTGGTGACTGGTCGTATCGAGGGTGGTGTGGTCACGGTTGGTGACACCATCGAGATCGTCGGGTTGAAGGACACGACGTCGACGACGGTCACGGGTGTGGAGATGTTCCGCAAGTTGTTGAACCGTGGTGAGGCTGGCGACAACGTTGGTGTGTTGCTGCGTGGGACGAAGAAGGACGAGGTGGAGCGCGGGCAGGTGCTGGCGGCGCCGAAGTCGATCACGCCGCACACCAAGTTCGAGGCGCAGGTCTACATCCTGTCCAAGGACGAGGGTGGGCGTCACACGCCGTTCTTCAACAACTATCGTCCCCAGTTCTACTTCCGGACCACGGATGTGACTGGTGCGGTCGAGCTGCCTGGTGGCACCGAGATGGTGATGCCGGGTGACAACACCGAGATGACGGTTGAGCTGATCCAGCCCATCGCGATGGACGAGGGTCTGCGGTTTGCCATCCGTGAGGGTGGTCGGACCGTGGGTGCTGGCCGCGTCGTCAAGATCATCGAGTAGTTCTCGCACGGGGGGCCACGAGCCCCCCGCGCGTTCCTCCCCCAGACAGCGGTGCGCCCAGGCGCACCCACCCTCTGTTCCGACCGACCGGGCCGTCACCGCCCGGATCGGTCCGTGAAGGGGGGAACCCCCCTTCGCCAACCCCCCTACGGGGAGACCGAGTACAGGAGCCCCAGAGATGGCTGAACAGAAGATCAGGATCCGCCTGAAGGCCTACGACCACGACGTCATCGACCGCTCCGCGCGGAAGATCGTCGACACGGTCGAGCGGACCGGCGCCCGGATCACCGGCCCAGTGCCGTTGCCCACGGAGAAGAACGTGATCTGCGTGATCCGTTCCCCGCACAAGTACAAGGACAGCCGCGAGCACTTCGAGATGCGCACGCACAAGCGGCTGATCGACATCCACGAGCCGACCCAGAAGACGGTGGACAGCCTCATGCGGCTGGACCTGCCGGCTGGTGTCGACATCGAGATCAAGCTCTAGTCGCACGCGGGCCACGGCCCTCGTGGACCCCCAAGGACCCAACAGAGGTCTGTCAGGCAGGGAGTTCAAACCAATGACCAACAAAGCCATCCTTGGCACGAAGCTGGGCATGACCCAGGTCTTCGACGACGACGGGCGCGTGCTGCCCGTGACGGTCGTCAAGGCCGGTCCGTGCCCCGTCGTGCAGGTTCGCAGCGCAGAGCGTGACGGCTACATGTCCGTGCAGATCGGCTTCGGGACCACCAAGAAGGTCAACAAGCCGCTCGCCGGACACTTCGCCCGCGCCGGCGTCGAGCCGACCAAGCGCCTCATGGAGGTGCAGCTCGACGGCGAGCACGAGCCCGGTGACGTGATCACCGTGGACCTGTTCACCGTCGGCGAGTACGTCGACGTCACCGGCAAGAGCAAGGGCAAGGGTTTCGGCGGTGTGATGAAGCGTCACGGCTTCGCCGGCCTGGGCGCCGGTCACGGCGTCCACAAGGTGCACCGCTCGCCGGGCGCCATCGGCGCCTGCGCCACCCCCGCCCGCGTGTTCCCCGGTACCCGCATGGCGGGTCGCTACGGCAACGAGCGCGTCACCACCCAGAGCCTGCAGCTCGTCGGCGTCGACGCCGAACGCAACCTGCTGCTGATCAAGGGCGCTGTCCCCGGATCCAACGGCTCGATGGTGCTGGTCCGCAACGCCACGAAGCGTCCGGCCGCGAAGGGAGCTGACTCCTGATGGCAAGCGTTGATCTCTACACATCCGCCGGTACCGCCTCCGGTAGCGTCGAGCTGGATGACGAGCTGTTCGGCATCGAGCCGAACGTCGGCGTCATGCACCAGGTCGTCGTCGCCCAGCAGGCTGCGGCCCGCAGCGGCACCTCCAAGGTCAAGACCCGGGCCGAGGTCCGTGGTGGTGGCCGCAAGCCGTGGCGCCAGAAGGGCACCGGCCGCGCCCGTCAGGGCTCGATCCGTGCACCGCACTGGTCCGGCGGTGGCGTTGCCCACGGCCCCAGCGGCGAGCAGAACTTCACCAAGCGCGTCAACAAGAAGCTGAAGCGCCTCGCGCTGCGTTCCGCCCTGTCGGACCGCGCGGCATCCGGCGACATCCGGGTCATCGAGGGCTTCGACATGGACGCCCCGAAGACCAAGGCCGCGCGTGCGCTGCTGGAGACGCTGGAGACCGGTGACCGTCGTGTCCTGCTGGTCCTCGCCGGCTACGACGCCAACGTGGTCAAGAGCTTCCGCAACCTCCCCCGCGTGCACACGCTGACGGTGGACCAGCTCAACACCTACGACGTGCTCGTCAGCGACGTCGTCGTGTTCGAGCAGGGTGCCTTGGAGCTCATCGGCTCCGGTACCCGTACCGACCTGAAGGAGAACGCCTGATGCGTTACGCACACGACGTGATCATCTCCCCGGTGGTCAGCGAGAAGAGCTACGGGCTCATGGACGAAGGTCGTTACACCTTCATCGTGCACCCGAGCGCCAACAAGACCGAGATCAAGAAGGCCGTCGAGACCATCTTCGGCGTCAAGGTCACCAAGGTGAACACCTTGATCCGCAAGGGCAAGGCCAAGCGCTTCGGCCTCAAGATGGGCCAGCGCAAGACCACCAAGCGCGCCATCGTCACGGTGGCCGCCGGTGAAGAGATCGACATCTTCGCGGGAGGTGCCTAACCAATGGGCGTCCGTCGTTACAAGCCAACAACTCCTGGCCGTCGTGGGATGTCGGTGTCGGACTTCGACACCGTCACCACCGACAAGCCCCTGAAGTCGCTGACGTCGTCCAAGCCCAAGCAGGCTGGCCGCAACGTCTCCGGCAAGATCACCACGCGTCACCGCGGTGGTGGGCACAAGCAGAAGTACCGCATCATCGACTTCCGTCGGAACAAGGACGGAGTCCCCGCCAAGGTTGCCGAGATCGAGTACGACCCCAACCGGTCCGCTCGCATCGCCCGGCTGCACTACCTCGACGGTGAGAAGCGCTACATCCTGGCCCCCAACGGCCTCTCCGTGGGCGACATGGTCGTCTCCGGCGAGGGTGCCGACATCAAGGCGGGCAACGCCCTGCCGCTGGTGAACATCCCCGTCGGTACGCAGGTCCACGCCGTGGAGATGCGTCCCGGTGGCGGCGCCAAGCTGGGTCGCTCGGCCGGTACCTCCGTCCAGCTCCTGGCCAAGGAAGGCGACACCGCTGCCCTGCGCCTGCCCTCCGGCGAGATCCGCCTCGTGCAGAACAGCTGCCGGGCCACGATCGGCACCGTCGGCAACGCCGAGCACTCGCTGATCTCCGGCGGCAAGGCCGGCCGCACCCGCTGGAAGGGCGTCCGCCCGACCGTCCGTGGTGTGGTCATGAACCCCGTCGACCACCCCCACGGTGGTGGTGAGGGTCGCACTTCCGGTGGTCGTCACCCCACGAACCACAAGGGCAAGCCCGAGGGCAAGACCCGCAAGCCCCAGCCGTCCGACAAGCTCATCCTGCGCCGCCGCGGCAAGCGCCGCCGCTAAGCACCGAGGGAGTAACCGATGCCTCGCAGCCTCAAGAAGGGCCCCTTCACCGACCATCACCTTGCACGCAAGGTGGAGTCGTTGAACGCCAGCAACCAGAAGCGCGTGATCAAGACCTGGTCCCGTCGCTCCGAGATCAGCCCGGACATGGTCGGTCACACCATCGCGGTGCACGACGGCCAGAAGCACGTCCCGGTCTTCATCAGCGAATCCATGGTCGGGCACAAGCTCGGCGAGTTCGCGCCCACCCGCGCCATCAAGTGGCGCGGTGCCGGCGAGAAGCAGGCCACCAAGGGGAAGCGATAAGACATGCGTATTTCATCCCCCAACGAAGCACGGGCGGTCAGCCGTCACGTGCGCGTGTCCCCCTACAAGGCCCGTCAGGTCGTGCAGGGTCTCCGTGGCATGCAGGTCGAGGCTGCCCAGCGCACCCTGACCTTCTCCAACAAGGGCGCTGCCCGTCCGGTCCTGAAGACCCTCCAGTCGGCGATCGCCAACGCGGAGCACAACAAGGACCTGGACGCCGACGACCTCTTCGTCCTGGCCGTGACCGTTGACGAAGGCCCGACTCTCAAGCGGTTCCAGCCCCGGGCCATGGGTCGTGCCTACAGGATCCGCAAGCGCACCAGCCACATCACGGTGACCGTCGGCATCCCTGTTCCCAAGACCAACGACACGACGTCCAGCGACTCCGCTGCGACCGAGGAGAGCTAGACATGGGTCAGAAGGTTCACCCGTACGGGTTCCGCCTCGGCATCATCAAGGACCACAAGTCCAAGTGGTTCGCCGGGAAGAAGGAGTACGCGGCCTACGTCCAGGAGGACTACGAGCTGCGTACCTACATCCGTGAGCGTGTTCGTCACGCTGGCATCAGCCGGATCGACATCCAGCGCACCCGCGACCGCATCACGGTCGACGTGCGCGCGGCTCGTCCCGGCATCGTCATCGGCCGTCGTGGCGCGGAGGCAGACGCCATCCGCGAGACGCTGCAGAAGATGACCGGCAAGCAGATCAAGCTGAACATCAACGAGGTCAAGAACGCCGAGCTCGACGCCCAGGTGACGGCCCACAACGTGGCCGAGCAGCTGAAGGGTCGTGTGTCGTTCCGTCGTGCGATGAAGCGTGCGACGCAGAACGCCATGAAGGCTGGCGCCAAGGGCATTCGTGTCCAGTGCTCCGGTCGTCTGGGCGGCGCCGAGATGAGCCGCACCGAGTGGTACCGCGAGGGCCAGGTGCCCCTGCACACCCTCCGTGCCAACGTCGACTACGGCTTCGACGAGGCCCGCACGACCTACGGCCGCATCGGCGTCAAGGTCTGGATCTACACCGGCATCGTCCTCCCCCAGGGCGAGGACCGCGAGGAGCGCTTGGCCCGTGCCCGCGCCCGTCGCGAGCGCGAGCGCCTCGAGACCGAGGCACGTGCGGCCCAGGCCGCCGCGCAGCAGGCTGCTGCCGAGCAGGTCACCGCACAGGTGGCCCGCCAGATGGCCGCCGCCGAGGAAGAGGCCCCCACCGGCACCACGCCGGCCGGCCCCGACCCCACCACCGCTCCGGCTTCCGAGCCGGCGCAGCAGTCGGAGATCACCGGCAACGACGCCCAGGCGATGGACGCGTCCGTCCCCGCCCAGGAAGCCGTCCCCCAGCCGGTCGACCCCGACCCGTCATCCGCACCACAGCCCACGACCCCGCAGCCCGACGCGGCTGACGAGTGGTCCGAGGCACTGGACGAAGGGTAGTCAACGATGCTTGCACCGAAGCGCGTCAAGTACCGCAAGCCCCACCGCGGGCGCAAGCGCGGCCTGACCAAGGGTGGATCCGAGATCACCTATGGCGACTACGGCATCCAGGCGCTGACCGCGTCCTGGGTCACCAGCCGCCAGATCGAGGCCGCTCGTATCGCCATGACCCGCTACATGAAGCGTGGCGGAAAGGTGTGGATCAACATCTTCCCGCACAAGGCCTACACCAAGAAGCCGGCCGAGACCCGCATGGGTTCCGGCAAGGGTTCTCCCGAGGGCTGGGTCGCGGTCGTCAAGCCGGGCCGTGTGATGTTCGAGATCTCCGGTGTGTCCGAAGAGGTCGCCCGTGAAGCGATGCGCCTGGCCGGCAACAAGCTGCCGGTGAAGTGGCGCTTCGTGGTTCGTGAAGGAGTTGAGTCCGCATGAGGGCCGAAGAGCTGCGTGAACTGTCGGACTCCGAGCTGGACGAGAAGCTCGAGGAGTTCAAGTCCGACCTGTTCAACCTTCGTTTCGAGCTGGCCACCGGGCAGCTGGACAACTACAAGCAGCTGCGCGTCACGCGTCGGGACATCGCCCGCGTCATGACCGTGCAGCGCGAACGCCTGAGCAAGGCCGCCGCATCCACTGCTGAGGAGACCAACTGATGTCGGAAGCCACTACTGAGTCGGGCCGCGCGGCCCGCAAGGTCCGTGACGGGATCGTCGTGTCCGACAAGATGGACAAGACCGTCGTCGTCCTGGTCGAGCGTCGCGTGAAGCACCCCAAGTACCACAAGACGGTCACCAAGTCGAAGCGCATCAAGGCGCACGACGAGACCAACGACGCCGGCATCGGCGACCGCGTTCGCATCGTCGAGACCCGCCCGCTGTCCAAGGACAAGCGGTTCCGCGTGGCCTCGATCCTCGAGCGCGCCAAGTAGTCAAGCAAGGGGGCCAGGTGCACGAACCCGTGCACCTCGCCGTTCCCCCGGCCCCGATGGGGTCACCACCTAGTCCCCTCGACGGGCAGAGCACTCCCTCAGGAGAAGACCAATGATTCAGCAGGAGTCCCGCCTCCGCGTCGCCGACAACTCCGGCGCGCGTGAGGTGCTGTGCATCCGCGTGCTGGGCGGGTCCGGTCGGCGCTACGCCGGCGTGGGCGACGTGATCGTCGCGACCGTCAAGCACGCGATCCCGCAGGCCAACGTCAAGAAGGGTGATGTGGTGAAGGCCGTCGTGGTCCGCACCGCCAAGGAGCGTCGTCGCAAGGACGGCTCCTACATCCGGTTCGACGACAACGCGTGCGTGATCATCGACAACAACAACAACCCGCGAGGCACCCGCATCTTCGGCCCGGTCGGCCGTGAGCTGCGCGACCGCAAGTTCATGCGGATCGTCTCCCTCGCCCCGGAGGTGCTGTAGCCATGATGCGGATCAAGCGCAACGACGAGGTCGTCGTGATCGCCGGCAAGGACAAGGGCAAGACCGGCCGCGTCGTCAACGTCTACCCCAAGCGTGACAAGGTCATGGTCGAGGGCGTCAACATCGCCACCCGGCACCGTGCGGTCTCCATGAGCAACCGCGGCGCCCGCGAGGGCGGCATCGAGCACGTCGAGATGCCCATCCAGGCCTCCAACGTCATGCCGATCTGCCCCGAGTGCAACGAGCCGACCCGTGTCGGATCGACCTGGGTGGACGGCGTCAAGTACCGGCAGTGCCGCAAGTGCGAAAGCGAGTTCGAGTAATGAGCGCCGAAGACACCACCGAGCAGCAGATCGCGGACCTGCCCTCAGAGCAGGACCCGACGGTGGACGAGTCCACCGCGGCTCCGGTCGAGGGCGACACCTACGTCCCGCGCCTGAAGGCCCTGTACAACGACACCATCAAGGGTGAGCTCACCGAGCAGCTCAACATCTCCAACGTCATGGAGATCCCCAAGCTGGTCAAGATCGTGGTCAACGTCGGCGTCGGCGAGTCCGTCGGTGACTCCAAGGTCATCGAGCGTGTCATGGGCGACCTGACCCAGATCACCGGTCAGAAGCCCCAGGTCCGCCTGGCCCGCAAGTCCATCGCGACGTTCAAGCTCCGTGAGGGCATGGCCGTCGGTGCACGCGTCACCCTCCGCGGTGAGCGCATGTGGGACTTCCTGGACCGCCTGCTGACCCTGGCCCTGCCCCGCATCCGTGACTTCCGCGGCCTGCCGGCGAAGTTCGACGGTGCCGGCAACTACACGCTGGGCGTCACCGAGCAGCTGATCTTCCCGGAGATCGACTACGACAAGATCGACGCCATCCGCGGCATGGACATCACGTTCGTGACGAGCGCCAAGGACGACGAGGGCGGCCGTGCGCTGCTCGACGCGTTCGGGTTCCCGTTCAAGCGTGCCGAGGGCGAACCGGCTCCCGAGCCGCTGCAGCGCCTGCAGTCCGTCTAGCACCATTCTCATCCGGCCCGACACCCGGGCCACCACCCACGAAGGGAAGTACCGGGCCTTCGCCACCAGCGACAGGTCCCGGCAACCCCCAAGGAGCGCATCACCACAATGACGATGACCGACCCGGTGGCCGACATGCTCACGCGGATCCGGAACGCCAACATGGCGTACACGGAGCTGCTGGAGATGCCGTCCAGCAACCTCAAGGCCAACATCGCGGAGATCCTCAAGCAGGAGGGTTACATCCGCGACTTCCTGGTCGAGCCCACCACCCCCCAGGCCACCCTCAAGGTGGCACTGAAGTTCACCAAGGACCGCGAGCGCGTCCTGACGGGCATTCGCCGCATCTCCAAGCCGGGGCTGCGCGTGTACGCCAAGGCCGAGGAGCTGCCCCGCGTGCTGGGCGGCCTCGGTGTGGCGATCGTGTCCACGTCCAAGGGCCTGCTGACCGACCGAGACGCCCGCAAGGCCGGCGTCGGTGGCGAGATCCTCGCCTACGTCTGGTAGCGGAAGGAACACGACCATGAGTCGCATCGGCAAGAACCCAGTCGAGATCCCCAGCGGGGTCGACGTCAGCATGACCGCTGACCAGATCACCGTGAAGGGACCCAAGGGCACCCTGACCCAGACCCTCAACCCCGGCATCGACGTCAACGTCGAGGACGGGCAGGTCGTCGTCAGCCGTCCCAACGAGACCCGCGAGGCCCGTGAGCTCCACGGCCTGTACCGCACCCTGGTCGCCAACATGGTGATCGGCGTCACCGACGGCTTCGCCAAGAAGCTGGAGATCGTCGGCGTCGGTTACCGCGCTGCCGCCCAGGGCAAGGGCCTGAAGCTGCAGCTCGGCTTCTCCCACGACGTCGTCATCGACGGCATCGACGGCATCGAGTTCGAGGTTCCCTCGCAGACCGAGATCGTCGTCAAGGGCATCAACAAGCAGCAGGTCGGCCAGGTGGCCGCCAACATCCGCAAGCTGCGGCCGCCGGAGCCCTACAAGGGCAAGGGCGTCAAGTACGCCGACGAGACGATCCTCCGCAAGGCCGGAAAGGCTGCTGGTTAGCAATGGCAAAGACTGACGCACGACGCGCCGGCCGCGACCGTCGCCACTTCCGCCTTCGCAAGAAGGTGCGTGGTGACGCCGCTCGTCCCCGGCTCGCTGTCTACCGCTCCAACACCCACATCTACGCCCAGGTCATCGACGACCGCGCCGGTGCCACGCTGGCCGCCGCGTCGTCCGCCGAGGCATCCTTCGCCCCCGAGGGCGACGGCAAGATCGGCGCCGCCAAGGCCGTCGGCAAGCTCGTCGCCGAGCGCGCCAAGGACGCCGGCGTCGACAAGGTCGTGTTCGACCGTGGCGGCAACCGCTACCAGGGCCGCGTTGCGGCACTGGCCGACTCAGCCCGCGAAGCCGGGCTGGAGTTCTAGGAGTACTGACATGGCATACGCACCCCCGAACAACCCGCGCGGTGGCGGCCCCGGTGGCCGTGGTGGCCGCGGCGGTCGTGACGGTGGCCGTGGCGGCCGCGGTGGCCGTGGTGGCCGCCAGGAAGAGAAGAGCCCCTACGAGGAGAAGGTCGTCGCGATCAACCGCGTCGCCAAGGTCGTCAAGGGTGGCCGTCGGTTCTCCTTCACCGCCCTCGTCGTCGTCGGTGACATGAACGGCACCGTCGGCGTGGGTTACGGCAAGGCCAAGGAGGTCCCCGCCGCGATCCAGAAGGGCGTGGAGATCGCGAAGAAGAACTTCTTCCAGGTCCCCATGATCCAGAAGACGATCGTGCACCCCATCATCGGCGTCCACGGCGCCGGCCGGGTCGTCCTCAAGCCCGCCGCTCCCGGTACCGGTGTCATCGCCGGTGGTCCGGTCCGCGCGGTCCTCGAGGCTGCCGGGATCACCGACGTGCTGGCCAAGTCGCTTGGCACCCCCAACGCGATCAACGTCGTGCACGCCACCGTGAACGGCCTGCAGAACCTCAAGCGTCCCCAGGACGTCGCGACCAACCGCGGCCTGGAGATGGAAGAGTTCATGCCGCCGAAGATGTACGCCAACATGACCGGGAAGGGCTAGGGCCATGGCGCTGCAGATCACCCAGAGGCGCAGCACCAACGGTGCGCAGGCGAACCAGATTCGCACCCTGCACTCCCTTGGCCTCAAGCGCATCCGTCAGACCGTCGTCGTTCCCGACCGTCCCGAGATCCGGGGGATGGCCCACAAGGTCACCCACCTGATCACCGTGGAAGAGGTGTCCGACGAGCTGCTGCCGAACGGCGGCAAGTCCAAGTACCGCGATCGCGGCCAGGGCCCCATCACCTCCCAGAAGGTGACCCTTGCCAACGCTGACGCGGTCGACCCCGACGGCACCGTCGACGAGGACGCCCTCGCCGACACCGCCGACGAGGAGGAGTGACCTCGTGAAGATCCATGACCTCAAGCCCGCTGCCGGCTCCACCAAGCGCAAGACCCGCAAGGGTCGCGGTGAGGCGGCTGGCAAGGGCAAGACCGCCGGCCGCGGTACCAAGGGCACCGGCGCCCGCAAGAACGTCCCCCTCGGGTTCGAGGGTGGCCAGATGCCCCTGCAGCGTCGTCTGCCGAAGCTGCCGGGCTTCAACCCGCGCAACCGGGTCGCCTACCAGGGGATCAACGTGTCCCAGCTGGACGCCCACTTCGCCGACGGTGACGTCGTCACCCCGGTCGAGCTGGCCGACAAGGGCCTGATCCGCAAGCCCAGCGAGCGGGTCAAGATCCTCGGCGACGGCGACCTCACCACCAAGCTGACCGTCAGGGCCCAGGGCTTCTCGAAGTCCGCAGAGGCCAAGATCACCGAGGCAGGCGGCTCCGTCGAGCGCCTGGCCCGCGTGCTCTCCGGCACGGCCGACCAGCCTGCCGACGAGGCCAGCACCACCGAGTAACCTCACGACCGCTCCTCCGCACTCGCGGGGGAGCGTTTCGTGTCAGCATGGGGGGCCGCGCCTCGACGACATCGTCATCGATGTCCGGGGAACGCCCTGCCGGCCACAGGAGAACGCATGTTCCGCGCATTCGCGAACGCCTTCAAGATCCCCGATCTGCGGGGCAAGATCCTCTTCACCCTGGGGATCATCGCCGTGTACCGCCTGGGTTCGGTCATCCCGATCCCGGGCGTTGACTACTCGGTGCTCAACAACATCCTCGA
This sequence comes from Euzebya rosea, assembly GCF_003073135.1. NCBI lineage: Bacteria > Bacillati > Actinomycetota > Nitriliruptoria > Euzebyales > Euzebyaceae > Euzebya > Euzebya rosea. The sequence continues at coordinate 59,739 of NZ_PGDQ01000006.1, forward strand.
CCAGGCCGAAGCCAGCGGCGTCGCCCAGCTGCTGAACCTCTTCAGCGGTGGGGCCCTGACCCAGCTGGCCGTCTTCGCGCTCGGGATCATGCCGTACATCACGGCGTCGATCATCATGCAGCTGCTTGCGGTGGTGATCCCGAAGCTCGAGGAGTGGCAGAAGGAAGGCGCCACCGGCACGGCGCGGATCACGCAGATCACGCGCTACGTCACCGTCGTCCTGGCCGTCCTGCAGTCGACGGGCCTGATCGTGCTGATCCAGTCCGGTCAGCTGTTCGGCAACGCCGGCATCGACACCAGCGCGCTGATCCCCGACGACTCGGTGCCCAAGCGCGCCCTGATGATCCTGACCCTCACCGCGGGTACGGCCTTCATCATGTGGCTGGGCGAGCTGATCACCCAGCGCGGTATCGGCAACGGCATGTCGATCATCATCTTCGCGGCGATCATCGCGGCGCTGCCCGGCCAGTTCTCGGCCATCTACCAGCAGTCGCTGCCGCTGTTCATCGCCTTCGTGATCGTCGGCCTGATCCTCATCGTGGGCGTGGTCTACGTCGAGCAGGGCCAGCGCCGCATCCCGGTGCAGTACGCCAAGCGGCAGGTCGGTCGTCGCCAGTACGGCGGCCAGCAGACCTACATCCCGCTCAAGGTCAACCAGTCCGGCGTGATCCCGATCATCTTCGCCTCGTCGCTGCTGTACCTGCCGACGCTGGCGGCCTCGATCGTCAACAACGACGCGCTGACGAACTTCACCAACCGGTACTTCCAGTCCGGCGCCCACCCCGTGTACATCATCACGTACCTGGCGCTGACCATCTTCTTCGCGTTCTTCTACACGGCCATCACGTTCAACCCGATCGACGTGGCCGACAACATGAAGAAGTACGGCGGCTTCATCCCCGGCATCCGTCCGGGCCGGCCGACCGCGGAGTACCTGGACCGCGTGCTGACCCGCATCACCCTGCCGGGTTCGCTGTACCTGGGTGCCCTGGCCATCCTCCCGCTGGTCGTGCTGAGCTTCGGCGACGCGCTGTTCCCGCTGGGCGGCGCCACCCTCCTCATCGTGGTGGGTGTGGGCCTGGAGACCATGAAGCAGCTCGAGTCCCAGCTCATGCAGCGCCACTACGAGGGCTTCATCCGCGGCTAGCCCGAGAACCCTGTCGAACGCACACACCCCTGGTGTGTGCGTTCGTCGTTGTCGGGGTCCGTCGGGGTCGGTGTGGCCTGTCTGGTGGCGGGTGCGCGCGGGCGTGGGGTGCGTCGGGTGCGTGGCTGCGGCGTGTGCGGCGAGTGCGCGCGGGCGTGGCTGCGGTGCGGCGGTGGGTGCGCGCGGGCGTGGGGTCGACCGCGGCCCGAGGGGCCGGGGGCAGCGGCGTGTGGCATGGCCGCCCGCGGGGGAGGGGGATCGCACACGGGGCAGGCCGACGTGTGGCATTGACTCCTCCCAGGGGTGGGGACCGCACACGACGGGGCAGGGCGTGTGCGATGCCCGGCGCTGCGGGGTGGTCATCGCACACGGCAACGGGTTCACCGTGCGGCGGCGGGTGCGTCGGGCCCGGGCCACACCGTGCGGCGGGTGCGTGGGTCCACCGCGGGCCGAGGGGCCGGGGGCAGCGGCGTGTGGCATGGCCGCCCGCGGGGGAGGGGGATCGCGCACGGGGGAGCCCGATGTGTGGCATTGACTCCTCCCAGGGGTGGGGACCGCCCACGACGCCCCGGGGCGTGTGCCATGCGCGGCCCCGGAGGGAGGGCATCGCACACGTCCAACAGGGGCCGGGCCGTTTCGCCCGCTGGGCGTACCGGCCGGTAGGCTCGTCGGAACTATCGCGACGCCACACGAGGAGACGGACGCTTGAGACTGGTACTGCTGGGACCGCCTGGGGCGGGCAAGGGGACCCAATCGGCGATGATCTCGGAGACCTTCGCGATCCCGCACATCTCCACGGGCGACATCTTCCGTGCCAACGTCAAGGGCGAGACGCCGCTGGGCAAGGAGGCCAAGGGGTACATGGACAAGGGCGAGCTCGTGCCCGACTCCGTGACCAACCGCATGGTCGCCGACCGCCTGCGCCAGCCCGACGCCGAGAAGGGGTTCCTCCTCGACGGCTATCCCCGCAACGTCGCCCAGGCCCACACCCTCAACGGGATGCTGGCCATGCTCGACGAGACGCTCGACACCGTCCTGCACTTCTCCGTGCCCGACGACGAGCTCGAGGCGCGCATCGCCAAGCGGCAGTCGGAGGAGGGGCGCGCCGACGACGACGCAGCCGTCTTCCAGCGTCGCATGCGTGAGTACCGCGCCCAGACCGAGGACCTGATCCCGTTCTACCGCGAGGTCGGCATGCTGGTCGACGTCGACGCGGTCGGCTCCATCGACGAGGTCCAGGAACGCGTCCTGACCGCCTGCCGCCAGGCCTCGACCGCCTGAGAGCCTCCGGGCAGGGGGAGTGGTGACGGCCGCACGCCCGGGGAACGTCGGCTCGGAGAGTCGGCCAGCAGGCATCGTGACCGACCTCGACGGCACGTTGTGGCACGGCGACGGCGAGGTCCATCCGGCGACGCTCGAGGCCGTGGCGGAACTGCGGCGTCGCGACGTCCCGTTGCTCATCGCGACCGGCCGCCGGGGCACGGTCGCCACCGAGCGGTTGGCCCGTCACGACCTGCTCGGCCCCGCGGTCCTGCTCGCCGGGGCGGTGGGCGCTGATCTGCACACCGGCCACGAGTGGCATCGGCAGGCGTTCTCCGTCGAGGCCGGCCGCCGCGTCCTGGACGCGTTCCTCGTCGAGGGGCTGTCACCGGTGGTGCACGTCTCCTCCGCCGAGGTCGACGCGGTGATCGCGCCGGAATGCCCCACCAGCGACGTGCACCGGGCCCAGTTCGACATGACGACGGTGCCGACGGACCCGCACGTGCCCGTCGAGGCGGGTGTGGCGGTGGGGTTCGCCCTGCTCGGCCTGCCGGACCGGCTGGCCCCGGCGGCCCATCGGGTGGCGGCCGCGATCACCCGCGACGCCACGGTGACGTGCGGGCTCGACATCACCTTCGGCGGCACCACGATGCTGGCCGCGCCGCACGGCGTGACCAAGGTCACGGGCATCCAGCGGTGGGCTGCCGTCCACGGGTTGTCGGCAGCGGACCTGCTCGTCGTCGGCGACGGGGAGAACGATCTGGACATGCTGGCCTGGGCAGGGCACGCCGTGGCGGTGGAGGGCAGCGTCGCCCATGCCGCAGGGTTCGACCAGGTCATCGCCCCACCGGAGCGCGGCGGGTGGGCCTCGTTGCTGGACCTGCTGGGCTGATTCGGCGCACCGATCAGCGGGCGCTGCGCCCGTGAACGCCCCACGTGCGGCGCGTACCCTCCTCCCCATGATCATCCGCAAGTCCCCAGCCGAGATCGAGATCATGGCCCGCTCGGGCAAGATCATCGCCGACATGCACGAGCTGGTCGCCGAGGCCGTCCGGCCCGGCGTCTCCACCGGCGAGCTCGACCGCCTGGCCGAGGACTACGTCCGCAGGCAGAACGCCGTCCCCGCCTTCCTCGGCTACGGCGGCAGCGGGTCCCGTATCCCGTTCCCCGCCACGCTCTGCGCGTCGGTCAACGACGAGATCGTGCACGGCATCCCCTCCCCCGACACCGTCCTGCAGGAGGGCGACCTGATCAAGATCGACGCCGGCTGCGTGCTGGAGGGCTACTACTCCGACTCGGCGGCCACCTGGATCGTCGGCGGTGAGGACACGGTGGCTCCCGAGGTCGCCCGCCTGGTCCGGACCACCCGCGAAGGGTTGTGGGCCGGACTGATGGAGGCCAGGCCCAAGCAGCGGGTCGGCGACATCTCCGCCGCCGTCGAGGCCGTCGGACAGCGCGAGGGCTACGGCATCGTGCAGGAGTACGTGGGCCACGGGGTCGGTCGTGCCCTCCACGAGGACCCCCAGGTGCCCAACCACGGCCGCGCCGGTCGTGGGCCCAAGCTGGCCAACGGGCTGGTCCTCGCGGTGGAGCCGATGTTCAACCTGGGCACGGAGGAAACCGAGACCCTCGAGGACGAGTGGACCGTGGTCACCGCCGACGGCGCGCTGTCGGCCCACTGGGAGCACACCGTGGCCATCACCCCCGACGGGCCCTGGGTACTGACGGCACGCTCCGACGAACCCGCCCGACCGCTGGAGGACCCCTCCCGCGTCCCCGTTCCCCTGGCGGGCTGACCCTCCTGTCCACGGGTCGGTCACCGGCGCGTCCAGGTGATCCCCGAGGCCGGCTGAGGGGTACAATCGCCGGTCGGTGGTGGCCGCCAGGCGGGGGTGTCCCCCTGCCCCCGCCGCCGGAAGGGTCGACCCGTGATGTCGTCTTCTCGCGTCTCCTCGGAGGCGGTCGCATCCGATGACGCGTCCGTACGCGCTCGTCAACGCGCGCTCGCCCTGGCAGCGCTCGGCATCGTCTTCGGCGACATCGGCACCTCGCCGCTGTACGCCTTCCGTGAGGCGCTGGCACCCGACCGCGGGCTGACCGTCGACCCGGGCACGGTGATCGGCGCCGCGTCGGTGGTCATCTGGGCGCTCCTGCTGGTCATCGCGGTGAAGTACCTGATGGTCGTCATGCGAGCCGACGCACACGGGGAGGGCGGCATCCTCGCCCTGACCTCGCTGCTGGGCGATGCCCGGGGCCGTCGGCGGGGCCTGGTGCTGCTCGGCCTGTTCGGCACGGCGCTGCTGTACGGCGACGGCGCCATCACCCCGGCCATCTCCGTCCTCAGCGCCGTCGAGGGACTGGAGATCGTCACCGACGCGCTGCAACCGGCGGTGCTGCCAGTCGCGATCGGCATCCTCGTCGCGCTGTTCTCCGTGCAGTACCGGGGCACGGCCGCCCTCGGGGCCGTCTTCGGCCGCGTGATGCTCGTGTGGTTCGCCGTGCTGGCGGTCACCGGCCTGTCGGCGATCGTCGGTCGGCCCGAGGTCCTGCGCGCCTTCAACCCGATCCACGCCATCGAGTACCTGACCACCAACGGCATGCCGGGCTTCCTGTCCCTCGGGGCGATCTTCCTGGTCGTCACCGGGGGTGAGGCGCTGTACGCCGACATGGGGCACTTCGGGCGCCGGCCCATCGCCCGGGGCTGGTTCGCGATCGTGATGCCGGCCCTGATGCTCAACTACCTGGGGCAGGCCGCGCTGCTGATCGGCACGCCCGAAGCCGTCCGCAACCCCTTCTTCCTGCTGGCGCCGGGCTGGGCGCGCATCCCCTTGGTGGTGCTGGCCACCGCCGCCACGGTCATCGCCTCGCAGGCCCTCATCTCCGGTGTCTTCTCCCTGTCGGTGCAGGCGGTGCAGCTGAACTACCTCCCGCGGGTGAAGGTCCACCACACCTCCGACACCGAGCGGGGACAGGTCTACCTCCCCGCGCTCAACGTCGGGTTGCTGGCCGCCTGCATCGGCCTCGTGCTCGGCTTCCGGACGTCGGCGAACCTCGCGGCGGCCTACGGCGTGGCCGTGACCGCCACGATGGTCATCACGACGCTGCTGTTCGTCCGCGTGGCCATCGACCGGATGGGCTGGCGCCGCGAGCTGGTGTACGCCGGGGCGGCGGTGTTCCTGGTGATCGACCTGGCCTTCCTCGGCGCCAACCTCTTCAAGATCGCCGACGGTGGCTGGTTCCCACTCCTGCTCGGCGGCCTGGTGTTCGCGGTGATGACGACGTGGCACACCGGCCGGCGGCTGGTCACCGAGGAGAGCGGGGTCGGGCTGCCCGTGACCACGTTCCTGCGCGACCTCGGCGACGACGTCGGCACGTTGCCGGGAACGGCCGTGTACCTGTACTCCCGCCCCGAGCTCGTGCCGCCGGCGTTGCTGTCGACCGTGCGCCACTTCGGCACCCTCCACGAACGCATCGTGCTGCTCACCGTGGAGATGCGGGAGAAGGCCCACGTGCCCCCGGCCCGCCGCCTGGAGCAGTACCAAGTGGCCGCCAACGGCCACGTCGTCGAGCAGGTCGTCCTGCGCGTGGGCTTCCGCGACCGCATCGACGTACCGGCCGAGCTGCGCCGCGACGGTGGTCGCAGGGGCAGCATCGACCCCGATCGGGTGTCGTTCTTCCTCGGCCGCGAGACCGTGCGGCCGACCGCCAAGCCGGGCATGGCGCTGTGGCGGGAGCGGCTGTTCGGCGTCCTGCTGCGCAACTCCACCGAGGCGACGGCGTTCTTCGGCCTCCCCGCCGAGCGGACCACCACTGTCGGACGGACCATCGAGATCTGATCGACGGGCCGCTGGCCGGTGCGGGGTTGGCGGGGACAGGCCCCGCTGCTACACTGCTCCGTCCCCACGCCTTTGCGTGGGCGTCCTGCTGTCCTCCGTCATCGCCGAACTCCGGCTGCTTCCGACGGCCAGCAGGATACACGGCCATCAGGCCGTGACCCCCAAGCCTCAGCCACGACCCCCGAGGATCGCAACCCATGGCCAGAATCGCCGGTGTCGACCTGCCTCGCGAAAAGCGGGCAGCGATCGGCCTGACCTACATCTTCGGCGTTGGCCGCACCCGCGCCCTCGAGGCGCTGGAGGCGACCAACATCGACCCCAACACCCGTATCGGTGCCTTGTCCGAGGACGAGGTGCTCGCCCTGCGTGCCTTCATCGAGAACGAGTTCAAGATCGAAGGTGACCTGCGCCGCGAGGTGGCGCAGAACATCAAGCGCAAGGTCGAGATCGGCTGCTACCAGGGCATCCGCCACCGTCGTGGCCTGCCCGTCCGCGGCCAGCGCACGCACACCAACGCCCGGACCCGCAAGGGCCCGAAGCGCACGGTTGCGGGCAAGAAGAAGAAGTAGCACCACGCAGACAGCGGCCGCTCCCACGGGGCGGCCGACATCCGTTTCTCCTCACGGAGTGAACGGAAGGCGAGCCGATCAGCCGGTCGGGCCGGTTCGCCTCACTCACCGGCGCAGGCGGGATCACCTCCCATCGGCCCCGAGATGACCGGGTACGGGCACCGCAGCCGCGACTGCCCTTCGGCACACACAGGAGCACACCCTCATGGCGCAGGGAAAGAAGGCCCGCTCGCGCGGGAAGAAGAAGGAACGTCGGACGATCCCGCACGGCATCGCGCACATCACGTCGTCGTTCAACAACACCATCATCTCCATCTCCGACCTCGACGGGAACGTCATCTCGTGGGCGTCGGCGGGCAACGTGGGCTTCAAGGGCTCGCGCAAGTCCACGCCGTACGCCGCGCAGCAGGCCGCCGAGAAGGCTGCCCGCGTGGCCGTCGACGGCTACGGCATGCGCAAGGTCGACGTCCGCGTGAAGGGGCCGGGATCCGGCCGCGAGACCGCGATCCGCTCCATCCAGGCCACGGGCCTGGAGGTCAGCGGCATCCGCGACGTCACGCCCATCCCGCACAACGGCTGCCGTCCGCCGAAGCGTCGCCGCGTCTGACGCGCACCTTCACCGGCACCACGAGATAGAGAGAAGGTCGACACATGGCCCGTTACACCGGTCCCATCGCCAAGCAGTCGCGCCGCGAGCGCACCGTCCTGCACGCCAACCTCAAGTCGGCACGCGCGCTCGAGAAGCGCCCGTACCCGCCGGGTGAGCACGGCCGCGGACGCATCAAGGAGTCCGAGTACCTCCTGCAGCTGCGCGAGAAGCAGAAGGCTCGCCGCATCTACGGCGTCCTCGAGCGCCAGTTCCGCAACTACTACGACCGCGCCAGCCGCTCCCAGGGCCTGACGGGTGAGAACCTGCTCGTCGCCCTCGAGATGCGCCTGGACAACGTCGTGTTCCGTGGCGGCCTGGCCCGCACCCGCCGCGAGGCGCGTCAGCTGGTCAACCACAAGCACTTCAAGGTCAACGGTCGCACGGTCAACATCCCCTCCTACGAGGTGCGTGTCGGCGACGTCATCACCCTCCGCGATCGTTCGCGCAACATCGTGCCGGTCATCGGCGCGCTGGAGCTGCTGGGCACTCGCAACCAGCCGGGGTGGGTCTCGCTCGACCAGGACAAGCGCCAGATCTCGGTGCTGTCGCAGCCGGAGCGCAAGCAGATCGATGTTCCCGTCCAGGAACAGCTGATCGTCGAGCTGTACTCCAAGTAAAACCACGCCACGCGGCCCGTCGCGGCTCGCGTGCCTTCCTGCCACTGCACCGCTCTACGCCCGGGAGGCGACCACTATCGTGCTGATCGTTCAGCGCCCCACGATCGTCGAAGACGTCCAGATCGACGGTCTCCGTTCCCTGTTCACCATCGAGCCGCTGGAGCCCGGCTTCGGGTACACGCTGGGCAACAGCCTGCGTCGCACCCTGCTGTCCTCCATTCCCGGTGCTGCCGTCACGTCGGTCCGCATCGAGGGTGTGCTCCACGAGTTCTCCTCCATCGAGGGGGTCAAGGAGGATGTCACCGACATCGTCCTGAACCTCAAGGACCTGGTGCTTCGGTGCCACTCCGACGAGCCGGTCGAGATCTTCCTCGGTGGTGAGGGCCCCGGTGAGATCACCGCGGACTTCATCACCGCCCCCAGCGAGGTCGAGATCCTCAACCGCGACCTCCACATCGCCACGCTGAACCGCAAGGGTCGCGTGGAGATGTACCTGACGGTCGAGCGCGGCCGTGGCTACGTCACCGCCGAGCGCAACAAGAAGCCGGACATGCCCATCGGCGTGATCCCGGTCGACTCCATCTACTCCCCGGTCACCCGCGTGACCTACCGGGTCGAAGCGACCCGCGTCGAGCAGATGACCAACTACGACCGCCTGATCCTCGACGTGGAGACCAACGGGTCCGTCACCCCCGCCGAGGCGCTGTCCTCCGCCGGTGAGACCCTGCGCGACCTGTTCGAGCTCTTCAGCGACTTCGAGGAAGGCGGCCCCGGCGGCCTGGCCATCGGTGCCGGCGCGGTCGAGCCCACCGGCCCGATGTCGCCGAACCTCGCCCTCCCCATCGAGGACATGGACCTCTCGGTCCGCTCCTACAACTGCCTGAAGCGCGAGGGCGTGGCCACCGTTGGTGAGCTCGTCCAGAAGACCGAGCAGGACCTGCTCGACATCCGCAACTTCGGTCAGAAGTCCATCGAAGAGGTCAAGTCCAAGCTCTCGGACATGGGCCTCAGCCTCGCCGACTACGGTTCGTACGGCGGATAGGAACGAACAACCATGCCTACTCCGAAGAAGGGCACCCGCCTCGGCGGAGGTGCCAAGCATCACAACATGATGATGTCGAACCTGGCGACGGAGCTGTTCCGTCACGGTCGCATCACCACCACCAAGACGAAGGCGAAGACGGTCCAGCCGCTCGCCGAGAAGATGATCACCTTCGCCCGTCGTGGGGACCTCCACGCCCGGCGCCAGGTGCTCACCGTCATCCGTGACAAGGACGTCGTCCACAAGCTGTTCGCCGACATCGGTCCGGCCGCTGCCGAGCGCAACGGCGGGTACACCCGTGTCGTCAAGCTTGGTCCCCGCAAGGGTGACGGCGCCGAGATGGCGATGATCGAGCTGGTCGACATCGTGGAGACCGACGAGGGCGAGTCCTCGCTCACCGAGGCCCCCACCCGTCGCTGGTCGCTGCGTCGTCGTCGCAACAACCTGTCCAAGACGGCCCGTGAGCGCGAGCAGGCGATCCTGGCTGCCGAGGACTCCGGCGACTTCGGCGACGACTACGAGGCCCCCACGGCCGCGCAGGACGATGCCAGCGACGAGGCGCTCGACGCCGGTCGCATCACCGAGCGGGCCCTGGCCCGTGACGAGGGTGCCCGCGCCGAGGACGAGACCGAGGTCAGCCCCGAGGAGGTCGACGCCCGTCTGGCGGAGGCCGACGAGGACGCTGCCGAGGACGAGGACGCCACGGCCGACACCGACTCCGACGCTGCTGACAAGGCGGCCGACGAGGAGGAGTAGTCCTCCGTCGTGACGTCCACCGACGTCGAGTCGACCGTACGGCTGCGGATCGACTTCGCCTACGACGGCGCCCCCTACGCGGGGTTCGCCAGGCAGCCGGACCAGACCACGGTGCAGGGCGTCCTCGAGGACGCCCTGCATCGGCTTTTCCAGGGTGCCCCGGCCGAGACGACCTGCGCCGGTCGCACCGACCGTGGCGTCCACGCCGAGGCCCAGACCGTGCACGTCGACGCGCCCGCGGGATGGCGGCGCCTCGACGACCTGGCCCGGGTCCGGCGTGATCTCGACGGCATGCTCGGACCGAGCATCGCGGTCGCCCGCGTCGTTCGGGTCCCGTCGACCTTCGACGCCCGGCACTCCGCCACCCAGCGGAGGTACCGCTTCCGCCTGTGGGAACGCCCGGTCATGCCGCCGCTGTTGGCTCACGACACCTGGCACGTCGGCGAGCGACTGGACGTCGAGGCGATGGAACGGGCCGGCCAGGCGCTGGTCGGGACCCATGACTTCGACTCGTTCTGCCGCAAGCGCGTGCTGCGCCTCAAGGACGGGCGGACCGTCGAGGCGCCGCTGACCCGGCGAGTGGATCACCTGACCGTTCGCCGCTCCCGGCCGGCCGGCCTCGTGTTGCTGCGCATCGCCGCCAACGCCTTCTGCCATCAGCAGGTCCGCGCCATCACCGGGTCGCTGGTGGAGGTCGGCAAGGGCCGCCGGTCGGAGGAATGGTTCGCCGAGCTGCTCGCGGCGCGGGATCGCAGCGAGGCGGGACCCGTTGCGCCCCCGCAGGGACTGTCCCTGGTCGGGGTGCGGTACGGCCCGCCACGATCGACGTGACGCAGGGTTGAGGCATCGCCGCGGTGGGTAGGACGTCGCCATGCGCAACCCCCACCGCGACGACCCGTCGACCCCGGAGCCCCATGACCCTGCCCTGGGCGAGGACCACTCGGCGCCCGAGGACAACACGGACATGGACAAGGCCGACCGGCCCGGCGGCCCCGGACAGACCGGTATGAACCCCGTCGAGCCCGGCCGGTCGAGCCCGGCGCCCGATGACGACACCCCCGCCGAGGACGATGTGATCGCCGAACGGCGTGCCCACGTCGAGGAGTCGCAGGCGAACACCGACTCCCGGAGGCACTAGGCCGTCGCACACGTGTGGCGGCCTGCACCCCCGCCACACGCACCGACGCCCCCGACCGAACCGGTCGGGGGCGTCGGACTGTCACATGGCCGTGCCTACGGCGCGATCAGGGCGGGGTTGGGGTCAGCAGCGCCGGCCTTGGCGAACGCCTCGATCGCGGCGTCGCAGAACGCATCGAGGTCGTCGGGCTTGCGGCTGGTCACGAGGTTGCCGTCGACGACGACCTCCTCGTCGACCCACGTCGCGCCCGAGTTGCGGATGTCGGTCTGCAGGCTGGGCCAGGACGTGAGGGTCCGGCCCTTCAGGACGTCGGCCTCGACCAGCGTCCACGCCGCGTGGCAGATGGCGGCCACCGGCTTGCCCTCGTCAGCGAACGCCTTGATGAACGCGACGGCCTCGTCGTTCATGCGGAGCGCGTCGGGGTTGGCGACACCACCCGGCAGCAGCAGCCCGTGGTAGCGGGCCGGATCGGCGGCCCCCACGGTGGCGTCGACGTCGAAGTCGTCGGCCGCCGTCAGGTGGTTGTACCCGGTGATCGTCCCCGCCTCGAGGCTGATGAGCTCGGTGTCGGCGCCGGCGGCGATCAGTGCTTCTCGCGGCCGGGTCAGCTCCACCTGCTCCACCCCGTCGGTGGCGACGATGGCGATGGTGAGTCCGGTCAGGTCATGGGTCTGCATGGGGAGCCTCCTCGAAGGTTGCGTAGGACAAGGCCTACCCCGCAGCAGCTCCACGTCGAACATCCCGACGGCCGGTATCGTTGCATTCCGCAGGCATCGCCCTCCCCGTCGCCCATCTCGACGGGTGGCCGGGCGGCCGAGTGGTCGGCGGGTTCCGCGTGCCAGATGGCGGTTGCAGGATCGCGTGGCGTCGCTGTACTCTGTTCCATCCGCGCCGATGGCGCCGCTGTGGGGTGTCTCCCCGCAGACCCAGCGACGGGCGCACCTTCCGGTACTTCCCCGAGCACCACTTCGCTCGTCGCCCGAGGAGACTCGGTGACGCCCTTCACCGGTCGTCCACGGCCACGAGCAGCCCAGACCCCCCCGATCATCATCGGACGATCAACATGCGTACGTTCTCCCCAACTCCCGCCGACATCGACCCCCAGTGGCACATCGTCGACGCCGAAGGCCTGATCCTCGGTCGCCTCGCGACCCGGATCGCCCACGTCCTGCGCGGGAAGCACAAGCCCACCTTCGCGCCGCACATGGACATGGGTGACTTCGTCATCGTCATCAACGCCGACAAGATCGAGCTGTCCGGCAACAAGGGCCGCGACAAGTGGGCGTGGCGCCACTCGGGGTTCCCGGGCGGCATCAAGGGCATGCCCATCGGTGAGATGCGCGAGCGTCACCCCGAGCGCCTGATCGAGAACGCCGTCAAGGGCATGCTCCCGAAGAACACCATCGGCCGCAAGCAGCTGCGCAAGCTGAAGGTGTACGCCGGTGCCGAGCACCCCCACACCGCCCAGAACCCCCAGCCGCTGGCCGCTGGCTAGCCCCAAGGATCTCTTCATGAGCAGCCTCGAATCCCTCGAGAACTTCCAGCCGGTCGCCGACGACGCGTCCGTCGCCGCCGCGCCCACCGGCCGTACCCGTGAGATCTTCACCGGTCGCCGCAAGCGCTCCGTGGCCCGCGTCCGCCTCACCCGCGGTACCGGCCAGTTCACCATCAACGGCCGCACGATCGAGGACTACTTCCCGACCGACGTGCTCCGGATGACCGTGAACGAGCCGTTCGCCGCCACCGAGAGCCTCGGCGAGTGGGACGTCATCGCCCGCATCCACGGCGGTGGCATCTCCGGCCAGGCCGGCGCCCTGCGCCACGGCATCGCCCGCGCCCTCGAGGCCGCCGAGCCGTCCTGGCGTCCGCCGCTGAAGAAGGCCGGCCTGCTGCGTCGTGACGACCGCCAGGTCGAGCGCAAGAAGTACGGCCTCAAGAAGGCCCGCAAGGCGCCGCAGTACTCCAAGCGCTAGGACACGTCGAGACGGCCGCACCCGATGGGTGCGGCCGTTTCGCCGTTCCGGACCCAACACGCGATACAAGGGATACCCGATGGGACAGTACTTCGGCACCGACGGCGTCCGTGGCGTCGCCAACGACGACATCACCCCCGAGCTGGCGCTCGGCATCGGCCGTGCGCTCGTGCGTACCCTCCGGGAGGAGGGCGCACCCCGGCCGCGGATCATCATCGGCCGCGACCCCCGGGCCAGCGGCGAGATGCTGGAGTCGGCCGTGGCGGCCGGTGTGTGCTCCGCGGGCGGTGACGCCGTCGTCCTCGACGTGCTGCCGACCCCCGGCGTGGCCTACCTCGTCTCGACCCTCGGGGCCAACGCCGGTGTGATGATCTCCGCCAGCCACAACCCCGTCGCCGACAACGGCATCAAGCTCATCGGACCGACCGGGCACAAGCTGACCGACGAGGAGGAGGACCGTGTCGAGGAGCTGCTCCAGCGGTTCGACTCCGACAGGCCGACGGGCACCCGGATCGGTCGCAAGCGGCACGTTCCCGGCGCCGTCGAGGCCTACATCGCCCACCTGGTCGCCGTCGCGGACGGCATCGACCTCCGGGACCTCCACATCGTGCTGGACTGCGCCAACGGGGCCGCGAGCAGCGTCGGCCCCACGGTGCTGCGCCGCCTCGGCGCACAGGTCACCGCGATCGCGGCGATCCCCGACGGGACCAACATCAACGACGGCGTCGGGTCCAACCACCCCGAGCACCTCGCCAAGGCCGTGGTGTCCCACGGCGCGGACCTCGGGATCGCCCACGACGGCGACGCCGACCGCATCGTGGCCTGCACCGCCGAGGGCGACATCGTCGACGGCGACCAGCTGCTGGCCATCCTCGCGGCCCACGAACAGTCCCTCACCGGGCTGGACGGGGTCGTCACGACCGTCATGACCAACCTCGGCTTCATGCACTGCATGGAGCGCCTCGGGATCGACGTGATCCAGACCAAGGTCGGCGACCGCTACGTCCTGGAAGGCATGCAGGCATCCGGGTACCGACTCGGCGGCGAGCAGTCGGGCCACCTGATCGCCAGCGACCACGCCACCACCGGTGACGGCGTGCTCTCGGCGGTCCTCCTGCTGCGCGCGATGGCCACCCAGAAGGCCTCGCTGGCCGAGCTCGCGTCGATCATGACGCGGCTGCCCCAAACCCTGGTCAACGTTCGCGGCGTGGACAAGGACGCACTGGAGGGGGCCACCGCCGTGTGGGACGCGGTCGCCGCCGTCGAGCGCACGCTCGAGGGCTCCGGGCGGGTCCTGCTGCGGCCCTCCGGCACCGAACCCATCGTCCGGGTCATGGTCGAGGCCGCGTCGATGGTCGAGGCCCGACAGCACGCCGAGGACCTGGCGGAAGTGGTCCGGGAACGACTGCCCGCCGTGTAGCGGGCGTCGACCGCATCAACGAAACATCCGGGTCGATGCAGGATTTCGTTGCGTCATAGGCGAAAATAGGTGGAGCGTGGTGTGATCACCCGCGTACCGCCGCCAGGATCGCCACCCGAGGAGCTTTGACATGCATCGCCTGCACGACACCGCCGAGGCGTTGCAGGAGCATCGTGGACCCGACACGACCGCCCACTCGACCGCCGTGGGCATCGATGTCGGAGGAACGAAGATCGCCGCCGGACTCGTCGCCGAGGGCACCATCACCAGCCGCCATCGCGAGGCCACGCCGTCGGACCCCGACCTGCTGCTGGACGCCATCGTCGCCGCCGCCACCAGCGTCATGCCCGCCACCGGTGCCACTGCGGTCGGCGTCGGCTATCCCGGGATGGTCACCGCCGAGGGGGTCATCGCGGCAGGTCCCAACGTCGCCCTGAAGTCCTTCCCCCTGGCAAGTGCCCTCGCCGAGCGCATCGGCGTGCCCGTCGTGGTGGAGAACGATGCGGCCGCCGCCACCTGGGCGGAGTTCCGCATGGGGGCGGGGCGGGGGGTCGACCGAAACCTCGCCATGGTGACGTTGGGCACCGGCGTGGGGGGCGGCCTCGTGCTCGACGGCCGGCTCTTCCGGGGCAGCCACGGCTTCGCCGCCGAGCTCGGGCACATGATCATCCGCGCCGACCAGCGCATCGGCCCGAGCGGCATCCCCGGTGAGGTCGAGGCCTACTGCTCGGGCACCGCCCTGCGCAGCCTCGCCGTCGAGGCCGTCGCCGACGGGCGCGCACCGGCAGGCTCGCCGCTGCGCGAGATCCGCACCCTCACCGGTGACGTCATCACCCGGGCCGCCCGCGACGGGGACGCACTGGCCGTGGCGCTGCTCGACCAGCTGGGCCATGACCTCGGGGTGGCCATGGCGAGCGTCGTCAACCTGCTCGACGTGGAGATGATCGTCGTGGGGGGTGGGCTCGGCGAAGCCGACGACCTCCTGCTCGACACCGCCCGTGCCACCATGTGGACCCATGTCCTCGGTGCCCAGCGGCGCCCGGAGGTGCCCGTCGTGCCGGCTCGGCTGGGCAACGATGCGGGCGTCATCGGTGCCGCACTGCTGGCCGCGGACCGGGCATGACGCCGCTGTCGGCAGCTGCCGAGCCCACGCTCGACCCGGTGCTAGCCTCTGCCTCCATGGTCGCCCCAGCACGAGATGCGACGAAGGGCGCGACGCGGGACTCGTTGAGGCGGCACAACCTCGCGACCGTGTTGCGTCGAGTTCACCGTGGCGGGCCACAGTCCCGCTCGGCCCTGACCGCCGCCACCGGCCTGAACCGCTCCACCATCGGTGCGCTCGTCGCCGAGCTGGTCGAGTGCGGCCTGGTCGAGGAGGGCGAACCAGAGGCGACCGGCAGCGCCGGTCGGCCCTCGCCGCTCGTGCGCGCCTCGACCGACCACGTCGTGGCGGCAGCCGTCGACATCGGCACCAAGTGGCTCACCGTCGCGATCGGCGGGATCGGCGGCACGCTCGTCTCCCGCGTGCATCGCGAGACCAACAACGACGGCCGTCCCTACGCCGAGACCCTCGAGGAGCTCTGCGACCTGCTCGACGAGGTCATCGCCGACCTGCTGCCGTCCCAGCACCTGTACGCCGTCGGCATCGCCGCTCCGGGAGTTGTGCGTGCCAACGACGGCTTCGTGCACTTCGCCCCGAACCTCGGCTGGCGAGAGGTCAACCTCGGCGCCGACCTCGCCGCCCACCTCGGTGACGGCATCGAGGTATTCGTCGCCAACGAGGCCCACCTCGGCGCCCGTGCCGAGCACCTCCGCGGGGCAGGCGTCGGGGTCGACGACCTGATCTACCTGTCCAGCGAGATCGGCGTGGGTGGCGGCACCATCATCGCCGGTCGCCTGCAGCTCGGCGCCGACGGCTACAGCGGGGAGATCGGCCACATCCCGGTCAACACCGGCCCGGACGCCACCGGCTGCCGGTGCGGCAGCGTCGGGTGCCTGGAGGCCGAGACCGGCGCGTTGGCCCTGCTGTCGTTGACCGGCCACGAGCACACCGACCACCTCTCCGAGGCCGTCCGCACGATCATCGCCGCCGCCGCGGACGGGGACGAGGGCGTCCGGCAGGCCCTCCACGAGATCGGTGTCCGCCTGGGACGCGGACTGGCCGGCATGGTCAACCTGCTGAACCCTCGCAGGATCGTGCTCGGCGGCTACTTCGCCGACGCCTTCGGCTTCCTCGAAGCCGGGATCGACGCCGAGATCGCCCAGCACACCCTCTCACCCAGCCGGTCGGGCGTCACGATCGTCCCTGCCGCCCTGCAGGAGGACTCGGCGTTGCTCGGGGCGCTGGAGATCGCGCTCGAGCCCCTGCTGCTGGACCCCGCGCGGAGCCCCGCCGCCGCCTGACCTCGCGGCGGGCGCTCGTCTGCGGCCCAGCGGGAGGTGTCAGTCCACGACGCGCAGGCCGTGCGCCATCCACGCCTGCCCCGTGACGGCGGTCACCCAGGCCTCCTTGGTGTCGGCCTGCCCGTTGGTGTTGTCGTTCTCCAGCATGTAGCCGCGGTGGCGGCCGTCGGCCGGACGCCCGGCAGAGATGTCGGCGGCACGGATGCGGTTGAAGAAGGTCTCGTAGTCGATGTCGCCCTGCCCGAGATGGGTCATCGAGTAGCCGGCACCGCCGAAGACCACGCCGAACGGGTTGGTGACGTCAGGGGCCCGGCTGCCCGGCTCGTGCCCGTCCTTTACGTGGTACAGCACGAAGCGGTCCGCATGGTCGATGACCAGCTGCGCCGGGTCCAGCGACGGGTTGGCGACGGTCGCGTTGAAGGCCCAGTACACGTCGAGCTCGAAGGACACCGCGTCGGGGTCGGTCTCCTCGATGTAGCGCTCGTAGGGGGTCCTCCCGTTGGCGTCGGTGGTCTGCAGCTCGCCGGAGTGGTTGTGCAGGTAGAAGGTCAGGCCGGCGTCCGCGGCCTTCGCCCCCCACCGGTTCCACCCGTCGACGGTGGCCTGGTCGAACGTGGTCGGCAGGGAGGCCTGGCCGATCGCGGGCACCCCGAGGTCCAGCGCCTGCTGGATGTGGTCGTCGATCGTCGCGTCGCTCAGCGCGCCCTGCATGTGGGCACCGGCCGGGGTCAGGCCGTGTTCCTCCATCAGCTCCTTCAGACCCGCCCGGGACAGGCCGGTGGGGTCCTCGGACTCGTAGCCCGCGAACTCGACCTGCGTGTAGCCGATGGCGGCAAGGCGCCTGAAGACCTTCTCGTAGCCGAGCTGGCGGACGGTGGCCCGCAGGGTGTACAGCTGGATCCCGATCCGTTCGCGCGGCACGATCGCGCCGTCGTCGATCGGCATCTCGTAGTGGCCCTCGCGGGGCTCGGCCCGGACCGGCGTGGCGCCGGGAACGGCCTGCATCGCTGCCGCGCCGATCACCCCCGCACCAAGGCCCATCAGGCGTCGTCGGCTCACGGCTGCGCTGCGGTCGAACATGTTCGCCACTCCTCGTCGTTCTCGGCTCGAGGACGTGGGAGAAGGACCCACGTCCGTGCATGGCCTTCGACGTGGTGGACGGCAACTCCTGCCACGTTTGTCCCGCCATCCAACATTTTCCGATCGGACAGCAGGAATCCTCGTGCCGGACGGAGAACACCAACAGCAGGAGCACCCGTGGCCGACGGTGTGCGATCGATCGAGGAGCCGACCCGCCGATGTTCTCCATGCGCAAGCCTTCACTCCGACGAGTGGCCGTGGCCACCGCCTTGCTGTCCCTGGCGGCACTCCAGCTGGACTTCGGTCGAGCGGCCGAGGCCCAGCTCCCGGCGACCGGTCTGCTCGACCTGTCGGTGGAGTCCATCACGACCGACGTGTCCGACCCGACCATCGTCGAGGTCGCCGACGACGGCACCATCGTCTTCGCCGAACGCAAGGGCGCGATCAACCGGATCACGGCCGACGGCACCCAGACCGAGGCCGGCGTCATTCCCGTCTCGGCCAACCAGTGCGCCGGCTGCCCCACCGAGGACGTTCCCCTGGAGGAGGGCGGGCTCCACGGCCTTCTGCTCTACCCCGACTTCTCCGCCGACGGCGGCCAGCTGCTGGCCTACTACTCCGTCCCCGGGTCGCTCGGCACCGCCCCGGTCACGCCGAACCACCCCGACGCCGGGGGAGACCCCGCCGAGGAGGGAATCTTCCGCCTGTCGCGCTTCACGATGACCGGCGGCACCCTCGACCTGGCCAGCGAGGAAGTCCTCCTCGAGAACGCCACGGAGTGGTACGAGTGCTGCCACTACGGCGGCGACATCGAGTGGCTGGCCGACGGCACCGTCGTGCTGTCGACCGGCGACGACACCAACCCGCACGAGTCCAACGGCTTCTCCCCGCACGACGCCAACGAGGGCCGCGACGCCTTCAACGCGATGCGGACCTCGCAGAACCCCGCCGACCGTCGCGGCAAGATCCTGCGCCTCGACGTGGACGACCTCGACGGCGACGGGTCGCTGGTGCCCGCCGACAACCCGCACGTCGGCGACGCCGCCTACGACCCCTACGTCTACGCGATGGGCTTCCGCAGCAACTACCGCATCGACGTCGATCCGGTCAGCCAGGCGATCGTCGTCGGCAACGTCGGACCGGACGCCCAGCGACCGGACGCCGCCCGTGGGCCCGAGGGCCACGACGAGGTCGAGGTCGTTCCCGCCGGCGGTGGCAGCAACCACGGCTGGCCGATGTGCATCGGTGACGCCGAGGCCTACGTCCAGTACGACGCGTTCGGCGCCGACAACCCCGGCGAGCCGTTCGACTGCGCCGACACCGTGCCGGCCCAGATCCACTACACCTACCACCCCGACCTGTCGTTCCCGGCGATGGCGCACGGCATCACCCGGACCGCGATCGCCGGCCCCGTCTACCGCTACGACGGGGATGGCGAGTACGCCTTCCCGGAGGCCTACCAGGGTCAGTTCCTGATGCTGGAGTTCTCGCGCAACAGCATGGTCACCGTGCCCTTCGACAGCGACACGGCCACCCTGGACACCACGGCGATGGCCCCTGCCCTGCTCGGATCGCTGACCGGTCCCATCGACGCCACGATCGGTCCGGACGGCGCGGTGTACGTCGCCAACTACGGTGCAGGCTTCTACAACGCCCCCGGCGGTTCGATCGCCCGCATCGTGCCCCGCGGCCTGCTGGACGGTGTGCTGCCGTCCGACGCGGGTGCCGACAGCGACGCGACCGCCCCCATCGCCCTGGCGGCTGCGGCGCTGCTCGTGCTGCTGTTCCCCGCTCGTTCCCGCGAGCTGATCTGACCACGATGGCGTTCCTGACCCCCGGAGTGCGCGTGCCGGGGGTCGGTCGTGTCTGCGTGGGCGTCGTGGTGCTCGCGCTGCTGCTGGTCCTCGGCGGCTGCTCGGACGGCCCCGCGGCCGAGCCCACGATCCGTGCCGTGGCGATCGACGGTGGCACCGAGGTCCTGCTGGCCGTCCGCGGCGTCAACGTGCAGGCCCGACCCGGCGACACGATCGCGATCACCAACGCCAACCAGGGCATGGAGGGTCGGGCGGCGGCCGAGGCGAGCACGGAGGGCACGGTGACCCACGCCCTGGTGGTGGCGGGCACGAACGGCCCGCCGCCGGTGTTCGTGGCCGGCGCTGGAGGGGCGATCCCCAACCCGCCGGTCTGGGGTTCGTGCCGCGGTGGTGACCCCGACGGTGCGGTCGGGGAGTGCCCGATCCTGCCGATCGACGGTCCGTCGGCGTGGGACGGCACCGACTACTGGTCCACCGGGGCGATGCTGCCCGGGGAGACCCGGGAGGTCCCGCTGTCCGACGACATCACGACCGGCACCCACCGGCTGGTCTGCGCGCTGCATCCCGAGCTGACCGTCGACGTCGTCGTCACCGACGATCCCACCGAGGACCCCGCCGCCGGCGAGGCACCCCTGCCCGACGCCCCCGACTCGGTCGTGCCCGCCGAACCGACCGCCGGTGAGGTACTGGTCGCGCCCGGCAGCGACACCACCCGCCTGAACGCGTTCTGGCCGGCCACCGTGACGGTGGCCGCCGGCGAGGCCGTCACGTGGACGTCCACCGCCCGAGCACCCCACGACGTCGTCCTCGGATTCGACGAACCGCCGGAGCTGGTGCACTCCACCCCGGCCGATGCCCTGCCCGACGCGCCGGATGGCCCGTGGGACGGGACGACCCAGATCCGCTCCGGCTACCTGCAGGCCACCGACGACGGTCCGGCAGGGGCCACCTTCAGGGTCACCTTCGCCGAACCCGGCACCTACGAGTACGTCTGCCGGTTCCACCCGTCGATGCGCGGCACCGTCGTCGTCAGCTGACCCAGCGCTGCCACCCGGCACCGCCCACCCCCTTCCCAGATCCCACTCCCCACGGAGCCAGCCATGCGTCATTTCCTCAAGCTGCTGCTTGTCGCCCTGCTCGTCCTCGGCGCCATCACGCCTGTCACCGCCCAGGAGGAGGAGGTGCCCAACGTGCTCGTCTGGACGGGCACCTACGGGTTCCGGCACCCCAGCATCACCCAGGCCCAGCGGACCCTGCTCGAGATGTCGCAGGCCGGCCACTTCGACGTCACCATCACCGAGGTCCCCGCGCTGCTGACCGCCGACGTGCTCGCCAACTACGACGTGCTGATGTGGGTGTCCACCACCGGCAAGCCGCCGATGAGCGAATCCCAGCGCGAGGAGATCATCCGCTTCGCCGGCTGCGGCGGCGGGACCGTCGGCTTCCACGCGGCGCTGGACGCCAACTACGGGTGGGCCGAACACGCCGAGCTGTTCGGCGCGCAGTTCGACAGTCACCCGCAGAACGCCGGATCCGGTGCACCGGAGATGATCGTGGAGGACACCGACGACCCGATCACCGACGGCTGGGACGGACAGGATCGCTTCACCTTCCCCGACGAGTACTACCGCTGGCGCGGCGCCAAGGGCATCGACGGCGTGTCCCTGCCACGCGAGTTCGGCGACACCAACGTGCTGCTGAGCCTGGACGAGGAGACCGTCGACGAGGGCATCCAGGACGGTCCCACCCCCTACGAACACCACCAGCCCGTCGCCTGGACCAAGACCTTCCGTGACCGCGGCCGCGTCTACTACAACAACATGGGGCACTCCGACACGACCTGGCTGGACCCGGCGTTCCAGACCGCGCTGATCAACGGCGTCGACTGGGTGTCGCAGGTGCCGCTGGACACCGAGTGCCTGGCCGGCGACGAGCCGCTGCCACCCGCCCCCACGCCGCCGCCTGCCGACGTCGACACGATCGGCGAGTCCTGCGTCGTCCCCGAGCTGCAGGAGCGCAACAACGGCACGTGGGAGGTCAGCGGCGCCGCACGTGCCCTGACCGTCGACGGTGACACCCAGCAGGTCGCGGCCGGCATCGTCGGCGGCCTCGGCTGGGGCGCGCAGACGTGGATCCTCGACCTGTCCTCGGTCCGCGCGGCCACGGCCGAGGTGACGTTGACCCTGGAGATCCCCAACCCCACGGACGACTACGACCTGGGCGTCACCACCGCATGGGGCTGGTACGGCTCGGACACCAACACCGGCGCCACGCAGGAGCAGGTCGTCATCTCCGACGTCCCGCACTGCGCGTACCTGCACGTGACCGGCGACAACATGCTGGCCACCAGCACCCGGGCCCCGACGATCGTCGCCACCGTCGTGGCCGACGAGCCGACCGACCCGACCGACCCGACCGACCCGACCGACCCGGTGATCCCGGGGGTCACCCGGATCACCGCGACCAGCGGACGTCCCACTGACCTGGCCCTCGGCTGGAACGCCGAGGAGGACAACCCGGCCTGCGCGTGTGCGCTCCTGGCGCGCGACGACGAGTTCGCCGACGCCCTCGCCTCCGGCGCCGCCCAGTCCAGCGGTGCCCCCCTGCTGCTGACCGACCGCGTGTCGCTGAGCCCCGAGACGGCCGACCGGCTGCAGGCCCTCGGCATCACCACCGTCACCATCCTCGGTGGCGAGGCCGCCGTCGGCCCGGGCGTCGTGGAGGACCTGCAGGACCTCGGCATCGCCGTGGACCGCGTGGCCGGCGACACCCGCGTCCTGACCGCCCTCGCGGTCGCCGACCAGCTGGTCGAGGACCCACACGAGGTCCCGCTGGTCCTTCGGGCCCACGGCGTCGAGGGCAACCCCACGGCGGCGTTCGCCGACGCCCTCGCCGCCGGTCGTGCCGCAGCCGCTGACGGACGCCCGATCCTGCTCACCGACAGCGGCCGCCTCTCACCCGAGGTCGCGGACTGGCTTCGCGCCAGGGGCACCGCCAAGGTGGTCGTCGTCGGTGGCGAGGCCGCCGTCGGCGACGGGGTCGTGCAGGACCTCGCCGACATGGACGTCATGGTCGAGCGCATCGCCGGGGACACCCGCTTCGGCACCGCCGTCGCCGTGGCCACCGACGTGCTCGACGTCGCGTCGGCCGGCACTGCCGACGGGATCCTGCTGCTGGACGGCGGCGACCCCGCCGCGTGGGCCGAGGGCTTCGTCGCCGCCGGATCCTCCCACCCCGGCCCGATCGTCCTCGCCGACGGCGACCGCCTGCCGGCCGAGACCGCGAACTGGATCGGCACCGACGGTGACGGCGCGGTCCCGCTCGTCTGCGGAGCCCTCGTCGACGACGCGATCTGCACCGACGCGGCCACCCGCCTGGGCCACACCAGCTGATTACGAGGATGGATCAACAAATATCGTGCTGACGGCAGGAAGGGACGGGGTCGGCGTCGAAGCCCTGCGGCGACACCACTTCGTCACACGGGAAGAGCCGACCCATGACATCCCCCTCCTCGCCTCGAGCTGTGCACGGGCGTGCCCTGCCGCTCGTCCTCGTCCTGCTGCTGGCCCTGGGCCTGCTGACCGTCCCGGCCGCCACGGCCGATGCAGCCGCGTGTGACCGTGCACCGTCGATCGACCCCGGCTTCACTTCCCTGTGGGACGGCGTCGGCACCCCCACGACCCAGGGGTGGCGCCAGTCCGGACCCGGCGGCTTCGCCGTGGTCGACGACGGGCCGGGTGAGGGCTGCCGGCTGCTGAGCACGGGCGGGCTGGGCCTGCTGTGGTACGCCGACGCGACGTTCGCGGACTACGAGCTGCGGATGCAGTGGCGCACCGAGGATGCGACGGACAACTCCGGCATCTTCGTCGGCTTCCCCTCCGCCGGCGGGAACACCCACAACATCGCCATCTCCTCGGGGTACGAGGTCCAGGTCCGCGAGGGCACGATGGGTGACGGCGAGGACCAGAAGACCGGCTCGATCTACAACCAGCAGCGCGAGCTGCGGCGCACGGCCCGTCCCGCAGGGGAGTGGAACGACTACGCCATCACCGTCGAGCGCAACGAGACGGTGGGCCGGCCGACGATCACCGTCGAGCTGAACGGTGAGGTCGTCAACGTCTTCCAGGGCACCGAGAACTTCCGGGCCACCGACGCCGGCCACATCGGCCTGCAGAACCACGGTGCCAACGACGCCGTCAGCTTCCGCGACATCCAGGTGCGCATGCTGAGCGACGCCCAGCCGCCGGTGACCACCCACGAGCTGCACAGCGACGGCGAGCAGCTGCCGTCGGGCTGGTGGACCGCACCCGTCGAGGTCGCCCTCGACGCGACCGACGAGTTCGGCGGCTCGGGACTGGCCCGCACCGAGTACCGCCTCGACGGCGGCGAGTGGACGACTCATGGCGCACCGGAGGAGGTCATCTTCGACGGGACCCGGGAGACGTTCGACCGATGGCGGCAGGCGCCGAGCGGATCGTTCCAGCTGATGCCCGACGGCACGATGCACACCGTCGGGGGGCTGGGGATGCTCTGGTACCCCGTGGAGTACGGCGACATCGTCCTGCGCTTCCAGTTCCGCGACATGCGTCCCGAACCGACCGGCGGATCCAACTCCGGGGTGTTCGTCCGCTTCCCCGACCCCGACGAGGCCGTGCAGCGTGCCCCCGAGGACCGTCACGCCTGCCAGACGGGGTCGGCACAGACCAGCCCGGCGTGGGTCGCCATCAGCTGCGGCCACGAGATCCAGGTCTACGACGGCACCGGCATCTTCGACTTCGAGCCGCAGAAGACCGGCTCGATCTACAACTTCTCCCCCCTGACCCTGGACGAGGCGAACCCCGGTACCCAGGGCGAGTGGCAGGACTACGAGATCCGCGTGGAGGGCGGCGGTGACTGGACGACCACGATCGTCCGCAACGGCCAGGTCCTGCAGACGTGGACCAACAGCCCCGGCCAGGACGCCGCCCGTGCCGGCGACCCCTCCACCGACCTCCGCCAGTTCGCCCGCGGCCACATCGGCCTGCAGAACCACGGCTACCCCGACCACATGCAGTTCCGCGACGTCCGCGTCCAGCGGCTGGAACCGGCCGAACCGCTGCTGATCGACGAACCCGGGCGCCACACCCTGGAGTACCGCTCCGTCGACAGCGCCGGCAACGTCGAGGAGTCCACGACCCTGCGGATCGACATAGACCCCGCCGCGCCGGTGACCACTGCGACCGTGGACCAGCCCGGCGGGACCGGCCCGGCCACGATCACCCTGCAGCCGACCGACGTCGGCGCCGGGGTGGCGCGCACCGAGTATCGCGTCGACGGCGGCGCGTGGACCGACTACGCCGGACCGACCGAGACCCTGCTCGGCACCTCCCGTGCCTCCTTCGACGAATGGATCCAGGCGGGGCCCGGCTCCTTCGAACGCCAGCCCGATGGGTCGGTCGTCTCCCGCGGCGGCCTCGGCATGCTGTGGCACCCCCGGTCGTTCGGCGACGTGCACCTCACCTACGAATGGCGGGACCTGCGCACCGACGGCGGCCGGTCGAACTCCGGGTTGTTCGTCCGGTTCCCCAACCCCGACGAGGCGGCAGCCGCCGGCACCATGCACGACTGCCAGCGCGGCGGCGAGACACGCCCGGAGTGGGTTGCCATCTACTGCGGCCAGGAGCTGCAGATGTACGACGGGGCCACCGGCGAGACACAGAAGACCGGCTCGGTCTACAACTTCGCCCCGCTGGACCTGCAGCAGGCCAGGACGGTCCCGACGGGCACGTGGAGCACCTACGAGGTCGAGCTGACCGGCGGCGGCGACTGGACCGCGACCATCTCCCGCGACGGCGAGGTCATCAACAGCTTCACCAACACCCCCGGACAGCAGTCGTCGCGCAGCGGTGATCCCGGGACCGACCTGCGGCAGTTCGCCGAGGGCCACATCGGCCTGCAGAACCACGGCAGCTCGGACCTCGTGCAGATCCGCAACGTGCGGGTGACCGACCTCTCGCCCGAGGCGGCGGCCTTCGTCATCGATACCCCCGGCACCCACACCGTGGAGTTCCGCTCCATCGACCACGCCGGACGGGTCGAGGCCACCACCGTCCTGACCGTGACCGTCTGACCGTGACCGTCTGACCGTGACCGTCCGACCGCAGCACTCCCACTCCGCAGGAGCCACCGTGACCATCACCCGCACCACCCGTATCGCCCTGACCACCCTGTCCCTCGTGCTGGCCCTGCTGGCCACGCTGGTCCCTACCGGTGCGTCGGCCGACGAGATCTCCCTGGCGGCCTTCCGCAACAGCGTCGGCATCTGCCAGCACCCCCTGCACCAGTGCAACTTCGACGGCGGCGGGTTCAGCTACTCCACCGCCGCGCTGGCCGTGGCCGGGGTCATGCCGGGCGACGAGCTGTCCGTCGACGGGTTCGCCTTCACGTGGCCCGACACCGACCCCGGCGCCCCGGACAACGTGGAGATGAAGGGCCAGATGGTCCCCGTCCTGCCGGGCGATGCCACCCGCATCGGGTTCCTCGGCGCCAGCCACAACGGTCCGGTCACCGCCGACGTCACCCTGCACTACACCCGAGTCGGCGCCGACGGGGAGCTGGAGGAGGTCGAGGTCGTCGAGCCCCTCCGGTTCAGCGACTGGACGCTCAACGCCAACGGACGGCAGCCCGAGGCCGGCAACACCACGGTCGTCGAGACCCGCTTCCGGGTCAACGGCACCACCGTCGAGCAGGTCCGGACCTTCGTGTTCGCCGCGTCCATCGACATCGACCCGACGATGACGCTGCAGACCATCGAGCTGGACAACGAGGACAAGACCCACCTGTTCGGCCTCGCCCTCGCCTGATCGACCTGCGGAGGCGGATACCCTCCGTCGCCCGTGCCGCTGACCACCATGACCCGCCGCCCGAGGCCGGCCCTGCGCACACGCGGGGCCGGCCTCTGGGTGCGTGGTGCGCGGCGGCGTCCGGGTCGTGGGCTGCTCGTCGTGCTCGGCCTGCTGGCCATGCACGTGGCGACCGTCGCCTCCCTTGTCGGGGGCAGCTCGCTGGAGCGCCTGTTCGTGGAGGACGCCCGGGCCCAGTGGGGACCGATCGACGTCGTCACCTTCCGTCCCGGCGAACCGCTGATCGGCGAGTCGCTGGTCCGGTTCGCCGCCACCGAGGGGGCGCTGCCCGGTGACCGCTGGGCCGGCCGGCTGGTCCTCGACGCGGTCGCCACCGGCGGTCCCGGTGCCCGGGAACCCGACGCGCGGCTGCTCGGGGTCTCCGCCGACGAGATCGACATCGGCGAACCGATGACGGGAGAGGGGCAGACCGACCCGCTGCTGCTGTCGCCCGAGGGCGTGCTGCTGGGCCAGCGGCTGGCCGAACGGATCGACGTCGCCATCGGCGACCCCGTCGGGTTCGTCATCGCCATCCCCGAGCACACCGATCCCGACGACGAGGACATCGCGCTGGCCCCGCGGGTCGTCCGGTGGGACGCCACCGTCGAGGGCATCGCCGAGGACACCGGCCTGGTCGACGCCGGTCGGACACCCAACGCCATCACCCGGCTGGACACGCTGCAGCGCATCACCGGGCTCCCGGGGCTCGTGTCGGCCCTCTACCTGGACACCCCCGAGGACGGCCGGGATGCCGCGGAGGCCGTCACCGAGAGCTTCCAGTCCATCAACCGCCGCGTCGGCCTGGTGTCGGTGGAGGCCAAGGAGGACGCGCTCGACCTGGCCGCCGACGAGGGCGGGTTGTTCTCCGGCATCCTGCTGACCCTCGCCCTGCTGGTGGTCGCCGCCTCGGCGGCCGTGACCGTCAACCTGATCGTGCTGCTGGGGCAGGAACGGGCCCGCGAGGTCGCCGTCATGCGGGCGATCGGGGTCAGTCAGCGCCACGTCCGTCGGCTGTTGGTGTCCGAGGCCGTCGTCTACGCGCTCGTGGCCGCCGTGATCGGGGTCCTGCTGGCCCTGCCGCTGGCAGGGTGGCTGGCGACCACCATCGCCGACCACTTCGGCGCCATCGAGGCGGGTCGTGGACGCGAGCTCGTGGACCTCGACCTGACCCCGGACCCCGTGGCCGTCGTCAGCGGGGTCGTGACCGTGCTGGTGGTGGCGGTGATGACCGCGTGGTCGGCGGGGCGGCGGCTCGCCGGCCTGGACGTGGCCGACGTGCTCCGCGGTGGACCTCCTGTGCTGGGTGCCCCCGACCGTGGTGGTCGACGGCTGGCGGTGACCCGCGGGACGGGCCTGCTGGTCCTCGGGATGGGCCTGACCGCGGGTGACGGCGGTGACCTGCTGCGCTACGTCGGCGTGTCGCTGCTGCTGATCGCCTGGTGGCTCCACCTGCGTCACGGGGTGCCGGCCGGTGCCGCCCGGTCGCGCCTGGACGAACGGGCCGCCGTCGTCGGGCTGGTCTGGTCAGTGGTGGCACCGGCGCTGCTGGGCGACTTCGCCGCCGGCGTGCAGGCGTCGTTCGGCATCCTCGTCCTGGCTGGCGTGGGCGCGGTGGCCTGCGCGACGGTGCTGGCGACGGCGAGGGCGCCGCAGCTGATGCGGATGGTCCGCCTGTACCTGCCCGACCGGCGGGTCCAGGCGCCGCTGCGGACTGCCGGGTCGTGGGCCGGGCACCTGCGGTCCAGGGGCGGCACCGTCACGGGCACCGTCGGCGTCGTGCTGTTCATGGTCGCGGCGCTGGCCGTCCTCGGATCGGCCACCGACATCGGCGTGGCCCGGCAGCGCGGCGGCTACGACGTCGTCGGCACGTCATCGGTCCGGGTCGACCCCGACCAGCTCGCCACGGTCCGCGGGGTGCAACGCATCGACGCGATGGACCACACGCTGATGGGCGAGGGCTGGTTCACCACCGAGGACGACGATGACGAGGCCTCCTCGGTGCCCTACCCGGTGCGGGCCATCCGCGTCTCCCCGGGCTTCGCGTCCGCCCAGGCCTTCCAGCTCGCCGATGCGCTGCCCGGCTACGGGTCGGCGGCCGAGGTGCTCGACGACGTCATCCGCGGCGAGGGGGTCGTGCTGGACCGCTACGCCCGTCCCGAGGGGGCGATGCCCGGCGACGACGTGGTCATCGACGACGGACGGGGACCGGTCGGCCACGAGCTGCTCGCCGTGCTCGACACCTACCTGCTGCAGGGCGTCCTGATGGGTGCCGAGGCCTACGAGGACCTGTTCCCCACACGCGGCCCCACCTTCGTGCTCGCGGCGGCCAACGACGGCCACGACGTCGCCGCGCTGGCAGGTGAGCTCGACGAGACCGCCGCCGACGTGGGCCTGGACGTGGACACCGTCGCCGAGGCCGCACGGGAGGTCGTCGCGGTCAACCGCACGTTCACCGACACGTTCGCGGTGATGCTGCGCCTGGCCCTCGGGGTCGCGCTGGTCGGTGTGGCGGTGCTGGTCGCGCGGGCGGTGCGCGAGCGGCGCAGCCAGCTGGCGGTGCTGCGTGCCATCGGGTTCAGCCGGGGCGACGTCACCCTGGCGCTGGTGGCCGAACCGATGCTGCAGGCCGCCGCGGGTGTCGTCATCGGCGTGGTGGCGGGACTCGGGGTGCTCTGGCTGCTGTTCCGCCGCGGGTTCGCCGACCTCGCGTTCGTGGTGGGCTGGGCGGACCTCGGCCTGACGTGTGCCGTGGTGCTGCTGCTGGTCCTCGTCAGCTCGTTGGTCCCGGCCGTACGCGGCGCGCGCGGCGACGTCGCCGCCGGCCTGCGCGACCAGGGGTGAGCCGACACCCGGACCGATGCGGGTCGGGCGTGCTCAGGGGGTCGGGCGATCGACGTGGCCGTGGGCGAACCGGACGATGTCGTCCAGCGCCTCGTCAGCGGCCCGCAACCGCCGATGTGCCAGGTGGAAGACGTGCCAGGTCCGCGGCCACGTCCGGTACTCCACGGTGCCGCCCACCTCGCGCAACGCGGTGACGTAGGCAGCGGCATCGGGGCCGCAGAACTCGTGCTCGGCAGCGTGGACCAGCGTCGGGGGCATGACCGAGAGGTCGCCTACGGTCAGCCGGAGGTCGGGGTCGTCGGCCCCCTGCCCGTACGCCCGCACCACGGCGACGGCGGCACCCACGGGGATGCTGCGGTCCGGCGGCTCGGCCATCGCCAGCGCCTCGGTGAACCCGGGGTCGGCTGCCGGGGACAACGCCACCACCGCAGCCGGCACGGGCATCGACGCCCTGACGGCGCGGGAGGGCAGGCCCAACGCCAGGTGCCCGCCGGCGGAGTCGCCGGCCACCACGACCCGAGACGGATCGACCCCACGGTCCAGCAGCCATCGCCACGCCCGCAGGACGTCGTCGGCGGCGGCCGGGTGGGGGTGTTCGGGCGCCAGGCGGTAGTCGACGGAGAAGGCCGGCCAGCCCAGCCGCCTGGACAGCTCGCCGGTCAGCGTCCGGTGGGTCTCGGGGGAGCCGAACACGAACCCGCCACCGTGGACGTACAGCAGGATCGGGCCGCTGCGGTCCGTCGCGCCCGGGGCTTCGTGCCACTCTCCCCGCACGCGGGCCCGGTCGAACGGCTCGTCGACGGTCGCCACGTCGATGTCGTCATCGGCCGGCCACTGGCGGACGAGGTAGGCGTCGCAGACGGCCCGGGTGAGCTTCAGCTCTGGGGTGGTCATGCGACCGCGCAGGTCAAGGGACTTCAGGTACAGGCCGACGCTCGCCTCGAGGACCGAACGGACGGTCCGTCGCGTGTGCCGGCGAACCGTCCCGGCGAACGGGATGGGGATGGAGGTCATGGGCACAGTCGATACCCGAGGCCGCCGCACGACGAACCGCAGGTCAGCGGGGGGCGATCCACGCGAGGCTGCCGAAGACATCCCGGTCGGCGTTGGCGCCGGCGAGGGGACCGGCGGGCCCTTCGGCGAAGGTGAGCACCACGTCGTGCGTCCCCTCGGTCGGGATGACATCCGCGGTCAGGACCGTCCAGGAGGCCACCGGGCCGGTCACGCCGACCACAGGGTCCAGCGCGGCCGGCAGATGCGTGGAGAACAGCCCGCCCGTTGTCGGCAGCAGGGTGGCCGTCCCGATCATCGGACCGTCGGCGTCGCCGGTGCGAACCTCGACGGTGCCGCCCGTCGCCGGGGTGATCCGCTGGTGGTAGGGCCCGCCGGTGACCGCCACGGTGCTCGGCGCCGCGATGGTGTGCGCGACGGCGAACAGGTCCATGGCCTCGACGTCGGTCAGGTCCACGTCGGGGAAGGTGATGGCGGATTCGCCGACGACGATGTCGGTGACGGCGACCTGCCCACCGGAGTAGGTGGAGACCTCGGTCCGGGCACCCTCGACGGTTGCCCATGCCGCGCCGAGGCGGTCCGCGCCGGACACGCCCGTGGCCGGGTCCACCGGAACAGAACAGTCGACCTCTGCCGTCATCCGGCCGCCGGTCCAGGTGACCGCGTTGGTGAGCATCGTCGTGTAGTCGACGTCGGCGAAGTGGTAGCCGGAGTGGCCGATGTTGGTGTAGAAGCTACGGCCCCCACCCACCGGGCGGCACCAGGTGATCGGCTGCTCGTAGTGGTACAGCGCCCCTTGTGCCCCGATGGAGGTGTTGTCCATCGAGTGGATGACGTGGACATCGGGCCGGACGTCCATCTGCCAGCGATAGGTCTCGTCGTGGGAGTCGTAGGCCGGGTCGACGCCGTCCAGGAGCGGGATGTCGGGGTCCTCGACGTTCAGCTGCAGCCGGTACGGCTCGACCTCGATGCCGCCGAAGCTGTACCAGTGCCCGTCGTACTGCCCGCCGATCAGCTCGTGGAAGGCCGGCCAGGTGTAGTTGGAGTCCGCGGCTGAGTGCACGCCGAGGATGCCGTGGCCGTCGCGAACCCACTCCACGACCGAGCCGCGCAGGTCGTCGCGTTCGTCCGCGGGGAACGGCACTTCACCGGTGGAGTTGTTCCAGACCAGCAGGTCGAAGGTGGCGAGTCGCTCGGGTCGCAGCCACTCCCACGCCGAGATGCCGTCGTCCTCCAGTCCATCGATGAGCGTCGGATCGTCGTGGGCGACCACGACGCGGTACTCGTCGGGGCGGGCGTTGAGGGACAGGAACCATTCGGCCCCGCTGACGATGGCGTCGGTGTGGGAGAACCCGTAGGGCTGGGAGAACACCAGGATGTCCAGCGGATCCTGGGGTTCGGGCTCGGTCGCGCCTGCGGCTGGGACACCGACGGCGAGCAGCAGCACGGCCAGCAGGCCGAGCAGGGGTCGAGGCGGGGTGCGGTCGTGGGTTCGGCTCATCTCGGCTCCTTGATCGCGACCAGCGCCGCGGGTGGTGTTCACGCCCTGTCGACGCCTGTGTTCGACACCTGCGCCCGGATTTCCTGCTTCAGGCAACAAACTCGGGAGGGTCGGGCGGAGAACCCACCGGGGCCGCACGGTTCGCACCGTGTGGCCCCGGGGCCCGTGATGGGCGGGTCGTCAGATCACGCGGCGGCGTCGATGGACGCCGAGCCAGCCGAGCACCACCAGCACCAGCGTGACCAGGCCAACGGTCGGCAGGGCAGCCGCCACCCCGCCGTCGACGCCGGCGACCAACGTGACCGCGGTACGGTCCAGCAGCTCGACGTCGCCGCCGTAGTCGGCGACGTCGGGGGCGCAGCCGGCGCACTGGAGACGGGTCAGGCGACCGGACGTGGAGTTCCAGCTGCCGTTGGCCTCGACCACGTAGACCGCGCCGTCGGGGCCGGTCGCCATGTCGATCGGGTTGCTGAGGCCCGGCAGCACGAAGGGGATGCCGTTGGCCGTGGCGTTCAACGACGCCGGGTTGGTGTCCAGCGACCCGTCGTCGGCGATGGGCATGTGCCACACCGCGCCACGGCTGTACTCCATCCACAGGAAATGGTCGTCGTAGGCCTCGGGCAGGCGCAGTGCCCCGTCGTCGGGCCGGTGGTAGGCCACACCGCCGAGGGCCGTGTTGCCGCCGCCACCCATCTGCACGTACGGGCTGGTCGGAGAGGGCACGTAGGTGTACCAGACCGCCGCAGGGGTCATGCCGGCGCAGCTGAACGGCTCGCCGGCGGTGCCCGTGGCGAAGTCGTACTCGTTGTAGGGGATGTTGTCGCCGATGCAGTACGGCCAGCCGTGGTTGGTGCCACCGCCCGGCGGGACGACCTCGACCTCGTCGTGGGCCGCGGGCCCGCGGGCCGGGTCGGGGTTTCGGGCGTCGGGGCCGACGTTGCCCGCGTACACGTGGTCGGTCTCGGGGCTGTAGCCGAAGCGGTACAGCGACCGGAAGCCGTAGGCGTACACGTACGGGTCGGCCCCCGCGTCCTGCACGAAGGGGTTGGGTTCGATGCCGGGACGGTCGCCGGGGACGCCGTCGCCCAGCGGGCCGTCGAGGCCGGACTCGAGCTCCTCGATGTCGATGCGCAGGACCTTGCCGCGGCGGTCGGCCAGGTTCTGGCTGGTCAGCGCAGCGGAGTTGAACGTCCAGTCCGCCCGCTGGTCATGGGGGGAGTACCCGCTGGAGTGGTCCGACGTCGTGTCGTCGCCCGTGGACAGCAGCAGGGTCCCGTCGTTGCGCCACTCCATGTCCCCGCCGTAGTGGCAGCAGTAGAACCACTCGGCAGGGTTCTCGAACAGCTCGAGCTCGGAGTCGAGGTCGATGATGTTGGTCTCGAGGTCCATCGTGAAGCGGGACAGCCGCCACACGCCCTCGTCGTTGCCGGAGGAGGGGCAGCCGTTGCCGGCGGAGGCGTCGCAGTGCGGCCGGGCGTCGGGCATCTTCGGCGGCCAGATGTCCTGGCCGAGGGAGTTGGCGACGGTGTAGTAGAGGTACAGCTCGCCGGAGGTCATGAAGTCGGGGGCCAGCAGGATCCCGTGGATGCCGCCCTCGGCCAGGTTGAACCCGGCCGGGCACTCCTCGCCGCGGGGGCAGTTGGCGACGTCGAACTGGCCACCCTGGCGGTCGTAGGCGTCGACGGGCAGGAACGCCGCGCGGGTCACGGTGCCGTCCTGCTCCCAGACGGTCACCTGCCCCTCGCGGCTCGTCACGATCACCCGTCCGTCGGGGGCGACCTCCAGTGCGGTCGGCGAGATCAGCTCGCCGTACAGCACCTCCTGGTCGACCGTCGGGTCGGGCAGCAGGGACTGGGCGCCGGCAGCGGTGCCCAGCGGGAGGATCATCGCCATCGCGGCGACGACCACGAACAGCCTGGTCAGGGTGGTGGTCACAGGACTTCTGCCCGTCGACGCCAGGCGACCAGCGCCAGCGTGGTGGCCAGCAGGACGAGCAGGGCCGCACCGGGCAACCGGTCGACGATCCCGCCGTCCACGCTGGCGACCAGCGTCTCGGCGGTGCGGTCGAGGACCTGCACGTCGCCGCCGTAGTCAGCCGCGTCAGGCGTGCAGCCGGCGCAGGTGATGCGGGTCAGCCGGCCGGCGGTGGAGTTCCAGAAGCCGTTGCCCTCGACCACGTAGACGGCGCCGTCGGGGCCGACGGTCGCGTCGATCGGGTTGCTGAGGGTGTTGACGAGGGGGATGCCGCCCATGGCGACCGGCAGCAACGAGGTGGGTGAACCGTCGAGCGACCCGTCCGCCTTGATCGGGGACCGCCACATCTGGCCGCGGCCGTGCTCCATCCACAGCAGCTGGTTGTCATAGGTCTCGGGCAGCCGCAGCGCGCCGGTCTCGGGCCGGAAGTAGGCCGTGCCACCCATCGCGGTGTTGGAGCCCTGTCCCATCTGCACGAACGGGCTCGTGTTGCTCGGCGCGTAGGTGTAGTAGATCGTCGCCGGGGTCATGCCGGCACAGCTGAACGGTTCGCCGGCCGTGCCGGTGGCGAAGTCGTAGCGGTTGTACGGCAGGTTGTTGGCGATGCAGTACGGCCAGCCGTGGTTGGTGCCACCGCCGGGCGGGACGACCTCGATCTCGTCGTGGGCGGCGGGACCGCGGGTCGGGTTGGGGTTGCGGGCGTCGGGCCCGACCGTGCCGACGTAGAGGTGGTCGGTGGTGGGGTTGTAGGCGAACCGGTAGTTGGAGCGGAATCCCAGCGCGTAGACGTACGGGTCGGCGTCGGGGTCGTCGGCGAAGGGGTTGGGGGCGATGCCGGGACGGTCGCCGGGGACGCCGTCACCGAGCGGGCCGTCGAGGCCGGACTCGAGCTCCTCGACGTCGATGCGCAGGACCTTGCCACGGCGGTCGGCCAGGTTCTGGCTGGTCAGCGCGGCGGAGTTGAACGTCCAGTCCGCCCGCTGGTCGTGGGGGGAGTACCCGCCGGAATGGTCCGACGTGGTGTCGTCACCCGTCGTCATCAGCAGCGTGCCGTCGTTCTTCCACTCCAGGTCACCGCCGTAGTGGCAGCAGTAGAACCACTCCGCGGGATTCTCGAACAGCTCGAGCTCGGAGTCGAGGTCGATGATGTTGGTGTCGAGGTCCATCGTGAAGCGCGACAGGCGGAACTTGCCCTCGTCGTTGCCGGAGGAGGGGCAGCCGTTGCCGGCGGAGGCGTCGCAGTGCGGCCGGGCGTTCGGCATCTTCGGCGGCCAGATGTCCTCGCCGAGGGAGTCGACCGGCGTGTAGTAGAGGTACAGCTCGCCGGAGGTCATGAAGTCGGGGGCCAGCAGGATCCCGTGGATGCCGCCCTCGGCTAGGTTGTAGCCGGCCGGGCATTCCTTCCCCCGCGGGCAGGCCGATTCGTCGAACTGGCCGCCCTGGCGGTCGTAGGCGTCGACGGGCAGGAAGGCCGCTCGGGTGGTGGTGCCGTCCTGCTCCCAGACGGTGATCTGCCCCTCGCGGCTGACGACGACGGCCCGCCCGTCGGGGGCGACCTCGAGCGCGGTGGGGGTGATCAGCTGGTTGAACAGGACCTCCCGTTCGACAGCGGGGTCCACGCCCAGCTGCTGGGCGTGGGACACCCCCGTCAGCGGCAGGACCATCGCGATCGCGACGAGCGCGACGAACGCGGCTCTTCTCATGGCTCGGCTCCCCAGTCAGGTTGTTCGGCTCGACCCCCGTCGTGGCTCCGGACACGGGTCGACCACCCTCTTCCACACGACCCGGCCGGATCCCTGCCTCGCGCTCGAAAAATGTTGTGGAGCCGAACGAATGTCTTCGGGGAGGTCGCTGGGAGGTCGTGGCGGTACCGTCGACAGCCCTCGTCGACGCACCACGACGTCGACAGCCGATCAACCGCAAGAGGAGCCAGACCCGTGACCGACGTCGAGATCACGTCCCCGAGCACGACCGTCGGCAACGTCGTCGTTCGGGCCACCGGCCTGCGGAAGGCGTTCGGGGAGGGGGACGGCCGCATCGTGGCGCTCGACGGGGCCGACGTGGAGGTCCGCCTCGGTGAGCTGCTGGTCGTCCGCGGTCCCTCGGGCTGCGGCAAGTCGACGCTGCTGCAGTGCCTGTCGGGCATCCTGCTGCCCGACGACGGCACGGTCAGCTGGGTCGACGTCGAGGGCGAGGTTGCCCTGGCCGACCTGGACGACGACGGCCGCACGGAACTGCGGGCACAGCGGATGGGGTTCGTGTTCCAGACCCTCAACCTGCTGCCGGCGCTGACGGTCCGCGAGAACGTCGAGCTGCCGCTGGTGCTGGGCGCCCTGCCAGCGGGTGAGATCCGCCAGCGCGCCAGCGATGCGCTGGTGTCGGTCGGCATGGGTGACCGGGGGGAGGCGTTCCCCGCCCAGCTGAGCGGTGGCCAGCAGCAGCGGGTGGCCCTGGCCCGCGCCCTGGTCAGCGAACCTGACGTCATCTGGGCCGACGAGCCGACGGGTTCGCTGGACAGCGTCGCGCAGGCGGAGATGCTCCAGCTGATGCGGGCTGCGGTGACCCCCGGCCGCACCGTCGTCGTCGTCAGCCACGCCGAGGTCGTCGCCGCGGCCGCCGACCGTGTGATCACGATGGTCGACGGCCGCGTCGCCTGACGTCACCCTGACGATCAGCAGCCCCGGCAGGGACCCGTCACGCGGTTGCCACGCGGCGTGGCTACTGCTCCTCCCACACCGTGCGGCCCGCGAAGCCGGTTGACTGGACGAACCCCTCGTCGTCCGGCTCCGCGGACGTCAGCTTGACCAGCGCGGTCCACGGCGTCCCGTCCGGGGCGAAGGTCACGCCCAAGTAGTCGTTGCGGGGCAACGAGCCGCCGTTGGTCGGAACGTACAGCGGATCGGCCGGGTCGTTGAGCATGGAGGAGTAGAGGAGCGGGTCGTCGGTGTCTGCGTCGAAGGACTCGGTGATGTACCCGTTGAGCGTGGTGGGCGAGCCGCCGTCCTCCCACCCGTAGTAGGCGATGGCGACCCGGCCGGAGGCATGGGCGGCGATCTGGGGAGAGGGGGCGGCGACGGTCACACCGGGGGCGCCGACGTCGAGGGGCCCGGCCCACGTGTCACCGCCGTCGGCTGAGGTCGACAGGTACGGGCGACCGTCCGCGCCGGTCCACAGGACGTAGACGGTGCCGGCACGGTCGACGGCCAGGCTCACCCCGCCGAACAGTCCCGACGTGCTGCCCACTCCACCGTCGGGCACCTCGACGTACCGCCAGGTCCCCATCTGGTCGTCGCTGATGGCCACGCGGACGTTGCCGTCGGGGTTGTTGGGGATCAGGGCCGAGCAGCCGAGCGGTTGGTAGACCCTGCCCTCGAACATCGCCCCGTCCTGGGCGACGGCCATCGGTTCCTGGAAGTGCAGGCAACCGGGAGCATCGGGATGCGGTGTGACGGGTGAGCCCGTGGCAGCCCAGGACATCCCGCTGTCGAGGGACTTGTAGCAGATGCGCGTGGGGCCGACGACGAACGTGGGGGCGGGGCCGTTGGTGCAGGTGTAGTAGACGTGGCCATCTCCGCCCGGTGCAGCCGTGCCGGCTGGGGCGGGGCCGCTGGCGATCTTCTCGTAGTCCCCTCCGGGGCAGGCGAACTGGGTGACGGCCTGCCAGGTGTCGCCGTTGTCGCCCGTGGTGTTCATCGACGAGCAGGTGGCGTATCCATAGGTCTTGGACCACATCAGCCTGTCGGTCACCGGATCGACGTACAGGAACGCGTCGGCGACGGTGTTGTTCTTGGCCGACTGGCTGTTGTCGCACTGCAGGGGGCTGAGGCCCATCGTGTGACCGGGGCAGCCCGGGTAGGCCTGTGGTCCGGGGACGGCGTAGCGCTCCCATGTCCCCCCTTGGTCATCGGAGCGGACCAGCGCCCACTCCCAGTCGGCGGCGGAGAACCACACGGTGCCCTCCTGTGTGACCGCGATCGTGGTCTCGCCGGTGTAGTGGCCGGTCTCGGTGGCGCAGGGCACGCGGTCACGATCGGCTGCGGCCGGCACCCCCCCGGCGCGGTGCACGCTCGCAGGCCGGCTGTCGTCGCAGCCGGGCCCCAGGGTGTTCCCGTCCGCTGGGGCGACGCCCAGCAGTCCGGCCACCAGCACGGCCACGAGGGCCGCCCCCAGCAGCAGCGGTCCGGAAGTCCATTTCACAGTCGACACGGTCGGCTCCTGTCGTCATGGGACACCGCCCTCGGGGTCCCGTGTCGACGCGTTTCGACGGCCGGTGCGTCGCCTCCTGCGGACGTTTCGTCTTTTTGTTGGATCGACCTGCAAATGGACCGCCGGCCGGGCACATCGGCGTCTGCCCGGGCGGTCGCGTTGGTCAGGCCGGCAACCCGCCGGCCCGCAGGATCAGCTGCTTGACGTCGGTGAGGCGCCACTCGTCCCGGGCGAGGGAGGGGTCGGTGCAGATCAGCACGGGACCGTGCCGTGGGTCGTCGGGCAAGCGACCGTGCGTGCCCGACACGGGTGACGGGTCAAGCGGGACGACCTGCATCCTGTAGCGCAGGCCGGCCTTCTTGCGAGCCAGCGCCACGCCGGCCTTGACCTTGGCAGCCCGGTCCTCGGGGTCGAAGAACAGCTCGGCGGGGTCGTAGCCGGGCTTGCGGTGGATCTCCACCATCTTCGCGAAGTCCGGCGCCCGGTCGTCGTCGGTCCAGTAGTAGTAGGTGAACCACGCGTCGGCCTCGGCGATGACGACCAGGTCTCCGGCACGGTCGTGGTCCAGGCCCATCTCGCGCTTGCCGTCGGCATCCAGGACCCGCTCGACGCCGTCCAGGCCCTCGAGCAAGGTGCGGACCGCGTCGACGTCGGCGGGGTCGTCGAGGTAGACGTGGGCGATCTGGTGGTCGGCCACGGCGAAGGCACGGGAGACCCACGGGTCGAGGTACTCCATGCCGTCCTGCGTGTAGACCTCCAGCAGCCCCTCCTCCCGGAGTGCGCGGTTGATGTCGACGGGACGGCTGGCCGGGGTGATGCCGTACTCGCTGACGACGAGCACCGTCGCGCCGCGCGCCATCGCCCCCTCCGCCAGGTCGCCGGCCACCTCGTCGATGGCCAGCGCCGCCGCGGTCGCCTGGGGGCTGTCGGGTCCGAAGCGTTGCAGGTCGTAGTCAAGGTGCGGCAGGTACACCAGCGTCAGGTCGGGCTGCTTGGTGTCGAACACGTGGGCCGCGGCCCTGGCGATCCAGCGTGAGGACGTGATCGCGGCGGTCGGTCCCCAGTAGGTGAACAGCGGGAAGGTCCCCAGCTTGTCGGTCAGCTCGTCGCGGAGGGCCGGTGGCCTGGTGTAGCAGTCCGCCTCCTTCTTCCCGTCGGCGTAGTAGATCGGGCGAGGGGTGACGGTCCAGTCCGTCGCCGCACCCATCGCGTACCACCAGCAGACGTTGGCGACGGTGTAGTCGGGGTCGACGGCACGGGCGGCGTCCCACACCTTCTCGCCCTGGACGAGCTTGTTGTGCTGCCGCCAGAGGAACACCTCGCCGAGGTCGCGGAAGTACCAGCCGTTGCCGACGATGCCGTGGTCGGTGGGCTCCAGCCCGGTCAGCATGGACGCCTGGGCGGTGCAGGTCACGGCCGGCAGGACGGCATCCATCGGGGCGGTGAACCCGGTGGAGGCGAGGGCACGCAGCCGCGGCATCTCCTCCAACAACGCCGGGGTCAGCCCCACGACGTTGATCACGACGACGGGACGACGGGCGGGGTCTTCGGTGGTGTGGGCGGTCACTGGCAGCGTCCTTGTCGGGGTGTTGCGACGGGCGGACCGTTGTCCGACACGCGTCGGGTGAGGGGTGGGCTGGCGGGTCAGGGCAGCTCGGTCAGGCCAAGGGTGGTCAGGTGGTCGGCGGCCCACGCGAGCTCGGCGGCGATACCGGTGACGAGCCCGTCGACCGGGTCGTCGGCGTCGGCGGGACGTCGGCCCTCGGGCAGCACGCCCCAGGTGTAGGTCTCGAGCTCCAGGTGGGTGGTGACGGCGGTGGGGCCGCCGACCAGCGCGGCCAGGGAGGCCTCCAGCTCGGGGCGGGTCGTCCCCTCGTCGCTGTGGTGGAGGGGCAGGTGCACGTGGACCCGCCACTCCTGCTCGCCCGGCAGCCCACCGGCAAGCGCCTCGGGCAGGTCGTCCACCCCGTGCACGTCCGCGCCGGACCGTTCGCGGGTCTGGTGCAGGAACGGTGAGTCGGCGTGGCCGGCCAGCGCCGCGCGGACCGCGGGGTCCGACGGGTCGACGGCGCGCAGGCCGGCCGACACCTGCGCCTTGTGGATCGGCACGCCGGCGGCGTCCAGCCCGGCGACAGCGGTCGGGCCGTCCTCGAACTGCACGGCCAGATGGCACAGGTCGACGCATGCCCCCAGGTGTGGGCCGGCGACGTCGCGGAGCACCTCGGCCAGCTGGGTCGTGGTCTCGACGCGACATCCGGGTTCGGGTTCGACGGCGAGGGCGATCCGACGGCCGGTGTCGTCCGCCAGCGCTGCCAGGTCCTCGGCGAGGCTCGCCAGGTTGTCCACTGCGGCGGCGGTCCGATCGGCGTCGAAGCCGTCGCGCCAGCCGAGCGGCAGGGTCGAGATCGTCCCCACCGTCACGTCGTCGGGCAGCAGGCGGGTCAGCAGCCGGGCCAGCCGCAGCGTGTGCTCGCGCCGCGCCGGCTCGGTCCAGTCGGGCCGGTACACCCGACGCTTCACGACCTCGTCGTGGAAGCCGGCGTAGGGAAAGCCGTTGAGGGTGACGACCTCGCACCCTGTCGCCACGAGGTGCGACCGGAGGGCCTCCAGCCGGGCGGGATCGCGGTCCAGCGCCAGCGCGGCGTCGTCGGCGAGCCACAGGCCGATGCCGAGCCGGTCGCGCCCCAGCCGCTCACGGATGGGCTGCGCGTAGGTCGTCAGCTGCGCCAGGACCCCGTCGACGTCCTCGGCGGGATGCACGTTGGAGCAGTAGGCGAGGTGGACGGTCGAGCCGTCCGGATGGCGGAACCGCACGGGTCAGCTGCCCCCACGCTTGATGGAGGAGCCCTCGAACAGCGCATCGGGGTCGGCCGGTCCGCCGCCCAGCTCCAGCCGGCCGGACTGGCCGTACACCGCAACGGGGTTGTCCCACACGACGGTGTCGACGTCGGCCTGCGCGAACCCGGCCGCCAGCATCGCGTCGGCGGTCTTCCGCACCTTCAGCGGGTCCGAACGGCCCCAGTCGGCGGCGGAGTTGACCAGCATCCGCTCGGTGCCGTACTGCTGGAGGATGCTGACCATCCGGTGCTCGTCGACCTTGGTGTCGGGGTAGATGGAGAACGCCATCCACACACCCGTGTCGGCCAGCACCTCCACGGTCAGCTCGTTGTTGTGGTCGATGATCGTCATCTCGGGCGGGAAGCCCTGCTCGCGCAGCAGGTCGAGCGATCGCGTGGTGCCCGCCAGCTTGTCGCGGTGTGGCGTGTGGACCATCAGCGGCAGCTCGTGCTCGAGGGCCAGGGCGATCTGGGCGGCGAAGACCTCGTCCTCGGCGGGGGTCATCGAGTCGTAGCCGACCTCTCCCACGGCGACGACGCGGTCCTTGGCGAGGTAGCGGGGAAGCACCTCGAGCACGTCCTTGGCCAGGCCCGTGTCGTTGGCCTCCTTGGGGTTGAGCGCGATGGTGCAGTGGTGGGCGATGCCGAACTGGGCGGCGCGGAAGGGCTCCCAGCCGACCAGGGAGGCGAAGTAGTCCACGAAGCTCCCGACGTTGGTGCGGGGCTGTCCCAGCCAGAACGCCGGCTCGACCAGCGCGGTGACGCCGGCGTCGGCCATCGCCTCGTAGTCGTCGGTGGTCCGGGACGACATGTGGATGTGGGGGTCGAAGATGCGCATCGGTCGCGTCCGTTCGTCAGCTGTGGCGGGTACTGGAGGAGGGGGTGTCACCCGTTCGGCGGGTCATCCCCGCAGGGCGAGGGCACGGCGGGCCGCGTCGGCGCGGCGTGCCTCGTCGTGGTCGAGCTCGGCCGCGATGGCGGCCAGGCGGTCGCCCGGCGGGTGGGCGTCGATGACGGGCCACACCTGGGCGGGCACGTCGCGGCCGGCGGCGATCCGTTCGTGGACGAAGTCCGCCATCATGCGCGACAGCTCGGGGGTGACGCGGTCGGGCAGGCCGGGGATGCGGTCGATGTCGACGCCGACGAACACACACTTCAGCACGGCCTGTGCCAGCGCCTCGTCGTCCAGCAGGGCCACGCCAGCGGTGCCGAGGGCGGCAGCGACGAGACGGGTGTCGTTGGTCCGCATGGCGTCGTCGACCAGGTCACGCGCGACCGACCGCGTGGCGTCGTCCAGCCCGCCGGGATCGGCGACGAGCAGGTCGAGGGCACGCAGCGCACCGCGCTTCTCGCGGGTGTCGCCGTGGCGGTACAGGTCGGGCAGCTCGGCGGGACGGTCGGCGGTCGGCAGGGCCCGGACCAGCACCGAGCGGGCGGCGTCGTCGACGGTCGGCTCGAACGGGTCGTCGGGGTCCGCCGTCGGATCGAGCGGGCCACGGCCGACCCTGCGGGAGACGGCAGGGAAGCGGGCGCGGATGCTCGACGGCGTGTCGGCGACGGCCACGCGGGCGTCGGCCAGCCACCCCACGGCGTCGGCGTCGAGCACCGCGGACAGCTGCGCGTCGAGGTCGTCGGTCCAGCGGTGGTCGTCGGTGGTCACGCGGAAACCCTCCCGGGGGTCTGGTCGGTCGTCGATGGGGCGGACGGCGTGGCTGCCCGCAGGAAGCGGATCGCCTCGGGGACCATCGTGTGGGCGGTGTGCCCGTGCCGGGTCAGCTCCACCGAGACGAGGCCGTCGTAGCCGATGTCCTGCAGCGCGGCCATGGCCGGCGGGAAGT
Organism: Euzebya rosea; assembly: GCF_003073135.1. NCBI lineage: Bacteria > Bacillati > Actinomycetota > Nitriliruptoria > Euzebyales > Euzebyaceae > Euzebya > Euzebya rosea. The sequence continues at coordinate 102,532 of NZ_PGDQ01000006.1, forward strand.
CGATCTCGCCGTCACCGAAGGGCAGGTGCTCGTGCACGCCACGCACCATGTCCTCGACCTGCACGTGGACCAGGTGGTCGGCGACCCGGTGGATGCAGTCGGCGATCGGGGCGTCCTCCAGGCACTGGCAGTGGCCGATGTCCAGCGTCATCGCCAGCGCGGGGTGATCCAGCTGGTCGGCCAGCCGTTCCCATGCCGCGATGGTGTCGACGACCATGCCGGGCTCGGGCTCGAGCCCGACAACGATGCCTGCGTCGTCCGCAGCGTCGAGGACGGGCACGAGGCCAGCGGCCAGGCGGTCCCAGGCGGCGTCGGCGTCATCGACCCGGTCCACTCCCGACCACAGGTGCAGCACGGGGGACCCCAGCCGCACGCTGATGTCCACGGCTCGGCGGTAGAAGTCGATCCGCCGGGCGGCCCCCTCGGGGGACACCAGCGTGGGTTCGTGCTTGTTGCGCGGGTCCAGCACGAAGCGGCCGCCCGTCTCGACGACGACCGACAGGCCGTGGTCGGCCAGCAGCCGGCGGGTCTCGTCGATCCGCCGGTCGAGGCCGGGACCGAACGGGTCGAGGTGCTGGTGGTCGAGCGTCAGCGCGATGCCGTCGTAGCCCTCGTCGGCCAGGAACGTGCAGGCGTCGGCCAGCCGGTGGTCGCCCAGCCCGTTGCTGCCGTAGGCGAAGGACAGGCCGGTCACGTCACCGCTCGCATACGGCGCAGGTGTCGGCCGATCGGCACGGCGCTGGCGGTGATCGCGGCGCGCAGCCACGACCCGGTCGAGGCGAGCAGCCCCGACTGCAGCGGGATGACCCCCATCACGCCGGTCCCGACGGACTGGCGGACCGCGCCGGCGTCACCGTCGGCCTCGACCGCCGCCTTGTAGCCGCCCCCGACGATGGCCAGGTAGCTGGTGGCCGCCCCGGCGGTCGCGAGGCGGCGCAGGCGGGCGGCCCCCCGCCCCTCCTCCTCGCGAGCGGGAAGTCCCAGGGCGATCAGCCCGAGCGCCGTGGCGGCGGTCCGACGCAGGGCAGCGAGGGGCACGTCGACCGGCGCGCCGTGCACCTCGTGCTGGCTGACGGTCGTGACGGTGAGGGTGTGTGCGCCGACCAGCGCGGCCGCGGGCAGGGCTGCGGTCACGTTGCCACCCGCCGCGCCGAGCAGCACGTCCAGCGCCCGGCACAGCGCCATCGTGGCGGGGCCGGCCGGCGTGTCCTTCGCCAGCACGTCGTAGGCCCAGACCGACGCCGCCAGCGGGACGGCGATCCGCAGGCCCGCCCGGCCACCGATCGCCCCGGCCACGCCGACCCCGCCGGCGACCATGCCGGCCCCCACGGCCAGCGCTGCGGCGGGGGTGATCCGGCCCGAGGGGATCGGTCGTTCGGGTCGTTCCTCGGCGTCGAGCTCGCGGTCCGCCCAGTCGTTGAGCGCCATCCCGCCCAGGTAGACGAGGGCGGAGGCGGCCGGCATCGCCCAGCCGCGTCGGTTCCCCGCTGCGGCAGCGCCGTTCCAGGCGTCGCCGGGGATCGACAGGACGGCGGGCAGCCGGACGAGCTCGGCCAGGGTGTCGGCGGTCGGCAGGCTCACGCGGCGGTCGTGCCCGTGGCGGCTGCGGTGGTCCGGGCCCAGGTGATCAGGTCGGTGAACTGCTCGGCCAGGCGGTGCTGGCTGCTGCCCACGGGGTCCTTGAAGAAGTACGCCAGGGCCGGGAGCGGGCCGGACTGCCCGGCGCCCATGGCCAGGGCCACCAGCCGGGCGAGGTCCAGCACGAGCGGGGCGGCCAGCGCCGAGTCGCAGCCCTGCCAGGTGAACTGTAGCTGCATGCGGGTCCCGAGGAACCCCTCGAAGGTGATCAGGTCCCAGGCGGTCTTCCAGTCGCCGAGGTCGGCGACGTGGTCGATGCGGACCGGGCCGTCGGGCTGGTAGCCGAGGATGGCCTGCAGCGGGGCGGCCTTGGACTCCAGCTTCGAGCGGGCGTGGGTCGGGTCGGCCAGGGTCTGCCCGTCGCCGCCGCCGAGCAGGTTCATGCCCGACCACGACCGGACCCGCAGCGCCCGGTCGGCGAACATCGGCGCGAGGGCGGTCTTGAGCAGCGTCTCGCCGGTCTTGCCGTCCCGGCCGGCCAGCGGCAGGCCGTGGCGCTCGGCGAGCTGCTGGATCGCCGGCAGGACCGTCGCGCTGGACGGGGTGAAGTCGACGAACGCGGCGCCCGACGTCAGCGCGGCGACCGCCACCAGGGGGGCGGGGGACAGCACGGCCAGGTCGGCGTCGAGGGCCGCGAGCAGCAGGTCGACGTCGCGGTGGCTGTCGTGCGGGTCGACCGGCGGCTCGGTGGACGCCACGTTGACCACGACGACACGGTCCAGGTCGTGGGCGGTCCGGAACGCCGTCAGGTCGGCCCGGAGCCGGGCCAGCGCTGCCGCGGGGTGCTCGGCGACGTCCCGGGCGGTGACCCCCGCGGTCAGCCGTGCATCGACGGTCGCGAGCTCCTCGGCGATCCGGTCGACGACGCCGTGGGGCACGACGCCGGCGGTCTCGAGCTGCTCGGCGCGCTTGACCAGCGGGACCTCGCCGATGTCGCAGCCACCGATGACCAGGTCGGGCAGCCCCGGCAGGCCGACACCGTCGAAGGCCGACAGCTGGGTGACCATGCCCTCGGGCCCAGCGAGGTTGGCCACCATCGCGGCCCAGCCGACGGTCATCGTCGTGGCGACCGATCCCCTGGCGCCCAGCAGCCAGAGGCCCCAACGGGGCGTTGGAGTGGAAGGTGCGTCCATGACATCGGACCTTTCGGCTGCGGCGGCTCTCACACAGTAGTTCGTCCTCGACAAGACGAAACCCTCTTGTCGCATCCGAATGTATGACCTCGCAACAAAAATGTGGAGGGTTGGCAGGAACTCGGTCGGTGGCTGGCGAAAAGGGAGGGGTGACGGCCGTTCGTTCGGTCCGTCGAGCCCGCCGAACAGAGCCGACCCTGCCGGAGCCGACATGACGAGCCACCCCCGGACCATCCAGACCACCCGACTGCGCCTCGTCGCCGCGCTCGTCGCGGTGCTGCTGGCCAGCATCGCCCTTCCGGCCGCGGCCGAGGACCCCTCCACCCCGGAGGAGGAGGACGTCCCGCACATCCTGATGTACTCGGGCACCGGCGGGTTCCGGCACGGGTCGATCGAGCACTCGGTCGAGGTCATCACGGCGCTGGCCGTCGAGACGGGCGCCTTCACGGTGTTCCACACCGAGGACGTCGTCGACTTCACCGCCGAGCGCCTGGCCGAGAGCGACATCGTGCTGTTCGCCAACACGACGGGCGAGACCCCGTTCACCGACGAGCAGAAGACGATGTTCGAGCAGTGGGTCCGTGACGGCGGTGGGTTCATGGGCATCCACGCGGCCGCGGACACCAACTACGAGTGGGACTTCTACCAGACCATGGTCGGGGCGGCGTTCGACAGCCACCCGCACACGGGCAACACGGTGTTCGTCGCCCCGGTCGACGAGCTCGACGAGGCCACCGTGCAGGTGGAGAACGCCGACCACCCGATCAACGCCGACGTCGAGGGCGACTCCTTCCCGCTCCGCGAGGAGTACTACAAGTGGCAGGTCAACCCGCGTGGCACCCAGGACGTACGTGTCCTGCTGAGCCTCGACGAGACCGACACCTACGGCTTCGGGAACCCGCCTTCCATGGGGCCGCTGAGCAGCAGCTACGACGACGACCAGCCGGTGGAGTGGGTCAAGACGGCCGACGGCCACGGCACCGGACGCGTCTGGTACTCCAACCTCGGCCACTACGACGAGACCTATGACCGCGCCGACTGGCAGGCCCGCTTCGTCAACGCCGTCGCCTGGGTGCACGAGGGCGTGCACTTCCCGCCGGGCCCCGACACCCCCGGTCCGACGACGCCGACGGTCGAGGAAGTCGTGACGGCCCCGCCCGGCAGCCTCGTCTTCGCCCCGAGCATCAACGTGATCCCCCAGGGACAGGGGCTGCTCCTGGCGAACCTCGACACCGTCCAGCACAACATCCAGTCCCGGAAGCAGGACGCGAACCGCAAGCCGTTGTTCCGCTCGGTGTTCGCGAACATCAACGGCGGCACGGCCAGCGTCGTGGGTGTCGCCGACCTCGAACCCGGTGACTACGAGTACTACTGCACCATCCACAGCGGCATGGTCGGGACCGTCACCATCGTCTGATCCGCAGCAGTCAGGCCTCGGCGCCCCGCAGCATGCGGGGCAGGGTCGCCAGCATCAGGAGTGCCCCCAGGGGGGTGATCGCCAGCGCCACGACCAGATCCAGGCGTTCGGCGACCAGGCCCACCAGCACGGGGGAGGACAGGAACCCCAGCCGGCTGGCGGCCGACACGAAGCTCCCGCCGGTGCCGGCCGGCCTGCCCAGCTGTCGTGCGGCGGCGTCGCCGGCGGTGAACATCAGCGGGAACACCGGTGAGGCGCCCAGCCCGCCGAGCAGCAACCCGACCAGCAGCGGCCAGGGCGACCCGGTGGTCGACGTCGCGAGCAGTCCGAGGCTGACGCCGACCAACGACGCCAGCCCTGCGCCGATCGCGACCCGGCGGCCGCCGAAACGGTCGACCAGCCGGTCCATCGCCGTCCGGCCCAGGAACACCCCGCCGACGAACACCAGCGGACCGGCGCCTGCCAGGCCGGGCGAGGCGCCCAGCTCGCGGGACAGCAGCAGGGCGCTCCAGTCCTGCGGCGGCACCTCGATCCACGCGGCCGCGACACCCATGACCCCGACGGCGCCGAGGGTCAGCAGCGGGCCGCGGCGCACCCACACGCCCTCGCGGAGGCTCGCGCGGTCTCCGGGACCGGCGTCCGGTCGGTCGGCCGCGGGCGGCGCGCCGTGGCGCTCGCGCAGGGCACGCCCGACGGTCAGCTGCAGCAGCCCCATCGCGGCTGCGACGATCCCGACGTGGAGCGCCACGGGCACGTCCGCCGCCGCCATGCCGGTCCCGACGGCAACCGCGGCGGTCGTGGTCCCCGACCACGTCGCATGCATCCGTCCCATGATCGACCGGCCGTGACGGTGCTGCTCGCCCAGCGCCAGCTCGTTCATCGCCGGATCCAGCACACCGTCGGCGAGCCCCATGACGAGCATGGCCAGGCCGAACACCCACAACGAGGGCGCGGCGCCGACAGCCACCCCGCCGAGCAGCATCACCGGCACCGCCACCCGGATCGTCGGGACGAAGCCACCGGCCCGACGCACCACCGCGGGCATCAGCGTGCTGCCGACCAGCCCGCCCAGTCCGCCGCCGAGCAGCGCGAGGCCGAACGCGGCCTCACCTGCCTCCAGCCGGTCGGCGAGCTGCGGGAAGCGCGGCAGCAACGACCCGTACACGCCGGCGTTGGCGGCGAACGTGGCGGCGACCGCCAGGAGGACCCGGCGGTCGGTCGTCCGGTCGGTGGGGGTCGGCTCGACGCCGGACGCCCCCGACCCGTCCACCTCAGGCAGATTTGGGCGAGATCCGGTAGCGGATCCCGGCCGGCTCCTTCCGGCGGTAGTCGGTGGACCGTTCGGCGACCGGACGACCGGCCGCTGCGGCCATGGCACGCAGGTCCTCCGGGTCCTTGCGGACACCGTGGTCGGACCCGGCCATGCGCGAGATGGTCTCCTCCATCAACGTGCCGCCCAGGTCGTTGACCCCGGCGTTGAGCAGCTCGGTGGTCCGCTCGACGCCGAGCTTCACCCAGCTGAGCTGGATGTTGTCGATCTCGCCCTGCAGCACCAGCCGGGCGATCGCGTGGACCTTGAGGGTGTCCTCCCACGACGGGCCGGGTCGGGCGACGCCGGCCAGGTAGATCGGCGACTGGGCGTGCACGAACGGCAGCGGCACGAACTCGGTGAACCGAGCGGGGTTGCCGGCCTCGCGACTGTCGACCTGGAGCTGGCGAAGCAGGTGCAGGTGGCCGGCCCAGTGGTGGGGCTGGTCGACGTGGCCGAACATCATCGTCGAGGTCGACGGGATGCCCAGCGCATGGGCGTTGCGCATGACGTCGACCCAGGCGGCGGTCGGCAGCTTGCCCTTGGTCAGGACCCAGCGGACGTCGTCGTCGAGGATCTCCGCGGCCGTCCCGGGGATGGTGTCCAGGCCCGCGGCCTTCGCCCGGCCCAGGAACTCCCGGACGCTGATGCCCGCCCGGGTGGCGCCGGTCACGACCTCCATGGGGGAGAACGCGTGGATGTGCATCTCGGGCACGCGGTCCTTGACGGCCCGCAGCAGGTGCTCGTAGTGGTCGGTCGGCAGGTCGGGATGGATGCCGCCCTGCATGCACACCTCGGTCGCGCCGAACGCCCAGGCCTCCTCCGCCCGGTCGGCGACCTCGTCGAGGGACAAGGTGTAGGCGTCGGGGTCGTCGCGTCGCTGGGCGAAGGCGCAGAACCGGCAGCCGACGTAGCAGACGTTGGTGAAGTTGATGTTGCGGTTGACGACGTAGGTGACGGTGTCGCCGACCCGGGCGCGGCGAACCTCGTCGGCGGCCTCGGTGACCGCCGTCAGGTCCGGGCCCTCGGCGCCGAACAGCACCAGCGCCTCCTCCTCGGTGGGCGGGGTCCCGTCGACCGCACGACGGAGGATGCCCACGACGTCACCGGTCAGGCGCTCGCGGACAGGGCGCCGCGCCAGCGACTCGGCGGCGATCAGGCTCGTGTCGCCGTAGACGTCGTCGGCGTCGGTGCGCAGCTCGCCCTCGCCCCGGCTCCAGCCGGTGACGCCCTCTCCTGCCTCGGCCGACGTCCAGCGGTCGTCGCCACCCTGCGCCTGGAGCATGTCGGGGGCCTGCCACGGCTGCGGCTGCGGCATCGTGTCGGGCCGGGCGAGGCCCTCGTCGGTGGCCAGCGCCTGGATCGGGCCGCGCATCTGCCCGGCCAGCCACGGGTCGGGCCGGCGAACCCACTCGGGGTAGGCGCACAGCCGCTCGGTCAGCACCTTCCCGGCGGCGGCGGTGCGGGCCGCCAGCTCGTCGAGGTGCGGCCAGGGGGCCTCGGGGTTGACGTGGTCGGGGGTGACCGGCGAGACGCCGCCCCAGTCGTCGATGCCGGCACCGACGATGGTCTCCACGTCGTCGGGGGACAGGTTCGGCGGGGCCTGCAGGTGCACCCGGGTGGGCAGGACCAGCCGGGCGGTGGCGACGGTGGCCAGCAGGTCGTCGCGGTCCGGCTCGGGGTGGCTGCGCATCGCGGTGTCCGGCTTGGCCCGGAAGTTCTGCACGATCACCTCCTGCAGGTGGCCGTACCGGCGGGCCGACGACGCCATCGCGAGCAGGGTGTCGGCCCGCTCCTCCGGGGTCTCGCCGATGCCGATCAGGATGCCCGAGGTGAACGGGACCGACTGCTTGCCCGCGTCCTCCAGGACCTGCAGTCGCACCGCCGGGACCTTGTCCGGGCAGTTGTGGTGCGGCATGCCCTTCTCGTGCAGCCGGTCGGAGGTGGACTCCATCATGATCCCCATCGAGCCCGACACGGGCTTGAGGGTCGCGAGGTCGGTCCACGACATCACCCCCGGGTTGAGGTGGGGGATCAGGCCCGTCTCCTCGATCACGTGGATCGCGGCGGCGCGGAGGTAGGCAAGCGTGGAGTCGTAGCCGCGTTCGTCCAGCCACTGGCGGGCGGCCGGGTAGCGGACCTCGGGCTGGTCGCCGAGGGTGAAGAGGGCTTCCTTGCAGCCGGCGGCGGCGCCTCGACGGGCGACCTCCACGACCTGCTCCAGCGACATGAACGCGGGGATGTCGCCCTTGGGCGGCCACGCGAACGTGCAGTACCCGCAGGTGTCACGGCACAGGTGGGTCAGCGGGACGAAGACCTTGCGGCTGTAGGTGATCCGGTCGCCGAACGCCTGGTCCCGGACACGGGCGGCCAACGACATCAGCCGCTGGAGGTCCTCGCCCCGGGCACGGATCAGGACCGCCGCCTCGTCGACGTTCAGCTGCTTGCCGGCGTCGGCGCGGGCAAGGGCACGGCGCATCGCGTGGGCGTTCACGGGGTCGGACGTGACGTGCGTTGCGTCGGCGGTGGACAGGTGACCAGAGTCGGTCTGTGTCATGGGCGACAAGGCTATAGCCGACTGGTCCGGACGCCACGAGCGCCGGATACGAAACGATGACGAGCGCTCCGGAACACGGAGAGCATGACCTAGGGTGATCGCGATCGGTGACGGGGGGCGCCGGGACCCGCCAAATGAAATGCAGCCCCAGGGGCTGCGCCAACGTGCCAGGAGGATCTTCGTGCATCTGTTCGTCCGTCGTCTTCGTCCCGGGGTCATCGCCCTGGTCGTGACCGCCGTGGTCGCGCTGCTCGGGCCGCTGCCCGCACTCGCCGCACCCCTGCCGGGCGGCACGCCGTCGGGCACCCCGCAGGGGTCCTTCACCGACCCGGGGTCCGGCCCGTCCGTGGCCGGCCTCGAATGGGCGGTCCAGCACCCCAACCTCGGCCGCAGCGGCCGCCAGAGCCTCGACCCGATCCGCGATGCCGAGGGCCACGTCGTCCTGAACGCCTACGAGGTCCGGACCGACGGCACCCGGGTGGACGTGCTCGTCGCCATCGACCCGACCGACGGGTCCATCGCCTGGCAGCTGGACGAGATGGCCGACAGCTGCCTGCCGGTGGCCAGCGACGACGGGTTCGTCTACGCCTACACGGTCGGGGGCGGTGGCCACACCGCCACCGATGGGCCGGGGATCCTGGAGATCGACGCGTCGGACGGATCGGTCGTCAGGTCGTGGGAGGACCAGGTCGCCAACGTCCCCGGCGACCCCGCTGACGCGGGCAACCCCATGTGCGGCGGCTCGACGTTCACCGAGGCGCGGCTGGTCCTGACCGGCGACACCCTGCTGTTCACCCAGCGCCGCAACTTCGACCGTTGGCTGGTCGCCGTGGACGTGTCCGGCGCCGACATGGTCCTGGCCTGGGAGGAGTACTTCGACGGCTGGGAGGGGGCGTTCTTCCCGACGCCGATCGTCAGCCCGGACGGTGACGTCGCCTACTTCGCCAACCAGCGCGGCTTCGACAACGACGAGCCGAACGTGATCAGCGTCTTCGACGTCGACACCGGCGCCGAGCTCGGTTCGCTCGAGGTCGGCGACGTCGAGCACATGACCGCCGTCGACGGTGGCGTGCTGGTCCACACCGGCGACTTCCCCGAGCGGCTGACCCGCTACGACCGGTCCGGCGGCACCCTCGTCCAGGACTGGTCGGTCGTCTACGAGCGCGACACGGACGTCGACGAGGCCGGGCTGGGCTACTGGGTCGACAACCTGGCCGTGGTCGACGACCTGATCGTCACCGCGGAACCCAGCGGCAGCCCGCTGTTCGCCATCTCCCTGGAGACGGGCCAGCCGGTGTGGGAGCACGACCCCACGCCCTCCTTCATCAACGTCGCCGCACCGCGCATCGATGCGAAGGGCCGCGTCTGGTACTCCGTCTTCGGCTTCGGGCTGACCGCCGTCGACGGCGCGACCGGGCAGCTGGTCACCACCTCCGGTGACGACCCCGACACCTTCTTCGGTGACTTCCGCGGCGAGCGGATCGCGCCGATCCTCGACGACGGCCGGGTCATCATGGTCAACCAGGCCTTCGCCGCCCCGGCCCCCGACAACGACGTGGGGCTCCAGCTGGCCGCGGTCAGCCAGGGCACCGCGCGCCTCGAGGCGGAGACCCCTGATGACGTCGCCATCCAGATCTGCCAGCTGCTGTTCCCGACCGACGACAGCGCCGGCGGGATCGTCCTGGCCCGCAACGACGTGTTCGCCGACGCCCTCGCGGGGGCCCCGCTGGCCGGTGACGAGGCCTGCATCCTCTACACGCCGGGTGGCGCCGGGGTCGCCCTGGACGACGACACCCGGGCCGAGATCGACCGGGCCCTGCCCGACGGCGGTCGGGTCAACATCCTCGGCAGCGAGAACGCCGTGTCGGCGGAGGTCGAGCAGGAGCTGCGCGACGCCGGCTACGAGATCGTCCGCTTCGGGGGCGCCAGCCGGGTCGAGACGGCGGTGGAGATCGCGGTGGAGGTCCTGCGTCGCAACCCCGGCACCACGGAGGTGCTGCTGGCGACCGGGAACAACTTCCCGGACTCCGTGCTCGGCGGCGCGTTCGGTGGCGCGGTCGGCCGTCCGATCCTGCTGACCGTCGGCGACGACCTGCACCCGGCGACCGCCCAGCTGATGGCCGACGAGAACATCGCCACGACCGTCGCGCTCGGCGGCTCGGCCGTCGTGCCCGACGCCGCGGTCGCACAGGCCCCCGGTGGTCGTCGCCTTGCCGGGGCGAACCGCTTCGAGACGGGTGCGCTGATCGCCAGCGACCTGTGGCCCGAGGTCATCGGGTCCCCGGACCCCGCCTCCCGCGAGTTCGTCGTCGTGGACCTGTCCAACTCCCGCGACGGCGACGCCTGGACCTACGCCCTGGCCTCGGCCCCGCTGGCCGTGCGTCGCGGCGCCCCGCAGCTGGGCGTCGAGCCGACGCGCCTGCCGCAGGAGACCCTGGACTTCCTCGACGCCATCGGGTTCACCTCCCCGCCGGGCCTGACCGTCGTCGGTGGCGTGGCCGTGGTCAGCGAGGCCGTCGTCACACAGATCGAGGAGGGCGCGGGCGGCTGAGGCTCGTGCGTCGTGGCCCGGCCGCCAATAGGCTGCCGGGCCACATGAACGGATCACCCAGGATCGTCTCGCTCGCCGGCGGCATCGGTGCCGCACGGTTCCTCCGCGGACTGGTCCGCGCCGTCGACCCCGCGTTGCTGACGGTCGTCGCCAACACCGGCGACGACCTGGCGATCCACGGCCTGCACGTCTCGCCGGACCTCGACACGATCACCTACACCCTCGGTGGTGGCGTGCACCCCGAGCAGGGGTGGGGCAGGGAAGGAGAGACCTTCGCGGTCGCGGAGGAGCTGAAGGGCCGCTACGGCCAGCCCGACTGGTTCACCCTCGGCGACCGCGACATCGCCACCCACCTCGTCCGGGCCCGGATCATCGGCGAGGGCGGCACACTGACCGACGCCACCCGCACGATCGCCCGCGCCTGGCACCTGCCGTTCGAGCTGCTGCCGATGACCGATGCGAGGGTCGCCACCCGGGTACGGACCAGCGACGGCCGCGACCTGCACTTCCAGGAGTGGTGGGTCGGCGAACGGGCGGCCTCACCGATCGATCGGGTCTGGCTCGAGGGAGGGGAGGAGGCCCGGGCCACCGACGCCGTCGTCGCGGCCATCGAGGCCGCAGACGTGGTCGTCCTGTGCCCCTCCAACCCCGTCGTGTCGATCGGCACGATCCTCGACACCGCCCCCGTCCGTGACCTCCTTCACCGCACGCCGGTCGTCGGGGTCAGCCCGATCGTCGGCGGCCGCGTCGTGCGGGGCATGGCCGACAAGCTGCTGCCGGCCGTCGGTGCGGAGGTCAGCGCCGCCGGGGTGGCTGCGCTCTACGCCGACTTCCTCGACGGCTGGGTGATCGACACCGCCGACGCCGACAGCGCCGACACCATCCGCGCGACCGGGGTCGAGGTCGCCGTCACCGACACGATGATGGTCGACGTGGACGTCGCGACCCGGCTGGCCGAGACCGCCCTGGGCATGCTCGGCACCCTCCAGGCGGCCTGATCGCCGGCCGGGTCACGACCCGACCGGCGCGTCCGGGGCACGAGGGGTGCGATCAGCGCAGCTGGCCCATCAAGGCGACCATGTCGGTGTCGTCGTGCAGCTGGTGCTGCAGGAAGAACCGGCTGATCCCGGCCTCGCGGTACTCCTCGAGGCGGGCCTGGGCCTGCTCGACGGTGCCGACGACCCACTCGTCCCGCAGCCCGGCCAGCCACTCCTCGACGCTGCCATCGGCGCTGGACCACGACATGATCCGCTCCGCCCGGGCGCGGACGTCGGCCTCGGTCTCGCCGAGGATGCACCCGGTCATGATCGACATCGGCAACGGGTCGCGGCCGACGTCCGCGCAGGCGGCGTCCAGGCGGGCCTTGCGTTCGCGGACGGCGTCGGTGCTGGGGAAGGTCGTGTTGTACTCGTCGGCCCACCGGGCGGCCAGCGCCGCCCCCCGCGGCTGGGCCTGCCCGCCCATGATGATCGGCACGTGGCCGAGCGGCTTGGGACGTGCCCGGCAGTCGGCCAGCGTGTAGTGCTCGCCGTCGAAGTCGAAGGACTCCTCGGTCCACTGTCGGCGGATGATCTCGATCTGCTCGGCCATCACGTCGTAGCGCGTGCCGAGGTCGGCGAAGTCGAAGCCGTACATCGAGTGCTCGAGCGCGTTCCAGCCGGCACCGAATCCCAGCTCCACACGGCCACCGGACACGTGGTCGGCGACAACGACCTGCTTCGCGAGCACCGACGGGTGCCGGAAGGACGCCGGCGAGACCATGGTGCCCAGCTGGATGGTGTCGGTCATGGCGGCGAGGGCCGCCAGCGTCGACCACGCGTCGAGCGCGCTGCGCTCGGTGCGGCCCTGCACGCTGGCGTAGTGGTCGCTGCGGAAGAGGCCCTGGAGCCCAGCGGACTCCGCCGCCTCCGCGAGCGCGACCCAGTGCGCCCAGGTCACGGACTCCTGTCCTTCGATCATGAGGTTGATTGCCGTGGTGGTTGCCATGGTCCCACTGTGCCCGAATAGCCTGTCGCCACATGCACATCACCCTGCTGCCCGTCGAGGGAATCGGTGAGGTCCGGGCCGGTGACGACCTTCCCGGCCTGATCAGCGCCGCCGTCGGCCTGCGCGACGGCGACGTCGTGGTGGTGTCGTCCAAGGTGGTCAGCAAGTCGATGGGGCTGACCGCCGCGCCGCGGGCCGGTGAGCAGGTGGAGGACGCCCGGCGTCGCATCGCGATGGCCGACGAGGTCGTGGTCGACACCCCCCATGTCGTCGTCGTCCGGACTCCCCACGGCTTCGTGTGCGCCAACGCCGGCATCGACGCCTCCAACGTGCCCGGCGGTGAGCTGCTGCTGCTGCCCGACGACGTGGACGCGGCCGCCGCGGACATCCGCGCGGGGCTGCGTCGCCTGACCGGCGTCGACACCGCGGTGATCGTCTCCGACACCTTCGGCCGTGCCTGGCGGGAGGGCCAGACCGACGTCGCGCTGGGGGTTGCCGGCATGCAGGCCCTGCGCGACGAACGCGGCACCGTCGACCGGGAGGGTCAGGCGCTGCGCGTGACGCTGATCGCCCAGGCCGACCAGATCGCCGGTGCGGCCGACATGGTCCGCGACAAGGCCGCCGGGGTGCCCGTCGTCGTCGTCCGCGGGCTGGACGTGGTGGCCCCCTCGGCGACGGGCGGCGGACAGGCGCTGGTCCGGGGGCCCGAGACCGACCTGTTCCCCCACGGACGGGGCTGGCTGGCCCGTCGCCTGGCAACGGGGGAGGGGGCGCCGGTGCGGGCCGGCCTGCCCGAGGCGTGGGAGTGGCAGCGGGTCGCCGAGGCGGCGGGGGGCGGGTCGTTTGTGGCCGACCGCATCGACGTGGCCGACGGGCTGGCTGCAGGCCGTGCCGAGGCAGCGCTGCTGGACCTGGGCTACGACGCCGCGGTGCACCACGGTGACGGCTGGACGGTCGTCGTCCGGCCGGTGGGCTGACCGGAGACAGGGGGGCCGGTGGTGTCCGGCCGGTGCCTTACAGGGTTGCGTCCTGGCTCGCCGAGTCCTGCAGGGCGCCGTCCACGATGCGGACCGTGCGGTCGCCGTAGTCGAGCACCCGCTCGTCGTGGGTCACCACGATCGCCGCGACGCCCCGGTCCTTGACCTCGCGGCGCAGCAGCTCCATGACCTGCTGGCCGAGCTCGCTGTCGAGCGCCGACGTGGGTTCGTCGACCAGCACGAGCGCCGGGTCGTTCATGAGCGCTCGACCGATGGCCACGCGCTGCTTCTGCCCGCCGGACAGCTGCGAGGGCAGGTTGCCGGCACGGTCGCCGAGGCCCAGTTCGTCCAGAAGCTGGTCCGCCCGCTGCTTGGCCGCCCTGTCGATCCGGCTGCCGCCGAAGTCCCGGACGACCAGCAGGTTCTCGCGGGCGGTCAGGAACGGCACCAGGTTCACGGACTGGAAGACGAAGCCGATCCGGTCGCGACGGAACGCCGCCAGCTGCCGGCTGTCGAGCGTGTCGACCGCCTCGTCGCCGACGACGACGCGGCCGCTCGTCGGCTGCAGCAGCGCACCGGCGACCGTCAGGAGGGTCGTCTTGCCGGACCCGGACGGGCCCACGAGGATGACCATCTCGTCGGTGGCGACCTGCATGGAGACGTCGTCGAGCGCGACGACCTGCTGCTCGCCCTCCCCGTAGGTCTTGCGGACGTTGTCGAGTTCGAGTGCATGCATGGAGGTCATCCGATCGCGGAGGCGGGGTCGATGCGCACGATCCGCCGGAGGGTCAGGAGGCTGCCGAGCAGCGCGGTGAGGACGGTGCCGCCCGCGATCAGCCCGACGCGGGCGGGCAGGATGCGGATGGGCAGGTCGGCCGGGAGCAGGCCGGTGAAGGCGAACGCGACGACGATGCCGGCCACCAGGGCGACGGCGCTGATCGCCACGGCCTGCACGGCGAGCCCGGTCAGCAGGTCGCGGGTCCCCGCACCGAGTGCCTTCAGCACCGCGTACAAGCCGACGCGTTCCAGCACGATCAGCGCGAAGAAGAGGCCGATGACCAGCAGCGTGACGGCGAACGTCACGCCGATGATCCCCTCGAAGGTCGAGGACTGCTGCTGGACCACGTCGAGGGCGAGGATGGCGTCCTCCGGCGTGACGGCGTCGACGCCCTCGGCCACCGATCCCTGCGCCAGGGCGTCGGCGGACCCGGTCGGGATGAGCACGAGCGCCTGGGATGCCCCGGCGGGCAGCACGTCGGCGGGGGCGGCGTCCATCGCGACGTCACGCCACTGGTCCCACGGCAGCCACACCGTCGGGGATCCCTGCGTCAGGTCGTCGATCAGGTCGCTGACGGTCACGGGGGTGGCCGCGGGACCGATCTCGATCACGTCGCCCACCTCGATCCCGGTCAGCTCGGCCAGGGTCGCGTCGACGATGGCGCCGTCGGGGGACGGGGCCGGCAGCACGTCGGTGCCGAGGTCGTAGCCGAACACGGCGACGTCCTCGACGGTGTCGGTGTCCCGGGGCACCGCGGTCGTGTCGACCCGTCCGAGGCGGCCGACCGCGTCGACGTCGTCCCGTGCCTCCAGCTCCTCGGCGGTGTCGGCCCCGACGACCGACCGCTGCAGCTGCAGCTCGGCGCTGTCGGCGAAGGCCAGCACCATGCCGTCGTGGGCACGGTAGGCCCCGGTCTGGCTGCCCTCCAGTCCGTCGAGGAACCCCCCGAGGACCAGCAGCAGCACGACGAGCAGGGTCAGGGCGGCGGTGACGGGCGCGAAGCGGCCGGGCTCGCGTTGCAGCTCGCGGATGGCGATGCGCATCTAGGCCACCCCTCCCGTGGTCGCGTCGATCGGGTCGATGGCCAGCACGCGCCGGACGGCGCCGACGGACGCCAGCAGGCCGAGCACGACGATCGCACTGACCGAGGCGACCGTGGTCCCGGTCGACAGGGACGACCCGAAGACGTCCCGGGTGACCGACAGCAGGCCCGAGGTGGCGACGACGCCGAGCACCGATCCGAGCCCCACCACCGCCACGGCCTGCAGGAGCACCGGCTTGACGACGTCCCCGCGGCTGCCGCCGATGGCTCGCAGCAGGACGAGGGCCTCGGTCTTCTGCACCGTGAGGATGAGGAAGAACACGCCGGTCACGATCGTGACCACGATGTAGAGCAGTAGGTAGAGGATGGAGAAGGACCGGGTGATCTGGCCGACGCCGGGGATCGCGTCGGTGGCCGTGGCGCGGTCGACCGCCTCGAGTCCGTCCACCCGATCGGTGATGGCCGTGGCAACCGCTGCGGGGTCGGCTTCGTCGGTGACGGTGACGCCGATCCACGAGACGGGCACGTCGATCGGGGCGCCGGCGCGCGCACGGACCGCCTCGGTATAGGTGTCCAGCGGCACGTAGAACGTCGGCAGCACGTTCAGCGCCGCATCGCTGCTGGTGCCGACCACCGTCAGCGTCCGATCACCCACCTGCACCGTGTCGTCGACGGCGAACGCGCTGTCCAGGCTGCTGCCGCTGAACAGGGCCTCGTCCGGTGCCTCGGGTCGCCTGCCCTCGTCGACGTCCCGGGGGCTGGCAGGGCCCGCAGGGTCACCCCCGACGATCGCGATGTCGGTGTCACCGACGTCGGTCGTTGCGGTGAAGACGCTGACCCCGACGGGCGTCGCGTCCCGGACTCCCTCGACGTCGGCAACGGCGTCGGCCGCATCGAGGGTGACGACGCTGGCGAAGGGGTTCAGCCGGGCCCGGTCGGAGTAGACGAACACGTCGGCCCGGTTGGACTCGAACGCACCCGTCAGCCCGCTGGTCAGGGCGCCGGCGACGGTCTGGAAGAACAGCAGCAGCAGCACGAGGAGGGCGACCGCACCGACGAGCAGCGCGAATCGTCCCGGGGCGCGCCGCATCTCGGCGAGGGCGATGAACACGGCGCCAGTATGCGACACGACGTCGTGTCGTAAACAGGTGGGTAGGATCTCGCCATGCCGTCGCTGTGGGCCGACTCCCTGGACGAGCACCGCGAGCTGGTGCTCGGCAAGGTGCTGGCGGCCTACGAGGCGCTGCGTGCCGAGGTCGGGGTCGAGGCCGTCACCCTGACCGCCGTCGCCCAGCGCGCGGGAATCGCCCGCAGCGCCCTCTACAACTACGTCAAGGACAAGCACGGCCTGGTCCTGCTGCACGCCGAGCGGACCATGAGCGGGGCCGAGCAGCAGCTGCAGGCCGGACTCGCGGGGGTCGACGGTGCCGCGGCGCGGCTGCGGCGGTTCATCGCCATGAACATGGCCATGTACGCGGCCGTGCCGGCTGCGGCCGATGACCTCATGCCCATGCTGGACGCCGAGGAACAGCAGCGGATGCGTGACGCCCTCGCCCCGATCCGGGCGATGCTCCACGAGATCGTGGCCGACGGTGTCGCGTCCGGCGACTTCCGGGGGCGGACCGAGGACCTGGTCGAGCTGCTGTCCGCCACGATCGGGGGGTACCGGCTTCCGGTGGCCAGCGGTCGGGTGGACCCGCAGCGGGCGGCGGAGGTGGTCGGCGAGGTGCTCCTCGCGGGCCTCCAGCACGCAGCGCTGCCGGCGGAGGAGGACTGACGGCGCCGGACACGAACGGGCGCGTCGGCCGTCGAACGCGGTTGGTTCCGCCACCCCGATACACTCTGCGTTCGCGCGCCCGCTCACCGGGCGCACTTGCGTCATCACTGCCAGCCCAGGGGACGCCGCGCTCGAACCCCGAGTGTGCCCCCAGACGGAGGAACCACTCGCCGTGTCCGAAGAAGAACAGTTCGAATCCAAGCGCGAGCGCCAGAAGGCCCGCCGCGCTGCCCGCCTCGAGCAGGAGGCCCAGCAGGCCAAGGCCGAGGGTGTCCGCCGGACGGCCACCTACGGCATCGTCGGCCTCGTCGTCGTCGCGCTGATCGGGCTGCTGGTGTTCCGGCAGATCCAGAAGGGCCAGCAGGAGGAGGAGCAGGCGGCCGAGGTCGCGGCACGCCTCGACGAGCTGGGGTGCACGCCCGACGAGCGGCAGGCCGACCTCGGTGGCGGTCACATCTCCGGCACCGGCGACGCCCTCTCGCAGGAGCCGCCGTCGGTCATCTACCCCGACGCCCCGCCGTCCTCGGGTCGCCACATCGGCCAGGTCGCCCCCTCGGGCGTCTACGACGTGAAGATCGACCCGCGCTTCACCACCCACAACCTGGAGCACGGCTACATCGTGGCCTGGTACGACGCGGACTCGCCCGCCGACCAGGTCGAGGAGCTCAAGGCCTGGGGTGAGGAGATGCTCGACGGGGACTACCCCAAGCTGATCGTCAGCGAGTACTTCGAGGACATCCCCGACGCGAACTTCGCCTACACGGCCTGGTTCTTCCGCCAGACCTGCGACACCTTCGACGCCGACGTGGCCGAGGTGTTCACCCGCACGCACTACGACACCAACGGTGAGGGCCCCGAGAAGGGCATCCCGACCCACAACGTCGGTGCGCAGGGCGTCATCGACCCGGAGGGGGAGGACCTGTTCCTGCCGCCGCTGGACGAGGAGTTCGGGACCAGCTCCGCCGTCGACGACGTCGAGGGCGCCGAGCCGGCGACCGACGTCGACCCGGGCAACGAGGACGCCGAGGCCGAGGACGAGCCCGTCGAGGCCGCCACGGAGTAGTCGCCACCCGGCGAACGAACACCCACGACGGGGCTGCTGCGGCAGCCCCGTCGTCGCGTTCGGCCACCCCGACGCGGGCGGCGGTGGCGTGCCCGTCCGGGCAGCCCCGCAACCGTGGCTGGACGCCGTAGCCTTGCCACATGTGCGGAATCATGGGGTACACGGGTGACGCGGATGCGCTGCCGATCATCATCGACGGCCTCGCCCGTCTGGAGTACCGGGGCTACGACTCCGCCGGGGTCGCGCTGATCGACGCCGACGGCAGCCTCGGGGTCGTCAAGCGGGCCGGGAAGCTGGCCAACCTGCAGGACGCCCTGGCGGACGGGGCGCCGACCGGTCATATCGGTGTCGGCCACACCCGGTGGGCCACCCATGGCGTGCCCAACGACACCAACGCCCACCCGCACTGCGACCCGTCGGGCACGATCGCCGTCATCCACAACGGCATCATCGAGAACTTCGCCGAGCTCAAGGCCGAGCTGATGGAGCGGCGGGGGGCGGAGTTCGTCTCCGACACCGACACCGAGGTCGTCGCCCACCTCGTCGCATCCCTGTACGAGGGATCCCTGCCTGCCGCGGTCCGGGCCGCGGTGAAGCGCCTCGACGGGCAGTTCGCCATCGCGGTCATCGACCGTCGTGACCCCGACACGATCGTGGCGACCAAGCGGTCCGCCCCGATGATCCTCGGACACCTCGAGGGGGCGTCCATGCTGTCCTCCGACGCCGCCGGGCTGATCAGCCACACCCGCGAGTGCGAGGCGCTGGAGGACGACCAGGTCGCCGTCCTGACCCCGCAGGGCATCACCGTCACCGACCTCGACGGCAACCCCACCCAGGGGCACCGCTACACCGTCGACTGGGACATCGAGGCGGCGGAGAAGCAGGGCTACGAGCACTTCATGCTCAAGGAGATCCACGAGCAGCCCCGCGCCGTCGCCGACACCCTGCTCGGCCGGCTCGACCTGGACGGCCGTGTCGTGCTGGACCGACTGGACTTCGACCCTGCCCTGCTGCGGGCCCTGGACAAGGTCTACATCGTGGCCTGCGGCACGTCCCACCACGCCGGCATGGTCGCCAAGTACGCCACGGAGCACTGGGCGAAGGTCGGCGTCGAGGCCGAGATCGCCAGCGAGTTCCGCTACCGCGACCCCATCCTCACCAAGCAGACCCTCGTCGTCGCCATCTCCCAGTCCGGTGAGACCGCCGACACGATCGCCGCCGCCGAGTACGCCCGCGCCCAGGGGGCGAAGGTGATCGCGGTCACCAACATCGTCGGGTCGACCCTTGCCCGCACCGCCGACGGGGTCATCTACACCCGTGCGGGGCTCGAGGTCGCCGTCGCGTCCACCAAGGCGTTCACCACCCAGATCATCGCCCTGTCGGTCCTGGCGCTGTTCCTCGCCCAGGAACGCCGCCAGATGTTCGCCGAGGAGTGCCGCGACATGCTGGACCGGCTCGAGGCGCTGCCCGCGCTGATGGAGCAGGTCCTGCAGGCCGAGGAGGGCATGGCCGAGCTGGCCAAGCGCTTCTCGGGCGCCGACTACTTCATGTTCATCGGCCG
Organism: Euzebya rosea; assembly: GCF_003073135.1. Taxonomy (NCBI): domain Bacteria; kingdom Bacillati; phylum Actinomycetota; class Nitriliruptoria; order Euzebyales; family Euzebyaceae; genus Euzebya; species Euzebya rosea. The sequence continues at coordinate 122,321 of NZ_PGDQ01000006.1, forward strand.
CCAGGTCGGGCTGCCGATCGCGCTGGAGGGGGCGCTGAAGCTCAAGGAGATCAGCTACATCCACGCCGAGGGCTTCGCCTCGGGCGAGATGAAGCACGGTCCCATCGCCCTCATCGACGACGGCGGCCCCGTCATCGCCCTGGCCACCGACGGCCACGTGAAGGCCAAGGTCGTCTCCAACATCCAGGAGGTCAAGGCCCGCGGCGCCGTCGTGCTGGCCGTGGCCACCGAGGGGGACACCGAGGTCAAGGCGCACGCCGACCACGTCGTGTACGTGCCGGACGTGCACGAGCTGCTGTACCCGGTCCTGACCGTCCTGCCGCTGCAGCTGCTCGGCTACCACATCGCCGTCGCGCTCGACCGCGACGTCGACCAGCCCCGGAACCTCGCCAAGACCGTCACCGTCGAGTAGTGCCGATCCATGGCGTGGGGATCGACCTGGTCGAGCTGTCGCGCTTCCAGCGCACCCTCGACCGGACCCCCTCGATCCGCGGGCGCCTGTTCACCCCGCTGGAGCTGGAGCGGTGCGGCGAGCGGGTCGACCGGCTTGCCGCACGGTTCGCCGCGAAGGAAGCCGTCGCCAAGGCCATGGGGACGGGCATCCGCGGCTTCGCGTTCCTGGAGATCGAGGTGACCAACGACGACCTCGGCCGGCCGTCGGCGGTGCTGCTCGGCCGTGCGGCGATCACCGCCGACCGGCTGGGGATCATCGCCGTCCACCTGTCTCTAACCACCGCCACCGAAACCGTCGCCGCCTACGCCGTCGCGGAGCGGTGAGGGTGCCGGGGCGGCCCGGGCCGTGGCGCGCCCCGAGGTTGGCGTTCGGCCACGATTGTGGTCAGGGGTGCACGGGTGCTCCGTTCGCCACAATCGTCGGCGTCGACCATTCTCGGGAGTTTGGCGTTCGGCCACGATTGTGGTCAGGGGTGCACGGGTGCTCCGTTCGCCACAATCGTCGGCGTCGACCATTCTCGGGAGTTTGGCTTCCGGCCACGATCGTGGTCCGGGGCACGGCGCGGGCTGGCGGCGGCAACGCCCCGAGCGGGTGCGAGGATGGTCGGCGATGATCGACCTGTACCTGCCCGAGGACGTCCAGGCCATGGACCGGCGTGCGTTCGCGCGTGGGGTCGACCCGGCGGCGCTGATGAACCACGCGGCCCGGCACCTGGCGCAGGGCGTGCTGGCGTTGGCCGCCGAGCGGGGGATGGGGCCGTACGGCTTGCGGGTCGTCCTGCTGTGCGGCAAGGGCAACAACGGTGGGGACGGGCTGGCTGCCGCCCGGCACCTGCAGCGTCGTGGGGTCGCCCCGACCTGCGTGCTGGTCACGCCCGAGGACCAGCTCGGCGAGGACAGCGTGCGTGAGGCCGCTGCGTTGCGACGGGCCGGCGGCCGGATCGTGTCGGTGGGTGACGCCGCGGACCTCGGCGAGGCACTCGACCGGGTCCTTCGTGACGCCGACGTGGCCGTGGACTGCCTGCTCGGGACCGGCGCGTCCGGTGAACCACGCGGACCGTTCGGCGTTGCCGTGGCGGTCCTCCGCGGCGTGCACGACCGCGGCTGTCCCGTGGTGGCCTGCGACCTGCCGACCGGGGTGGACGCCGCGACCGGCCGGGTCCCCGGGGACGCCGTCGTGGCCGACCTGACCGTCACCCTCGGCGCCCACAAACAGGGCCTGTGGCTGCACCCGGCGGCCGAACACGTCGGCCGGCTGGTCCTCGGCGAGATCGGCGTCGTCGACGACGCGGCGACCCCGGTCGCCCGTGTGCTGGAGGCGGCCGACCTGCCCGTCCTCGCCCCACCTCCCGGGCCGCGTGACCACAAGCGGACCCGCGGGGTCGTCGCGATCTACGCCGGATCCGACCGCATGGCCGGCGCCGCCATCCTGTGCGCCAGGGGGGCGCTGCGGGCCGGGGCCGGGCTGATCACCGTCGCCACGCCGCGGGCGGCGGCCGACCGGATCGCCTCCGCCGTCCCGGAGGCGATGACCATGCCGCTGCCCGATGATGTCGACGGCATCGTGGCCGGCGTGCGCGAGGCGGCCGAGAAGGCACACGTCCTGGCGATCGGGCCGGGCCTGGGACTGGCCGAGGCGACCCAGGAAGCCGTTCGCCGGCTGGTCACCGACGCCGACCGCACGGTCGTGCTCGACGCCGACGGCATCAACGCCTTCCGTGACCACACCTCGCTGCTGGAGGTCAACCGGACCGTCGACCCGGGCGGCCGTCCCGAGGGCCGGCAGCTGGTCCTGACGCCGCAGGCCAAGGAGCTCGGCCGGCTGGCGGGCACGTCGGGGCACGGCGCCCACGCCCGCCGCACCGAGACCGCCGTCGAGCAGGCCCGGCGGTTCGGCGCCACCCTCGTCGCCAAGGGACCCCGCTCGGTCGTCGCCACCGCGGACGGCCGCGTGTGGATCAACGCCACCGGCGGACCGGCGCTGGCGAGCGGTGGGACCGGCGACGTGCTGACCGGGATCACCGCGGCGCTGATGGCGCAACGTCGTGACCCCGAGAGCGTGGCGGCCGCCGTCCACCTGCACGGCCTCGCCGGCGACCTGGCTGCAGGGCACCTGTCGGCCCGTTCCACCGGCGCCAGCGACGTGGCCGACCACGTCGCGGCCGCCGCCCTCGAGCTCGGGATCTGACCTCGTGACCCCTCCCCTCCACCGTCCTGTCCGGGCCGAGATCGACCTCGACGCCATCACCAACAACGCCGCCGTGCTGAACGCCCACTCCGGCGACGCCCAGCTGATGGCCGTCGTGAAGGCCGACGGCTACGGCCACGGCGCCGTCCCGGTCGCCCGGGCCGCGCTGGACGGCGGGGCGTCCTGGCTCGGCGTGGCGCTGGTGGAGGAGGGCATCGTGCTGCGCGACGCCGGCATCACGGCCCCCGTGCTGGTGCTGTCCGAACCCCCTCCGGCAGCAGCGGCGGCCCTGCTGGACGCCGGCCTGACCCCGACGGTCTACACCCACGGCTTCGCGGCGGCCCTGACCGCGGCGGCCGGTGACCGCGTGGTCGACGTGCACCTCAAGCTCGACACGGGGATGCGCCGGGTGGGCCTGGCCGAGGAGTACTGGGAGCCCGCCTTCGCTCGCCTGGCCGCCAGCCCCTCCCTTCGCGTGGCGGGCATCTGGTCCCACCTGGCCGTGGGGGACGAGGCAGGCAACCCCTTCAACGACCTGCAGGCCGAGCGGTTCGCCCGCGGGCTGGCCATGGCCGAGGCGGCCGGCCTGCGCCCGGACCTGCGGCACCTGTGCAACTCCGGTGGGACCACGCTGTACCCCGAGCTGCACCACGACATGGTCCGCACCGGGATCGCGCTGTACGGGCTGGAGGCCGCACCCGGCGTGAAGCTGGAGGGCCTGCGGCCCGCCATGTCGATCAGGGCCGAGCTGTCGCTGGTCAAGCGCGTGCAGCCGGGGGACACCGTCTCCTACGGCCGTCGCTGGACGGCGACCGAGCCGACGGTCATCGGGACGGTGCCGGCGGGCTATGCCGACGGGATCCGACGTGGCCTTACCGGCAGGGGAGAGGTGACCCACCGCGGGCGCCGCGTCCCGATGGCGGGCACGGTGTGCATGGACCAGCTGCTGGTCGACCTCGGCCCCGATGCCGACGCCGACGCCGGCGACGACGTCTGGGTGCTCGGTGGACCGGGCCCCGACCCCGTGACCGCCGAGGACTGGGCGGCCTGGCTGGACACCATCACCTACGAGGTCACGTGCGGCATCGGCGTCCGCATCCCCCGCGTCCACCTGCCCCGCTCGGGCTGACCCGGTCGACCGGACAGCCCGACCGCGTGTCGGGTTCCGGGCCGCCCGTCGAGAACACCCGACACGCGGGCTCAGCCGGGCGTGCGGTTGCGGATGTAGCCGACCGTCTGGGCCGACGCGGCGGCCACGGGGACTGCCAGGAACGCGCCGAGGATGCCCAGCAGGAACCCGCCGGTCGCCAGCGCCATGACGATGGCGAGGGGGTGCAGCTCGAGCGCCCGGCCGAGGATCAGCGGCTGGAGCAGGTTGCCTTCCAGCGCCTGCACCGCCACGACGACGCCGATGACCAGCAGCGCCGTCCCCGGGCCGTTGGTGGCCAGGGCCACGATGGCGGCCAGGAAGCCGGAGATGCTGGCACCGACGACGGGGAACAGGCCACCGAAGAAGACGATGACGCCCAGCGGCAGCGCCAGCGGGACACCCAGCAGCCACAGGCCCAGGCCGATGAACACCGCGTCGACGACGGCCACGGCCAGCTGCCCCTGGATGTAGCCGCCGATCGTGGTCCACATGCGGTCGCCGAGGATCTCGACGTCGCGGTGCAGGGCGTGCGGGAACAGGCTCTTCACCCAGCGGCCGATGGTGGGGCCGTCCTTGAGGTAGAAGAACAGCACGATCAGCGTCAGCAGCACGCTGGTCGCGCCCTGGAAGAACGCCTGGGCCACACCGAGGGCGCTGCCCGCCGCGGCGCCCACCCCGTCGGACAACCCGGTGGAGAAGCCCTCCACCAGCTCGTCGAGGTTGATGGGGTCCAGCCCGAACGGGCCGCTGCGGAGGAACTCGTCGATCTGGGTGTAGCCGTCCATGATCGACGCGCTCAACGTGTCGAGCTGGTCGCCCACGGCCGGGACGATCAGCGCACCGATCCCGCCGATGATCCCCAGCGTCCCGAGCAGGACGATGGCGGCTGCCGCGGCCGACGGCAGGCCGATCTTCTTCAGCCGGTTCACGAACGGGTACAGGACCGCCGCCGGGAACAACGCGATCACGATGGGGATCACGACGCTCGAGAGCCGGGCGATGACCACCGCCGATGCGATGACGATGATCGTGATGCCGATCCCCGACCATGCGTAGACGCCGGCGCGGACGGTCGGTCGCTCGGTCAGCGGACGGCGCAGCAGGACCTCGGCGTCCGGCCGCTCGTCGCCGGGGTGGACCAGCGCGTCGGTGTCCTCCTTGAACACGTCCTCGCCGTCGCCGCCCGGTCCCGTCTCGCTGGCCGGGGCATGGCGACGGACACGGGCCAGCCGTGCGCGCACGGCTTCGGCGCGGCGTTCGGCGGCGGTCAGCTCCCTCTCCATCTTCCCCTCACCCGGCACGGCGGGTTCCTCTCTGCCTCGGACGCGGCGGTCGAACGGCGTCAGCTTGCCATGTGTTGGGTCAACGCGCGCGTCAGGTGTGCCAGGTCCTCGGCGTGGGACTGCTCTCGGATCGAGTGCATCGACAGCAGCGGGCTGCCGATGTCGACCGTGTGGATGCCCAGCCGGGTGGCGGTCAGCGGGCCGATGGTCGAGCCGCTGGGGGAGTCGGCGCGGTTGGTGAACGCCTGGACCGGTACGTCCGCCTCGCGACAGCGGTTGATGAACCACGCGGCGGTGCCGGCGTCGGTGGCGTAGGCCTGGTTGGCGTGGACCTTCACGACGGGGCCGCCGCCCAGGCGAGGCTGGTGGCCGGGGTCGTGGCGGTCGGCGTAGTTCGGGTGCACTGCGTGGGCGGAGTCGGCGCTGACGAGGATCGACCCGGCGAACGCCCGTGGACGGGCCTGCGGATCGGTGTCGCCGCTTGCGACCACCAAGCGGGACAGGGTGTCCTCCAGCATCGCGCCGCGGGCACCCTCGGCGCTGCCGGACCCGACCTCCTCGTGGTCGTTGCAGACCACGACCTGGGTCGCCGCGGACAGCGGCGCCTCGATGATGGCGTCGACGGCGGCGTGGCAGGACACCAGGTTGTCCTGGCGGGGCGCGAACACGAACTGGTCGTCGCGGCCACCGAGGGCGGAGGGCTGGGTGTCGGCCAGGACCAGGTCCCACGCCAGCAGCTCGTCGGCGCCGACGTGGTCGGTGACCTCCTCGATGATGGAGGCGTCCTCGGCCGCAGCGGACCAGACGGGCAGCATGTGCTGCTGCGGGTTGAGCTTCAGGCCCTCGTCGTTGACGGTCCGGTTGAGGTGGATCGCCAGGCTCGGCACGCGCAGCGGCGCGCCCGGCAGGTGGACCAGCTCGATGTCGCCGTCGCTGGTGACGACCCGGCCGGCCACGGTCAGGTCGCGGTCCAGCCACGTGTAGTGCAGCGGGCCGCCGTAGACCTCGACGGCCACCTGCCGGTAGCCGGTCCGCTGGACGTCGGCGTGGGGACGCAGGCGGTAGGTGGGCGAGTCGGTGTGGGCGCCGGCGATCCGGAAGCCGGCGTCCGCCAGCGGGGCCGTCCCGACCCGGAAGGCGATGATCGAGCCGCCATCGCGGACGACGTAGCCGGCGGTCCCGGGCTCGACGGTCCAGCGCGCCCGTTCGTCGAACGCCACGAACCCGGCGGCCTCCAACCGGGCGGCCAGTCTGGCGACCGCATGGAAGGGGGTGGGGGAGGCGTCGATGAACGCCATCAGGCCCGCCGGGTCACCCGGCCGGGACTCGTGGTGGATCCCGGCCGGACTGGCGTCGTCGTGCATCACAGGCCGCCGAGCGCGTCGTCCATCAGCTTCTCCTGCTCCAGGTCATGCACGGTGTGCGACCCGGTGGCGGGGCTGGCGGACTGGAAGCGGGTGGACCGCTTCAGCGTGGGCTTGCGGTCGGCGCCGCCGCGGGCCTCGCCGACGTCCTCGCAGGCGTTGTACAGCAGCCCGCCGACGAACGGCCACGGACCCATGTTCTCGGGCTCGTCCTGCACCCACATCACGTCGGTGGCGTTGGGGTAGGCCTTGATGGCGTCCACGACCTGCTGGTGCGGCCACGGGTACAGCTGCTCGACCCGGACGACGGCCGCCGGGGCCTGCCGCTCGTCACGGGCGGCGATCAGGTCGTGGGCGACCTTGCCCGAGCACAGGACCACACGCGTCACGTCGTCGGCGGGCGGCCCGGTCGGGTCGTCGGTCCAGACCTCCTCGAACTGCCCGTCGATGAACTGCGAGGCCGGCGAGAGGACGTGCTTGGCGCGCAGCATCGACTTCGGGGAGATGACGACGAGCGGCTTGCGCACCTCACGGTGCATCTGGCGGCGCAGCAGGTGGAACCACTGGCCGGCGTTGGAGGGTTGGGCGACCTGGATGTTGTCCTGGGCGCACAGCGTCAGCCACCGCTCGATGCGGGCCGAGGAGTGCTCGGGGCCCTGGCCCTCGTAGCCGTGGGGCAGCAGCACGACGAGGCCGGAGCTCTCGCCCCACTTGTCCTCCGCCGCCGTGATGAACTGGTCGATGATGACCTGGGCGCCGTTGGAGAAGTCGCCGAACTGCGCTTCCCACATCGTCAGCGCCTCGGGCCGGACCACGGAGTAGCCGTACTCGAACCCGAGCGCGCCGAACTCGTGCAGCGGCGAGTCGTAGATCATGAACTGGCCGTGCTCGTCCTCCTCGTGGCCGGGGAGGTTGCGCAGCGGGATGTACTCCGAGCCGTCGGTGTGGTCGATCAGCACCGAGTGGCGCTGGCTGAACGTCCCGCGGCGGGAGTCCTGGCCGGCGAAGCGGACGCTGATGCCCTCCTGGACGAGGGTGCCCAGGGCGAGCATCTCCGCGGTCGGCCAGTCGACGCTGTCCTGGGCGAGCTGCTCGGCACGACGGCTGAGCAGCTTGGCCAGCTTGGGGTGCGGCGAGAAGTCGTCGGGCCAGGTCGTGAGGGCCTTGGTGATCTGCTGGAGGCGGTCCAGCGGCACACCGGTGTGGACGTGCGGCAGCACGCCGACGACCGTCGGCGTCGGGGGCAGCTCGTTGGTCTCCGGCTTGGAGCCCCTCGTCTGGTTCAGCGCGGACTCCAGCGTGTCCTGGAACCGCTCCAGCGCCTGCTCCGCCTCCTCCAGCGTCAGGTCACCGCGGTTGACGAGCTCCTCGGTGTAGACCTTGCGGACGCTGCGACGGTTGCGGATCGCCTCGTACATGATCGGCTGGGTGAACGCGGGCTCGTCGCCCTCGTTGTGCCCGTGACGGCGGTAGCAGATCATGTCCACGACAACGTCGCGGTGGAAGCGCTGGCGGTACGCCAGGGCCATCTCGACCACGCGGACGCAGGCCTCGGGGTCGTCGCCGTTCACGTGGATGATCGGCGCGGCGACCATCTTGGCGACGTCGGTGGCGTACTCCGAGGACCGGCTGTGGTGCGGGGCGGTCGTGAAGCCCAGCTGGTTGTTGACCACGATGTGGACGGTGCCACCGGTCTGGTAGCCCTTCAGCTGGGACATGCCGAGGGTCTCGGCCACGACGCCCTGGCCGGCGAAGGCCGCGTCACCGTGGATGAGGATCGGCAGGATCGGCCCGTGGTTCGGCGGGTGCTGGCGCTGGTCCTGCTTGGCGCGGACCATGCCCTCCACGACCGGGTCGACGGCCTCGAGGTGGCTGGGGTTGGCCGCCAGCGACACGGGCAGCTCGCCGCCGTTGGGGGAGCGGTGCAGGCCGCGCGAACCGAGGTGGTACTTGACGTCGCCGGACCCCTGGACGGAGTCGCCGGGGATGTCACCCTCGAACTCGGAGAAGATCTTGTCGTAGGACTTGCGGAGGATGTTGGCCAGCACGTTCAGGCGGCCGCGGTGGGCCATGCCGATCACGGCTTCCTGCAGGCCCTCGTCGGCGGCGGCGGACAGCAGCGCGTCGAGCATCGGGATCAGCGACTCCGACCCCTCCAGGGAGAAGCGCTTCTGGCCCAGGTACTTGGTGCCGAGGAACCGCTCGAAGGCCTCGGCCTCGTTGAGCATGTCCATGATGCGCCGCTGCGACTCGGCGCTGACGGAGGTCTTGACCCCCTCGACGCGCTCCTGGAACCACTCCTTCTGCTCCGGGTCGGAGATGTGCATGTACTCGATGCCGACGGTGCGGCAGTACGCGTCGCGCAGGACACCCAGCAGGTTGCCGAGCGTCATCCGCTCCTTGCCGGCGATCCCGTCGGTGTAGAACTCGCGGTCCAGGTCCCAGATGGTCAGGCCGTAGGTGGCCGGGTCCAGCTCGGGGTGCACGGCCCGGAAGGTGTGCTGCAGTGGGTTGAGGTGGGCGATCAGGTGACCGCGGACCCGGTACATGTTGGTCAGCTTCTGCACCGCGATCTGCTTGGCAGCGGCGGCGGCCGGGTCGTTGACGACACGGGTGGAGTTGTCGGTGCGCCAGCGGACCGGCTCGTAGGGGATCTTCAGGGAGTCGAAGATCTCGTCGTAGAAGCCCTCCTCGCCCAGCAGGCAGTGCTCCATGGACCGCAGGAACATGCCGGACTCGGCGCCCTGGATGACCCGGTGGTCGTAGGTGGAGGTCATCGTGATGACCTTGCCGATTCCCAGGTCGGCCAGCGTCCGCGGGTCGGAGCCCTTGAACTGGGAGGGGTAGTCGATCGCGCCGACACCGATGATGGCCGACTGGCCCTTCATCAGGCGGGGGACCGAGCCGACCGTGCCGAGGCCACCCGGGTTGGTCAGGGTGGCGGTGGTGCCCTCGAACATCTCCGGGGTCAGCTTGTTGGCCATGACGGCCCGCACCATCTCCTCGTAGGCACGCCAGTACTCGGCGAAGTCCATGGTGTCGACCTGCTTGATGCTGGGGACCAGCAGGACACGGCCGCCCTTGCGCTCGACGTCGACGGCCAGGCCCATGGCGAAGTGCTCGGGCTGGTGCACGTACGGCGTGCCGTCGGCGTCCTCGTGGTAGCTCTTGGTCATCGCCCGGTTGGCGACCATGGCCTTGACCATGGCCCAGCCGATGAGGTGGGTGAAGCTGACCTTGCCGCCGCGGGTGCGCTTGAGCTGGTTGTTGAGGATCCGGCGGTTGACCTCGAGCAGCTTGGCGGGCACCTCGCGGAACGACGTGGCGGTGGGGACCGTCAGCGAGGTCTGCATGTTCTCCGCGATGGCGGCGGAGACCCCGCGGATCTTCTGGGCGCCTTCGGGGATCTCGACCTCGACGGCGTCCTTGTCCTCGGACGTGTCCTTGTCCTTGGTCGCGGGGGCGGCGGCCTGCGGGGCAGCGGCCGGCGCGGTCGTCGCACCGTTGCCCTGCGGCGCCGGACGCGTCGCGGGGATCGCGCCGTGGGGCGGCACGTAGTCGCTGAAGAAGTCGTGCCAGCTCTCGGGCACGCTGCCCGGGTCGGCAAGGTAGTCGCGGTACAGCTCCTCGACGATCCAGCTGTTCGCACCGAACGAGTCAGCACCGGAGGAAGGGGAGGGCGCGTCCGCGCGGGAGGCCGTGTCGGCCATTGTCAGGTCACCACCTGGGTAGGGAAGGCAGTCTTCGACCGGCATCGTATCGGCCCCGACCACCTGCGACCCACCGCGGGAGGGACCGGAAGGGCAATCAGCCGGACCGGTCGGTGGCGGAGTGCTGGGCCGCCCACGTCGCCATCGCGATGCCGCTGGCCACACCGGCGTTGATCGATCGGGTCGAGCCGACCTGCGGGATGTGCAGGACGGCCTCCACGTGGATGCGTGCCTCGGGTGACAGGCCGGGGCCCTCCTGGCCGAAGACCATCAGGCATCGTTCGGGGAGTGGTTCGGTCAGCAGCGAGCGCGAGCCCGGCAGGTTGTCGATGCCGATCAGCGTCAGGTCGTGGTCGGCGGCGTACCGGCGCAGCCCCTCGAACCGGTCGTGGTGGTGCACCTCGAGGTAGCGGTCGGTGACCATCGCCCCGCGCTTGTTCCACTGCCGCTTGCCGACGATGTGGACACCGCCGGCCCCGAAGGCGTTGGCGGTGCGGACGACGGTGCCGATGTTGAGGTCGTGGCGCCAGTTCTCGATCGCGACGTGGAACGGCCGGGCCGTGGCGGCGAGGTCCGCGCGGATCGCCTCGACCGTCCAGTAGCGGTAGCGGTCGGCGACGTTGCGCCGGTCACCGCCGGCCAGCAGCGCCGGGTCGTAGCGGTCGTCGGTCGGCCGGGGTTCGGGATGGGGGCCCACGCCGACCTCGTGCTCGGGATCGGCGCCACGCATCCGGTGGGTCTCGCAGTCCCACTCGTCGGCAAGGACACCCCAGGCGAGGGTGTCGTCGATGCCGAGGCCCTCGGTCCAGCGGTCCTGACGTGCCCGGGTCTCCCGCTTGACCCCGAGCCGCCTGGCCAGGGCCGTCGCGGCGGTGTTGCTGCCGGCGGCGGCCGCCTGGACGCGCCGCAGTCCGAGCCCGCCGTCGGCCTGGGCGGTCAGGGCGAGGGACACGAGCCGCGGGGCGACGTGGCCGGCGATCCCGTGCCGTCGGGCCGGCCCCGAGACGGTGATCGACCCCCGGCCGGCGTGGGTGGCGGTGTCGATGCGCACGTGGAAGGCCCCGACGACCTCACCGTCGTCGAGCGCGATCTGCCCGGCGGCGGCATCCCTGCCGACGTGGTCGGCCACGATCCGAACACGACCGACGGCCACCGGCGCGAGGGGCGCATCCGGCGGCGTCCACGGATCGGGGGTGCGGCTGGCGATGCCCGGAACGGTAGCGGCCCGCCCCGCCTCCCCTCCTCGTCCCGATCGTCACCCCAGCGGATGGAATCGACTCCGGATCCGGCCGCGGCGTGGTCGGTTGGAGTCCATTCCGTCGCGCCGAACGCCGCTGACCTGCGTTCACCTCGGAGGGTGATCGGCCGTCGGAGGCGATTCCGTCGGGATCGGAGGCGATTCCATCGGGGGAGGGGCCGGCGAGGGCCTACGGTATGGGCCATGCGTGCGTTCCTGTCCCGGTGGCGAACCGAGCTGCTCCTCTTCGCGCTGGTCCTCGTGGCCACCGCCCCGACGGTGCAGCTGCTGATGGCCCACCAGGCCTCGCGGCTGGCGCTCACCGCGGCCATGTGGGACGACGGCACCGTGCAGATCGACGAGTACGGGCCCGGGCTGCTGCAGGGCCTCGGGCCACGCGACTCCGGGGGGATCCTCTCGGTGGACTACGCCGAGCGGGAGGGGCACCTGTACTCCGACAAGGCGCCCGGCCAGCCGCTGCTCGCCACGCCCTTCTACGGCTTGGCTCGCGCGGTCGGCGCCGAACCGGGGGTGGAGGAGCGGTACTTCGACAACTACACGCTCTGGTGGACGTCGCTGTGGTCGGCGGCCATCCCCGCGGCCGTCCTGGCCGTGATGATGCGACGCTTCGCCCTGCGGGTCACCGGCGACCCGCGCGCGGCCACGATCGCCGCCGTCGGCATGTCCCTGTCGACCCTGCTGCTGCCCTTCGCCACGGTCCTGTTCAGCCACGTCCTGGCTGCCGCCCTCGGCTACGCCGCCTACCTCGCCGCCCGCGACCCCGACGCCCCGACCGTCCGGCTGGCGGCCGCCGGGCTGCTCGGCGGCATGGCCGTGGTCTCGGAGTACACGACCGGGATCATCGTGCTCGTCGTCGGGGTGCTGGTCCTGATCCGCCACCGTGCGGGCGCGCTTGCCTACGTCGCCGGCGGGCTGCCCGCCGTCGCCGTCCTGACGGTCTACAACGCCATCACGTGGGGCGATCCGCTGGAGTTCAGCTACAGCAACTCCGGGTCGTTCCAGCAGTTCCATGAGCAGGGCCTGTTCGGCATCCGCGTCCCCGACCCCGGCCTGACCGTGCAGGTCCTGATGGGCGAACGGGGGCTGCTGACCCTCACCCCCGTCGTGCTGGTCGGTGTGATCGGCCTGGTCATGCTGGCCCGCCAGCGACGCACCCGCGAGGTGGCCGTCGTCGGACTGGTCGTCTTCGCCGCGTTCGTGGCCGTCCAGGGCGGCTGGTTCAGCGTCACCGCCGGTGCCGCCCCCGGTCCCCGCTACGTCGTCCCTGCCCTGCCGTTCGTCGCGGTCGGCGTCGCCCGTGCGTGGAGGTGGAGTCGCGCCGCCGTCGTGCTGGCGATCGTCGTCGGGGCCATCCCGATGTTCGCCGCCATCTTCACCAACCCGCTGGCCCAGCCGACCGAGACCTTCGCTGCCGGCCACTGGCTGTGGCGAATCGCCGAGGGACGGTTCGGCCAGAACCTGTTCACGCCGTGGCTCGGTGCCCCGTGGGGCCAGCTCGTCCAGCTCGCCGGCACCCTCATCGTGCTGGACCTCGTGTGGAACGCCACGGTGAAGGACGCGCCCGCCGGGGACGCCCCGGCGGTGGTGGACCCCATCGCCGTCACCACCGACGGCGACGCCGAGGTCAGCCCAGCCGACCGCTGATCGCGTCGGCCAGCCGGCCCGGCGCACCGTCGTCGGACTGGATGAACAACGACGGCTCGGTCAGCTCGACCTCCAGCACCATGGGGCCGTCCGGCCCCTCCAGCAGGTCCACACGGGCGTACAGCAGGGTGCCGAAGCGGCCGGTGAGGTGCGCCATCACCGCGTCGCCGACGGCATGGTCCGCCGTCGTCGGGATGCGCGGGTCGATGGTCTCCTGGGCGAACAGCTCCGTCGTCGGTGCCGCCCCGGACTCCAGCAGCGGTCCCTTGCGGATGGCGTGGGAGAACCGGCCGCCCAGGTACAGCAGCGCCGTCTCGCCGTGGTCGTCCACGGTGTCGACGTAGGGCTGGACCATGACCTCGCGGCCGGCGGCCAGCAGCCGCTCGGCGTGGGCGCTGGCCACCGCGTCGTCGCGGCCGGCCAGGTACCGGGCGGTGTCCCGCGACCCCGCCGACACGGTCGGCTTGACGACGTACTCACCGCTGGTCGGCAGGACCGGGGCGTCGTGCGGGGCCAGGAACGTCGTCGGCACGATCGGCACGTCGTGCCTGGCGAGCTCGGCCAGGTAGCGCTTGTCGGTGTTCCACTCCACGACCTCGGGCGGGTTCAGCACCGTGGTGACGGTGTCGGCGCGACGGACCCACGTCATGAACTCCACGAGGCGTTCGGCGTAGTCCCACGTCCCGCGCAGCACGACCAGGTCGAAGCCCGACCAGTCGATCGACGGATCGTCCCAGACGGCCGGGACCGGCTCGATGCCGCGGTCGCGCAGCGGGTCGAGGACCAGCCGCTCGGGCGCCTCGAGGTCGGGGAAGTCCGCGCAGGTGGCCAGCGCCACCCGCGCGATCCGGTCCCGCATCATCGGTCGGACTCCACGTCCGTGTCGGGACGGTGGGCGATGCGGTGGGCCCACCACAGCAACGGCAGCTGCAGGGGCACGCGCAGCCACGCCGCCGCCGCGCTGCCGGCGAACCCGGGCAGGCCCGGATAGCCGCCACGCAGGGCCGCGTCGATGTTGGCCGGCCACACGGCGAGGAACAGCCAGAAGGCCACTCGCCCGCCCAGCCGGCGGGTGCGGGGGGCCAGCAGCATGGCGCCGGCGGCCACCTCGACCACCCCCGAGGCGTAGGTCAGCGGGCGTCGGGACTCCTCCGGCAGCGCCCGCGGGATGATGCTGTCGAAGGGCTTGGGCGAGACGAAGTGGAGGGTGCCGACGCCCAGCAGGACCCCGCCGAGGAGGAGCGCCCTCGCCGGTCCGCGCAGCAGCGACCTCACGGGTACATCGCCTCGACGTCCAGCAGCCCGCCGCCCAGCTCGAAGTCCCTGGCCGCTGCGGCGCGCAGGTCGGCGTCGGCGAGGTAGTCCAGGCTGGCCTGGGCCATCGCGACGGCCCCGTCGATGACGCCGTTGTCGGCCTCCTCGGTGACGGCCGCGGCGGCGAAGTCGCTGGTGTGCAGCGGTGTGCCGAACGGGGCGATGCCGAGCAGCGGGTGGATGCTGGGCACGCGGACGCTGAGGTTGCCGAGGTCCGTCGAACCGGTCATCGACTCGGGAAGCAGCCCCTTGGGGATCACCGGGCGACCGCGCTTGGCGGCAGCGACGGCGTAGCGCTCGGTCAGCGGGCCGTTGAGGCGCGTGGGCAGGTAGACGGGGGTGACGTCCCAGATGATCTCCACGCCGCAACCGGTCTGCTGCGCGGCGCCCTCGAAGATCGCCTCGGCCCGCTTCGACAGCTCCTCCAGCGTGCTGGGTTCGGCGGAGCGCAGGTAGAACTCCAGCGCGGCCCGCTGCGGGACGATGTTGGGCTTCTGGCCGCCGTCGGTGATGATCCCGTGGACCCGGTCGGTGGGCAGCATGTGCTGGCGCAGCTGGCCCATGCCGGTGTAGGCCTGCACGGCCGCGTCGAGGGCGTTGCGGCCCATGAACGGCAGGGCCGAGGCGTGGGCGGCCATGCCCGTGTAGACGACCTGGACGGTCCGCACGCCGATGAACGGGTGGTCGGCGATGTCGGCGAAGAACGGGTGCAGCATCACGACGGCGTCGACGTCGTCGAAGCCGCCGGCGCGGGCGATCCTCTCCTTGCCGCCGCCGCCCTCCTCGGCAGGGGTGCCGATCAGCTGGACGCGCCCGCCGGTCCGCTCCACGACGGCCGCAGCGCCCAGGAAGGCCCCGACCGCGGTGGCGCAGATGACGTTGTGGCCGCAGCCGTGCCCGATGTCGGGCAGGGCGTCGTACTCCGCCAGGATGGCGACGGTCGGACCGCCCTCCTCCCCAGCGGAGGCCAGCAGCGCGGTGTCGAGGTCCCACGCGGGCCGGGTCACGCCGTAGCCACGGTCGGCCACGAACGCGTCGACCGCTGCGGCGCTGTAGTGCTCCTCGTAGCACAGCTCCGGGTGGGCGTGGATGTCGTGGGACAGCCCGATCAGGTCCTCGCGCATGGCCTCGATGGCGGCCTCGGCGGCGTCGGCGACGTCCGCGGGCGCCCCCACGAAGGGTGAGTCGGGTCGGGGATGGCTCGCCATGTCCTGTGCGGCGGTGAAGATCCGCTCGAGGTACTCGGCGTAGTCGGGTGCGGTGGGTTCGATCACGGCGGCGAGGCTACCGCTCGGCCGTCATCGGCCGCGGGTCAGCTTGCGGACGACCACCCAGAGCAGGACGACCCCGGAGATGGCGAGGATGTCCTCGCCGTGGAGCGCGACGACCGGGACCAGCGGGCCGGGGCCGGTCACAGGCCGCCCAGCTGCATCCACGCCCCGCCGAGCAGCAGGACGGCGATCGTCGCCCGGGCGAACAACGTGACCGCGCCGAGCTGTCCCTCGGTTCGCACGACGTCAGCGGCACGGCGCTGGGCAACCACGACGCCCAGCACGTGACCCGCCAGGAACGGCACGATCTGCAGGATCGTGATGGCGGCGACCGGCAGCGGCTCGAGGTTGACCAGGTCGCCGCGCTGGCCGAGGAGGTCCGCGCCCGTCCCGAACGGGTCGGACAGCCAGATCGGGATGCCCTGACCCTCGATCAGCAGGATCGACAGGTAGTGGGAGACCACCCAGCCGCCGGCGACGGCGACGAACGCCGGGCCGAGGTGACCGCGGCCGCTGGAGCCGCGGATGGCCCCGTACAGCAGCACGATCACGCCGACCAGCACGGCCGGCCCGAGGGCCTCGCGAGCCGACTGGCTGATCGCCAGGTCGTGCCACCACTCGGTCTCGAGGACCAGGTCGACCAGGCTCCAGCCGATGAGGATCGCCGAGGTCCACCGCAGGGGGTCGGTGTCGTCGACGGCGGTCAGCCGAGCGGTGGGGCCCCCGTCGCCGGGGCGCAGGAGGCCCAGCGTGCGGCTCATCACGGTCACCGACTCCGTCCGTGCCAGCCAGGCCGGCCCGAACCGTGCCGTGGCCAGCACGTGCACCGCGACGTAGACCACGACGATCACCGTGAAGGCGAGGGGCGTCAGGTTGGTCAGCAGCTGCAGGTACGCCCACAGCGTCATCAGCACGACCATGGCGACGGTGCTGGTCCGGGCCGGCAGCGGGGCCTCGGCGGGGGTGTCGCCGGCCAGGGTCCGCAGGGTCCTGCTGGTCGCCGCCACCGGGTCGATGACGGGCCACCAGCCGCCGGCCAGCAGGCTGGTGAGCGCGACGAACCCCCAGCCGAGGGTCAGCACGGCCACGTCGGTCAGGTTCGTCGCCGGGTCCGTCGGGCCGAGCGCCGACAGGACGACGGTCAGCACCAGCAGGACCAGCCCGATCACGTTGCCGGTGCCGGCCAGCGACGCCTTCGACAGCGGCAGCGACGCCCACGGGATCGACAGCCCGTCGATGGTGCCGGTGGCGTGGGTCCCCTCCCCGATGCGGGTCGCCGCGCGACGGGTGCCCACGGCGTTGACGGCCAGGAACGCCGCCAGCAGGGCGGTGAGGATCAGGGTCAACGGGACGGCACCGACGGACGCCGGCAGGGCATGGGCGAGGAGGGGGACGGGCACGTGGCCAGTCTTGCACCCCGTGACGGACCCGCCCGGCGGGGGACCGCGCCCTTGGCGTCGGGCCCGAGAACGTGTACACCGCGCCCATGAGCCACGACCCGCTGCGCTACCAGTCCGGCTTCGGCAACGAGTTCGAGTCCGAGGCGGTGCCCGGCGCGTTGCCCCGCGGTCGCAACAACCCGCAGGTGCCACCGTTGGGGCTGTACACCGAGCAGCTGTCGGGGACTGCCTTCACCGTGCCCAACGACCGCAACCGCCGGACGTGGATGTACCGGATCCGCCCGTCGGTGCGGCACGCCTGGCGGTTCACCCCCGCGCCCGACCACCTGATCCGCAGCGCCCCCTGCCGCGAGCAGGACCCGCCCATCGGGCAGCTGCGCTGGAACCCGCCGCCATGGCCCGACGAGCCGACGACGTTCCTGACCGGCCTGCGGACCGTCGCGACCAACGGCGACGCGCACACCCAGACGGGCATGGCCGCCCACGTCTACATGGCGACCGAGTCCATGGACCACCAGTACTTCCACTGCGCCGACGGCGAGATGATGGTCGTGCCGCAGGAGGGACGGCTGCGCTTCCGGACCGAGTGCGGGGTGCTCGAGATCGGGGTCGGCGAGATCGCCGTCATGCCGCGCGGCATGGTGTTCGCCGTCGACCTGCTCGACGACCGTGCCCGTGGGTACGTGTGCGAGAACTACGGGACGCTGCTGGAGCTGCCCGAACGTGGCCCCATCGGCGCCAACGGGCTGGCCAACCCGCGGGACTTCCTGTCGCCGGTGGCCGCCTACGAGGACACCGACGAGGCCGGCGAGCTGTACGTGAAGTTCGACGGCAAGCTGTTCGTCGTCGAGACCGACCACTCGCCGCTGGACGTCGTCGCCTGGCACGGCAACCACGTCCCCTACAGCTACGACCTGCGGAAGTTCAACACGATGGGGTCGATCAGCTACGACCACCCCGACCCGTCGATCTTCACGGTGCTGACCTCGCCGTCACCCGATCCCGGCGTGGCCAACATCGACTTCGTGATCTTCGGCGACCGCTGGCTGGTGGCCGACGACACGTTCCGCCCGCCCTGGTACCACAAGAACATCATGAGCGAGTTCATGGGGATCCTCTACGGCGTGTACGACGCCAAGGAGGAGGGGTTCGCGCCCGGCGGGATGAGCCTGCACAACATGTACTTCCCGCACGGCCCCGACCACGACGCCTGGCT
Source organism: Euzebya rosea (assembly GCF_003073135.1). Taxonomy (NCBI): domain Bacteria; kingdom Bacillati; phylum Actinomycetota; class Nitriliruptoria; order Euzebyales; family Euzebyaceae; genus Euzebya; species Euzebya rosea. Next base: position 140,572 of record NZ_PGDQ01000006.1, read on the forward strand.
GAAGGCCACCCAGCACGACCTGTCCCCGCAGAAGCTGACCGACACGATGTCGTTCATGTTCGAGAGCCGGTATCCGTTGATCCCGACGGGGTGGGCCGGACGGATCCCCGCGCTGCAGGACGACTACCCCAGCGTCTGGCACAGCCTCGAGCGGCACTTCGACCCTCCCACGGGCTGACCCCGAGGTCGTCCTCGCGAAGGACGACACCCATCGGGATGTCCGCGAGGATGCAGGGCATGGCCACCGAACCCGCCGTCCGTGTCCGTTCCCTCCGCAAGGCCTACGGTGGCGTTGCCGCCGTGGACGACCTGTCCTTCGACATCGCCGCCGGTGAGGTCGTCGCCCTGCTCGGACCCAACGGGGCCGGCAAGACCACCACCGTGGAGATCCTCGAGGGGCATCGGCAACGTGACACGGGGGAGGTGTCGGTCCTCGGCCACGACCCGGGTCGGGGAGAGCGGGCGCTGCGCGAGCGCATCGGCATCGTGCTGCAGGAGGCAGGGATCGAGGACGTCTTCTCCGTCCGTGAGATCCTGACCCGCTACCGGTCGATGTACCCACGCCGGCGGGACGTGGACGAGGTCCTCGACGTCGTCGGGCTGCGCGAGAAGGCCGACGAGCGGGTGACGTCGCTGTCGGGCGGCCAGCGGCGCCGGGTCGACCTGGCGCTGGGCCTGATCGGCGACCCCGACCTGATCTTCCTCGACGAGCCGACCACCGGCTTCGACCCCTCCGCCCGGCGCCAGGCATGGGAGGTCGTCGAGGGGCTCCGGTCGCTGGGCCGGACCATCCTGCTGACCACCCACTACCTGGACGAAGCCGAGCACCTTGCCGACCGCGTCCTGGTCATCGCCCGGGGACGGCTGCTGGCCGAGGGCACGACCGCCGACCTCGAGGCGGCATCCGGGTTGCGTCCGACGCTGCGGTTCCGGCTGGGCGCCGGGGGGTCGACGACACCGGCCGACCCCGCCGACGTGGGCATCGCCCTCGAGCGGGCTGCGTCGGGGTGGTACTCCGCCCCGACCGATGCGCCGGCGCGGGACCTGCACCGGCTGACCGGGTGGGCGCTGGAGGCAGGCGTGGAGCTGGAGGGGCTGGAGGTGCGGCGGCCCACGCTCGAGGACGTCTACCTCGACCTGGTCGGGGCCGACGGCGTGGAGACCGGACCGATGTCGGACGTGGTGTCGTGAGCACCGTCGCGACCGGCCGGCCGACCGTCGCCGGACTGCTGCTCGGCGAGACCCGTGCGCGGGTGACCGCCTTCGTCCGCACGCCCATCGCGGCGTTCTTCACCCTCGTCTTCCCGCTGGTCGTGCTGCTGCTGGTCGGCACCCTGGTCGGCAACGCCGTGCTGGAGTCGCGGTCGGGCGTGCGGATCGCCCAGTTCTTCACGCCGGCCATCGCGGCCTACGCGGCGGCGACGGCGGCCTACACCTCGCTGGCCATCGGGTTGTCCATCGACCGCGAGAAGGGGGTGCTGCGCCGCCAGCGGGCGCTGCCCATCCCGACCGCAGCGCTGCTCGGCGGCCGGGTCGGGGCCGGCGTGGTGTCGGGGACCGCGGCGGTGGTCCTGATGGTCGTGGCGGGCGTGCTGTTCCTCGACGTGCGGATCGTCTGGGCCAAGCTGCCCGCTGCCGTGCTGGCGCTGGTCGTCGGCATCGGCTGCTTCGCGGCGCTCGGGTTCGCGGTGTCCTCGATCGCCCGGACCTCGGCGGCCACCCAGGCGATCACCAACGGCACGCTCGTGCCCCTCGCCTTCGTGTCGGACGTCTTCGTCGTCGGGGACGACATGCCCGAGGCGCTGTCGATCGTCGGTGGCCTGTTCCCGCTGAAGGCGTTCGCCAACGCGCTGGCCGAGGCCTTCAACCCGTTCACGGCGGGCGCCGGGTTCGCCTGGAGCCACCTCGCCCTGATGGTGGCCTGGGCGGCCGTCGGCGCCGGGGTGGCCACCCGCCGGTGGACCTGGGACACCCCCCGCACCGTGTCGTCGAACCGGCCGCCGGTCGTCGTTGGGCGACACACGTCGGGGTCGGGGCGGTCCCTCCCGCCGGGTGTGTCGTCGAACCGGCCGCCGGTCGTGGTTGGGCGACACACGTCGGGGCCCGCGGCCGGCGATGGCCGGGACCACGAGGTGGAGGAGGGGCCGGTCACCCGCTGGACGCTGGTACGCGGTCAGGTGGTCGACGGCATCCTGGCGACCGTCCGCGTCCCCTCCTCGGCGTTCTTCACCCTCGCCCTCCCCGTGGTCATGCTGCTGCTGTTCAGCGCCGTGTTCGGCAACCCCGAGCTGAACGACCGCGGCGGCGTCCCGCTGGCCCAGCACCTCGCGCCTGCGCTGGGCATCTTCGGCATGGCCACCGTGACCTTCGCCGAGCTGGCCGAACGGTTGGCCGCCCAGCGCGACCGCGGCATCCTCGTGCGCGTTCGGGGGACCCCCATGACCCTCGGCACGTTCGTCGCGGGTCGGATCGGCGCGGCGGTCGTGCTCGGCGTCGTCACCACCGCCGTTGTCCTGCTGGTCGGCGTGCTGGTCGTCGACGTGACCGTGCCGCTGTCCCGGTTGCCCGTCGCCGGCCTCGTGCTGGCCGTCGGGATCGCCACGTTCACGGTGCTCGGGCTGGCGCTGGTGGCGATCGCGCCGCGGGCAGAGGCCGTCTCACCGCTGGCCAACGCCGCCCTGCTGCCCATGGCGTTCGTCTCCGACGTCTTCCTGATCGGCGACCTGCCGGGCTTCCTGGTCACCATCGCCGACGTGCTGCCGCTGCGGCCGGCCGTCACCGCGCTGTCGGACGTCCTCAACCCCGCCCTCGACGTCGGCGTCCCCTGGGCCCGCCTCGGCGTGATGCTCGCCTGGGCCGTGGTGGCCGCCGTCGTGGTCCGCCAACGCTTCGGCTGGGCCCCTCGACGCACCTGACCGCCCCCGACGTGGCTGCCCCAGCTCATGCGCGTCGCGCTGGTCGGCACCCGGTGCGGGTGAGGCGACACGCGGGGTTTCGGGGACGACCCGGCCGGATAGTATGAATTATGATGAACACGCCCACTGCCAAGGACACCACTGCCACCGAGACCCTCCGGGGTCACACCGATGAGGCCGTTGGGGGCACCTACGTCGAGCCCTCGTTCGAGCGCGACACGGCCTACATCCCCGACCGGATCACCGTCGACGCGCGGGACGGGTGGCCGGTCGAGGCCGGCCGGTACCGCTTGGCCGTGGCCCGCGCCTGTCCCTGGGCCAACCGGGCGGTCATCGTGCGTCGGCTGCTCGGGCTGGAGGACGCCATCTCCATGGCGATCGCCGGACCGGTCCACGACAAGCGGTCGTGGACGTTCGACCTGGACCCCGGCGAGGTCGACCCCGTCCTCGGCATCCCCCGGCTGAAGGACGCCTACGAGGCGCGCTTCCCCGGCTATCCCAAGGGGATCACCGTCCCGGCGATGGTGGACATCCCCTCCGGTGGCGTGGTCACCAACGACTTCCGGCAGCTGACGCTGGACTTCTCCACCGAGTGGACCGCCCACCACCGGCCCGGCGCCCCCGACCTGTACCCCGAGCCCCTGCGCGAGGAGATCGACGAGGTCGCCCGCGACAACTACGACGCGGTCAACAACGGCGTCTACCGGTGCGGGTTCGCCGGGACACAGGCCGCCTACGAGGAGGCCTACGACGAGCTGTTCGCACGGCTCGACTGGCTGGGCGAACGGCTCAGCCACCAGCGCTACCTCGTCGGCGACACGATCACCGAGGCCGACGTGCGCCTGTGGCCGACCCTCGTCCGCTTCGACGCGGTCTACCACGGCCACTTCAAGGCCAACCGCAGCAAGCTGAGCGAGATGCCGGTCCTCTGGGCCTACGCCCGCGACCTGTTCCAGACCCCCGGCTTCGGCGACACGATCGACTTCGACCAGATCAAGTCCCACTACTACGAGGTCCACCGCGACGTGAACCCGACCGGGATCGTCCCCAAGGGCCCGGACCTGTCGGGCTGGATGACCCTGCACCACCGCGAGCAGCTCGGCGGCCGACCCTTCGGTGACGGCACCCCGCCGCCCCCACCACCCGAGCACGAACGGGTCGCCCCGGCCAGCAACCCGGCCGGCGGGATCATCAGGTCAGCCTGATCACGATCCCCACGACCCCCGCCACGACGGCCACCGAGAGGTACCCGAGGACCAGGCGGGTGTCGCCCAGCTTGCAACGCGACGCCAGCAGGCCGGCCCGGTATGCCCTGACGTAGGCCACGACCGCCAGCGTGCCGAACACGACGACGGCCAAGGGAGGGGACAGCACCCACGCGACCAACGCCACCGTCGTCGCGACGCACAGTCGCAGCGGATCCGGTGGCGCCGGTGGGGCGTGGCCCGTCGGGGCATGCGGGTCGTCCTCGGAAGCGGAGGCGAACGCTCGTGGGACGCGCGGGTCCACGCTCATCGCCGCGGGCCCGTCGACACCACGGGCAACGACCGGCCGGGTCGACCCAGCGACGGTGCCGTCTCGCCTGCGGTCAGGCGCGACAGCCGTTGCCCCGACAGCTCCGTCCAGCTCTGCACGGCGCAGAACGGCGCGCACTGGTTCGCATCGGCGTCGCGGGTGCCGACGTGCACGCAGCACTGCAGCAACCGCTCCTCCACCATCGTGTCGATGTCCATGAACGGCTTGACGGTGATCCGCACGATCCGCTCGGCCAGCAGCTTGCGCAGGGACCGTCGCGACGCCCCCGCCCGCGCCAGCTTCAGCAGCCCCGGGACCCCCAGGTCGCAGGCGTCGCAGACGGTCCTGAACAGCTCGGCGGTCTCGGGGTGGGTCAACGACGACCGCTCCGACAGCAGGCCGAGCAACGACTCGCGGGCCAGCACCCGCAGGTCCTCCGCCAGCTCGGGCTTGGCCATGCCGGTGTTGGCCACCAGCCCCAGGTGCTCGGCCAGCACCTCCGGACCGAGCAGGGCCACGAGCGACTGCCACACCGGCCCGTCCACAGACCCCCGCCCTCGGGTCCTCGCGAGGTCGTACTCTTCCGGGGGGGCTCCGCCACCCCCGGACCCCCCGGGGACGACTCGCTCCGGGCCTCGGGAACCCCGCCCTCGGGTCCTCGCGAGGTCGTCCTCTTCCGGGGGGGCTCCGCCACCCCCGGACCCCCCGGGGACGACTCGCTCCGGGCCTCGGGAACCCCGCCCTCGGGTCCTCGCGAGGTCGTCTGTCCTGAACAGGTAGCCGACCGAGCAGCAGTGGGGGTGGGAGCAGGGGAGGGCGGTCAGGTCGCGCCAGGTGATCCGGCCGTCGGTCTGCGGACCCAGTCGGGCCAGCACCCCGGTGTGGGTCAGCCGGTCCAGGGCGTCGATCTCGCCCGACCGGCCGGCGCCGAACTGTGGCTGCAACGACACGCCGGTCACGTACGGGGTGGCCAGCGCCAGGTCGACGACCGCGCCGATCTCGTGGTCGTTGACGCCCATCGCGATCGTCATGGTCAACGTCGTGAAGATCCCGGCGTCCGACAGCGCCCGCACGGCCTCGGCCTTGACCCGTCGCAGGTCCGCTCCGCGGTGGTGGCGGTGCCCCGCCAGGTCGAAGCCGTCGTGCTGCAGGTAGACCTCGACGCGGTCGCGGTGCCGACGCAGGGTCTCCAGCACCCCGGACTCGCCCCGGGCGATCGTCAGGCCGTTGGTGTTGACCAGGACCCGCACGACGTCGCGTTCCAGCAGCCGGTCGAGCAGCTCGCCGAACCCCGGGTGCAGCGTCGGCTCGCCGCCCGACAGCATGACCACGTCCAGCCGCCCGTTCTCGCGCGCCAGCCGCTGGTCGACGTTGGCCAGCACCTCCTCCACCGGCACGAAACCGGCGACGTCGGGTCCGGACCCGGCGAAGCACGTGGGGCACGACAGGTTGCAGGTGTCGGTCAGGTCCTCCAGCAGGATGCAGGTGTGCTGGGTCTGCAGCTCGCCGAGCCCCTGCAGGTACCCCGCCGGAGGAGGGGTGAAGTTGCCGGCCGTGTCGGGCACGTGCACCTTCGTCGGGGCGGTCCACCGCTCCAGCCAGTCGAGGATCTCGGGGTCCTCGTCGTACAGCGTGACGATCCGGCCGTGATCGGGACAGCCGCGCACGAGCCACACCCTGCCGTCGGCCTCCGACAGGTAGCCGGGCAGCCGCCTCGCGCCGTCCACCGACCCGCCGTCGCGGTCGTGGCAGCGGGGGCACCACGCCGTCACGTAGCGGCGGATCCGGTCGGTCCGCGTCGCCATGCCCTTCGCCGGGACGCCGTTCGCCGACTGATCGCTCACGACCCCACCTCCACGGCAACCGGCTCGGGGAACGAGGGTGGGCGCAGCAGCCCCGACCGCCACGTCCGCACGAGTCGCCACGCCAGCAACGGCAGCGTCACCAGCAGGAACACCTGTGACCCCGACAGGGGCCCGACCAGGTCGGGGTTGGCGCGCAGCCACTCGCTGGCGAACCGGAACGTCCCGTAGGCCAGCAGCCACACCGTGAAGATCATCCCACGCTTGTGCAGCCGGTCGCGCAGCGCGACCACGGCGACCAGCGACACCACGTGGAAGCCGATCTCGTAGGCATGCGTCGGGTGGCTCGGCAGCAGGCACGCGGCGTCGCATCCCACCAACCCGTCGGCCTGGTCCGGTGACAACGCCACCCCCCACGGCAACGAGGTCGGGGTGCCCAACGGTTCGGTCAGCAGGCAGCCGATCCTCCCCACGGCCATCGCGGCCGGGACCGCGGGGGCGAACAGGTCGCCGGTGGAGTGGTGGATGCCGACGAGCTTCTTGGTGACCTCCGCCCCGGCGTAGGCCCCGAACAAGCCCCCGAGGATCGACTTGCCGCCGTACGCCAGCACCCCCAGCACCGACGGGTCGTCCACGGTCAGCAGGTACCGCCAGGTCGTGGCGCCCTTCGCCAGCAGCACCCCACCGACCAGGGCTCCGGCCGCGACCAGCAGGTGGGCACGATCGGCCATGCCACGACGTCGTGCCTCGGTCACGTACACGGCAAGGCCGACCAGGGCGCCGAGCACCACGAACAGGTCGTGGATCGGCGCTGACCAGGGGCCGAGCTGCCAGGTCGAGATCACTGCGGCGTCGCCCCCGAGAGCAGCGCCAGGCAGGCACCGAACAGCAGGGCGATCATCGCGGCGGAGACCAGCAGCCACGCGACGACCACCCCGAGGACGACGAGGACGGTCCTGCCGCCGCTGGGCCGCGGCTTGGGGGCCGGATGGTCGGGGCCGAGCCGAACGTCCGCGACGTGGTCGGTCCACGCCTGCCCGTCCCACCATCGCATCGCGCGCGGGTTGGACGGGTCGGGGAACCACCCGGCCGGTGGCATCAGCCCGCGTCGTTGCGGTCCCGCAGCACGCGCCGCAGGATCTTGCCGGACGCGGACTTGGGGATCTCGTCGAGCACCGTGATGCGGTGGAGCTGCTTGTAGGTGGCGACCTCCTCGGCGACGAAGGCCTTGATGTCGTCCTCGGTGGTGGTGCGTCCCTCCTTGAGGACCACGTAGCCGATCGGCAGCTCACCGGCGTCGTCGTCGGGGATGCCGATGACGGCGGCGTCGGCCACGTCCGGGTGGGTCAGGAGCAGCGCCTCGAGCTCGGCCGGCGGGACCTGGAAGCCCTTGTACTTGATGAGCTCCTTGAGCCGGTCGACGATGTAGACGTGCCCGTCCTCGTCGACCCTGGCGACGTCGCCGGTGCGCAGCCAGCCGTCGTCGGTGATCGTCTCGGCCGTCGCCTTCTCGTTGTTCAGGTACCCCTTCATCACCTGGGGGCCGCGGATCCACAGCTCGCCCTCGGCGTCGGTGCCGAGCGACTCGCCCGTGACCGGGTCGACGATCATGATCTCGGTGTTCGGCGTGGTCACGCCCACGCTGCCCGGCTTGAACCCGCCGGGGGTGGTCAGCTGGGTCACCGGCGACAGCTCGGTCATCCCGTAGCCCTGGACGACCTCGCAGCCCAAGCGGGTGGCGGCCTCCTCGGCGAGCTCGGCGGACAGCGGTGCCGCGCCGGAGAAGATCGTCTCCAGCTTCGACAGGTCGAAGCCGTCGACGGCGGGGTGCTTGGCCAGGAAGACCACGATGGGCGGGGCGACGAACGCGCGGGTGCAGCCGTGCTGGGCGTTCAGCTCCAGGAACTGCATCGGGTCGAACCGCGGCATCGTGATGATGGTCGCGCCGGTCCGGAGTCCGGAGTTCATCAGCACCTGCATGCCGTAGATGTGGAAGAACGGCAGGACGGCGATGAAGGCCTCGTCGGCCGTCAGGTCCATCGGCACGCGGGTCTGCTGGATGTTGGCGACCAGGTTGCGGTGCGTCAGCATCACGCCCTTGGACAGGCCGGTGGTGCCGGAGGAGTACGGCAGGACCACCACGTCGTCGAGGTCGACCTCGACCTGCTCGGCCAGCGGCTCGCCGAACAGGGCCGTCAGGGGTTCGGCGCCCTCCGCCTCACCGATGACGTGGATGGACTCGACCTGCGTGCCCTCGATGGCCTCGCGAGCGGTGTCGAGGAACATCCCGACGGTGACCAGCATGGTGGCCCCCGCGTCGGTCAGCTGGTGACGGATCTCCTTGGGGGTGTAGGTCGGGTTGATCGTGGTGACCGCACCGCCCGTCATCGCCACGCCGTGGAAGACCACGGCGTACTCGGGGAGGTTCGGGGCCAGGATCGCCAGGACGTCGCCCTTGCCGAAGCCCCGGGCCACCAGCCCACCTGCCAGCGCACGGATGCCCTGGTCGAGCTGGCTGTAGGTCAGCGTCCGACCGGTCGGCCCGTCGATCAGGGCCGGCTTGTCGCCCAGCTGGGCGGCGTTGGCCATGGTGAACGGCGTCAGCGCCTGTTCGGGGATCTCCAGGGAGGGCAGCGGGCTCTGGTGGACGATGGACGCCATGGACGGGTTCCTCGGCTCGGGGGTGGGGTCGCCCGGATCCTGCACCGTCGACGGCGAGAAGTGAAGCCCGGGGCCCGGCCGTTCGGCAATCCACGTGTCCCCGTCGGGACACCGGGGCCACGACGAGACGCGGGGCCGGCCCGTGGGCCGACCCCGTCCGGGGCAGGTGGGGGGTGTCCTCCCCCGGAGGTGGTCAGATCTCGGATCCGGACTCGGCCACGCCGGCGTCGTGGCCGCCCATGCCCCGGTGGCCATGCCCACGACCGTGGCCGCGGCCACCGAAGCCGAAGCCGAAGCCGTCGCTGGACTCGATGCGTTCGATGATCTCGTCGGCGCGCTCCTGGGTGATGGTGCCGTCGGCGACCTTCTCCTGGACTCGCTCGATGGCGACGGTCCGGAACGCGCCGGTCAGCTCGTCGCTGGTGACGCCGAGCTCGGCCGCGACGTCGTCGACGAAGGCCTGTCGTTCGGCCTCGCGCTCGGCCCGGAGGGCTTCGCGCTCCTCGTCGGTGAGGGGCTCGCGGTCGGGACGGTCCGACCCGTCCTCGGTGGTGTCATCGGCCGGCACGTCGGTGGTGTCCTCGGTGGCGTCGTCCTCCTGGGCTCGGGAGATGCCGACGGGGGAGAGGAACAGCGCCAGGCTGAGCAGCGCGGCGATGGCGAGCGCCGACACGGTCTTGGCGGTGGTGGTCATGATGGAAACGCCTTTCGTTTCGGTCCGGTGGCCCGGCGGATGTCCCGTCCGGCTCGAACAACAGACTGAGCCGTGTTCGTGAGGGGACTCTGAGAGGCGGTTGGCGGTCCTCTGAGCGTCCTGACCCTCGTCGGCGACGGGCGTGACTACGCTCCATGGCGATGGCACACGACGTCCTGCTGCTCAACGGCCCGAACCTCAACATGCTCGGGGTGCGCGAGCCCGAGGTCTACGGGGCCGACACGCTGGAGGACATCGTCGCGCGCGTCGTCGCGCACGCGGGTGACCGCGCGACCATCACCCACGTGCAGTCCAACCACGAGGGCCAGCTCGTCGAGGCCCTCCACGCCGCCCACGGCACCCGTGCTGGCGTCGTGTTCAACCCGGGCGCCTACACCCACACGTCGGTGGCCCTGCGGGACGCGATCAGCGCCTGTGGCCTTCCGGTGGTGGAGACCCACCTGTCCAACGTCCACGCCAGGGAGGAGTTCCGCCACCGTTCGATGCTGGCCGGGGTGTGCCTCGGCGTCGTCGCCGGCTTCGGCTGGCGCAGCTACACCGTGGCCCTCGACGGCCTGCTCGGCCACCTGGACGCAGCGCCGACCTGAGGTCGACCGTCAGGTCCCGGTCTCGACGGCGTCGGGCGCGTCCGTCGCCGGTGCTGCCTCGACAGGTGCCGGCGGGGCGGTGAACCAGAACGTGGCGCCGTTGCCCGGGCTGGACTCGACGCCGATCCGACCGCCGGCTGCCTCGATGTGCTTCTTTGAGATCGCCAGTCCCATGCCCGTGCCGGGATACTCCTGACGGGTGTGCAGGCGGCGGAGCATCACGAAGATCTCGTCGTGGTACTGCGGGTCGATGCCGATGCCGTTGTCGGTCACCGTGATCCGCCACATGCCGTCCTCGCGGGTGGCGGTGCCGTGGATGCGCACCTCGCCCGGAGAGCGGTACTTCAGGGCGTTGCCGATGAGGTTCTGGAACACCTGGGCCATGGCAGCCGGTTCGGCCAGGACCGTCGGCAGCGGATCGACCTCCACGATCGCCTCGGCCTCGAGGATCGCCGCCCCCAACGATCCGACGGCCTGACGCCAGGAGACGTTGAGGTCCACGGGCTCCAGGACGTGGTCCCGCCCGGCACGGGAGTAGTCCAGCAGCTCGCTGATCAACGTCGACATGCGGCTGGCCCCGTCGCGGGCGTAGGCGATGTACTCGAGGGCTCGATCGTCCAGCCCGTCGGCGTACTGCATCTGGAGCAGCCCGACGAAGCTCGACACCGTGCGCAGCGGCTCCTGCAGGTCGTGGGAGGCGACGTAGGCGAACCGTTCCAGCTCCAGGTTCGACCGGGCCAGCTCCTCGCGGCTCTCCCGCAGGTCCTTGGTCATGGACTCGGCCAGCCGGACCGCACGGATGCGGGCGGTCGACATCGACCGCAGTCCCAGCACGATGAGGGAGGTGATGATCAGCCCGACGACCCCGACCACCCAGGGGGTGGCCCGCTCGAACGGCGTGTTCAGGGGCTCGACGGCCTGGTAGAGGATCGCCCAGCGTCGCCCGCCGATGTCGTACTCCAGCAGCCGTGCGTCGCTGGCATCGACCCCGTCGGGCACGGTCGCGTCGTCGCCGAAGGTCAGGTTGTCCGGGCTGGCCGGCACCGGGTCGTCCGGGGTGCCGACGTCGTAGACCTCCAGCCGGGCGTCGGCGTTGTCGCCGAGCACCCCCTCCACCAGGTCGCCCATGCGAAAGGCGGCGTAGGACACGCCCGTGAACGCCGCGCGCCGTTCCTCCACCGTGGACACGCCGGGGTTGTCGTAGATGGCGACCATGACGAGGAAGCCGCTCTGGGAGCCCGTTTCCTGGACAAGCACGATCGGGGCGGTGGTGGCGACCTGCCCGGTGTCGCGTGTCAGCTCCACGGCCGCACGGCGGTTGGCCTCGGAGAAGAAGTCCAGGCCGAACGCGGCCTCGTTGCCGGCGGTCGGCTCGACGTAGTCGATCAGGACCTTGGTGTCGTCGGTGGTCCGTGGATGGGGCACGAACTCGGGGTACGCATCGACGGTGCCGGCGTCGGCGTTGACCGCCTCGACGTGTGCGCCCAGCTGCGTCGCGTCGACCCGCGTGGCGTGCCCGATCACCTGGATGCCGGGGTACCGAGTCGTCAGCTCGAGCGCCCCGACGAAGGCGCGCCACTCGTTGCGGTCCACGGGACCGGCGGTGAACAGGCCACGTCCACCGAAGATGGACTCGGTGTAGGCCTGCATCCGACGGTCGATGGCCTCGCGGGCCTCGTTGGCCCGCCGGTCCAGCCGGTCCTGGGCGCTGGAGTCCACCGTTCGCTCCGCCCACACGACCAAGCTGACCGTCAGCGCGAGCAGCACCGCCCCGATGACCCACGGCAGCGCGACAGGCCACACCGAGCGCGACGACGCCTCGGTGTCCCGCCTTCCGTCCGAGCCCACCAGCAACATGGTAGAGGCACGATCGGCCGGGCAACGACCGACATGAACGGGATCCGGGCACGAGGGTCGTGGAACGGGGAGGAAGCGGAGGCGGACGGGAATCGAACCCGCCAGGACGGCCGAGCCGCCCTCATCGGTGTTGAAGACCGTGGGGCCCACCAGGAACCCAGACGCCCCCATGGGCTCCCACACCCTACCCGTCCCGGGCAGGCCGCTCGTGAGGAGCGGTGCGCTGCCGACTAGCCTTGAGGGCCATGGCCACCCCCTCCATCCACTGGACCCAGGAAGTGCCGGCGCTGCGGCGTCCGGTGATGCTGCTCGCCCTCGATGGCTTCATCGACGCAGGCAACGCCGCCCAGACCGCCGCCATGTTCCTGCGGCATCGCTGGACCGCCGAGGTCGTGGCCACCTTCGACCACGACACGTTCATCGACTACCGGGCACGCCGGCCCACGACGGTCATGGACAGCGGCGTCCTGCGGCGCATGGAGTTCGACGAGCTGCAGGTGCTGGTGGCGCGAGTCGACGACTCGCCGCACGACGCGGTGTTCCTGCTCGGCCCCGAGCCCGACATGCGGTGGGAGGCCTTCTGCGCCACCGTCGTCCGGCTGTGCCGTGACCTCGGCATCGAGCAGGTGATCGGCCTGGGTGCCTACCCGGCCGCGGTCCCGCACACCCGTCCGGTCAACGTCACCTCCGCCCGCAACATCGCCTCGGGCGAGGTGCTGCCGACCACCAGCGAGGTCGCCGGCTACACCGGTCCCGTGGGCGCGCAGGTGATGCTGCAGCACCGCATGGGCGAGGCCGGCATTCCGGCGGTCGGCATGTGGGCCGAGGTGCCCCACTACATCTCCGCCAACAACCACCCGTCGTCCGCCCTGGCGCTCGTCGACGTCGTCGCCGGCGCCTTCGGGGTGTCCATCGACACCACCGAGCTGCAGGCCGCCGCGCGAGCCCACGAGGAGCAGGTCAACGACGCCGTCGCCGACCACCCGGAAGCCGCCGTCATGATCAGCCGGCTGGAGGCCCACCACGACGAGGGCGGGGCCGCGATGCAGGTGCCGTCGGGTGACGACCTTGCCGCCGAGATCGAACGCTTCCTGTCCGACCGGGGCGGCGAGTAGCCCACCCCCCGGGCAGCGGGCTCAGCCCGCCGCGCCGTCGGGCAGGTTGAACAGCCGCACCTTGGACTGGGCGACCTTCCGCCCGTCCTGATCGGTCATGTCGACCTCCCACAGCTGGGAGGACCGGCCGACGTGGATCGGGGTGGCGACGGCCGTGATCGTCCCCTCCCGCATGGACCGCAGGAAGTCGGTGTGGTTGGACATGCCGACGGCGGGCTTGCCGCCGATGGCCATGACCGCGCCCACGCTGGCGGCGGACTCGGCGAGGGTGCAGTACACCCCACCGTGCACGATGCCGTAGGGCTGGTGGTGGGTGGGGTTGATCTCCAGGCGCACCTCGCAGCGTTCGGGGGTGAGGTCGATGACCTCCACGCCCAGCAGCTCGAGGAATCCGTCGCGCGGGAAGCTCTCGGGGTCGATTTCCATGCCCGGCAGTCTGGCTCGTGGGCGGGGCGACAGCAGCATCGTCGTGGGGCGACCGGCCGGGGGACTGTCGGCGTTGCAGGCCCTGCCTAGATTGGGGCGCCATGAGCGTTGTCGTGAAGGACGTACAGGAATCGGAGTTCGTCGACGTCGTCGTGGAGGGCTCGAAGTCCCGTCCCGTCGTGGTCGACTTCTGGGCCGAGTGGTGCGGCCCGTGTCGCCAGCTGTCGCCGCTGCTGGAGCAGATGGCCGAGCAGCATGCCGGCCAGGTCGACGTGGTCAAGGTCAACGTCGACCACGCGCCGCGGCTGGCCCAGCAGTTCGGGGTGCAGGGCATCCCGGCGGTGAAGGCGTTCGTCGACGGCAGGGTGGCGGCGGAGTTCACCGGCTTGCAGCCCGCCCCCGTCATCGCGCAGTTCTTCGCCGGGCTGGGACCGTCGGAGGCCGACCGGCTGGTCATCGCCGCCGGCAACGAGGTGGACGCCGATCGGCGCCGCAGCCTGCTGGAGCAGGCCATGGAGCTCGAGGTCGACCATCCGGCGGCGGCGCTGGCGCTGGCCGCCGACACCGACGACGTCGAGGACGCGCAGGCGATCCTGGCCAGGGCGCGGCCGACCCCGGAGGTGCAGCAGGCCATCGCCGCGCTGAACCTGTCGGCCACCAGCGAGCAGGTCGGGGACGTCGAGGACCTCCGCAGCCGTGTGGCGCAGGGCGAGGACGATGCCCGTGTGGCGCTCGGCCGGGCGCTGGCCGCTGGCGGTGACCACGAGGGAGCGATCGCGGTGCTGCTGGACGGCGTGCGGACCCCGTCGACGAAGGAGGCGGCACGCGACGCCCTGCTGGAGGTCTTCACCGTGCTCGGCAACGACCACCCGCTGGTCAAGCAGGCCCGGCCGAGGCTTGCCGCCGCGCTGTTCTGATCGCCCGCCGCGCGTGCGGGAGCCTGGGGTCACCCTCGGACGTGTCCGTGTCGGAACGGCGGGGTAGGGTGCGCGCCGATGGTTGAACAGATCGAGGTCGTGGACGACGAGCCGCAGGACGCCGATGTCGCGGAGGACGAGGAGTCCGAACCGATGATCAGCGAGCCCGGCAAGCTGATGCGCATCGCCGTGATGCTGCGCGAGGTGCAGGAGGAGGCGCGCCGGGCCGACGCCGACGAGGCCGGCCGCGGACGCCTCCGCCACGTGCACGAACGTGCGCTCAACGAGCTGTGCGGGATCCTCAGCAGCGACCTGCAGGACGAGCTGTCGCAGTTCTCCTTCGACTTCGACACCGAGACCCCGTCGCAGAGCGAGCTGATGATCGCCCAGGCGCAGCTCATCGGTTGGCTCGAAGGGCTGTTCCAGGGCATCCAGGCGGCGATCTTCAACCAGCAGGCCGCCGCGCGGAAGCAGCTGGAGGCCATGCGTGGCCGTGGCCTGCCGGCCGGCACGGCGCCCGGCGGCGAGCAGGCCGAGTCCTCGGGCCGCAGCCCGGGCAACTACCTCTGATCGCCACCACCGTCCAGGCATCCACCGGTCGGTTGGGCCGGTGGCGCGCGGGTTCGATACCCTCTGCGGTCGTTCGCCGGTGACGCATCCGTCGCCGTTCATCACGAGGAGTCAAGTACATGGGTCGCGCACGCGAGCACTGGGAGCAGCTTCGAGCTGCGTTGGAGAAGGTCGACGTGGAGACCGTCGGTGAGCTCTACGCCCCCGACGCGGTGTGGCTCGAGCCGCAGAACCCGCCGCACGAGACCAACAAGCTGATCCAGGCGTACCTGTCCTCGTGGATGCAGGCCCGCGAGAACATCGACGTGTCGACCAAGCGGATCCTCGAGTCCGAGGACGGCTCCTTCGCCGCCATCGAGTGGGCGATCTCCTACACCGCGGCCGGCCGTCGCTGGAACTCCCTGCCCCGGTCCAGCTGGATCGAGGTCTCCGACCAGGGCATCGCCTACCAGCGCGACTACTACTAGGACGCCCGGGGTCGGCCACCCGACCCCTCGAGCCCGGACGCGCACCCCATCAGGGGTGCGCTCGTCGTTTTTCCCTCCGCGTTCGTCGTCTTCCCGTCCGGGCTCGTCGGCACCGACCTGCCGGTCGGGTCAGGCGAGCCGCTCGCGGGGGATGGCGACGAACAGCGCGTCGGCCTCGGCGATCAGGTCGCCGTCGGCGGTCCGCAGGTCACCGACGAGGAAGATCTTCCGCCCGTCCCGCCGGTCCATCCAGGCGCTGGCCACGAGGTCGGTCTGGACCGGGGTCGGGGCCCGGTAGCTGATGCCGAGCCTGCCGGTGAAGGCCGGCGTGGCCGTCAGCAGCAGCACGTAGCCCATGATGTCGTCCATCACGGCGGCGACGGCGCCGCCGTGCGCTCGCTGCGGCGCGCCCTCGAAGGCCGCACCGAAGTTGACGTCGGCCACGATCCGGTCGCCCTCCCGGCGTGGCTGCATGGCGATGCCCATGGGGTTGGCCCGGCCGCTGACCATGCACTCCTCGAAGTGCGCGAGTCGCTGCCCCTCCTCCACGGGCGCCTGCCACAGCTGGGTCTTCATCCGTCGGATGGGACGCTCGCGGCGGGGGCCGGCCTCGACGACGGCGGCGGTGGCGGTGGCCTCGCGGGCGATGCGCTGCAGCAGGCCGGGGTCGGCCTCGTGGGCCACCATCGCGTGGTTCAGCCGGCGCATCGCCTCGGCGGCGGCGATGCGGACGGCCAGGGTGTCGTCAGCGGTCGGCTGGGATACGTCCGGGCTCGTGTTCTCCGGGCTTGGGTTCGTCACGAGAACGCAGCCTACTCCCCGCGGGTTGTCCACAGGGCTGCACCGGTTGCTCGGTCGTGTCGCCGTCGGCCTGCCTACGGTGCGAGCCGTGAGCACCACAGCCCTTCCCGTGGCCGTCGAGATGGCCGACCGGCAGCTGGCCGACGACGTCGTCCGGTGGGTCGAGTCGACCCTCGGCTGGCAGGTCGTCGCCGACTCGGTGGCGCTGCCGGCACGGCTGCGCCTCGTCGACGTCGAGTCGGTGTGCGAGGGAGCCGTCCTCGTCGCGCGGTCCCTGGACGGCGCCGACGTCCGGCACGCCATGGCTTCCGGTGTCCGGGACGTGGTGCGCTGGCCCGAGGAGGCCGAACGACTGGCCGAGCTGCGCCCGACGGCGGTGGTGCGGCCGGCTGCGGACGTGGTGGGTGTGGCGGGGGCCGCGGGAGGAGTGGGGACCAGCACGGTCGCGATCGCCACGGCGGCGGCGTCAGCGTGGTCCGGCGTGCCCACCTGGCTCGTCACCGACGTTGCCGGCCGACGGCTGTGCGGCGTGGACGGCTCGGCGTCCCACGAGGTCGACGCGGTGCCCGGGTTGCGCGTCGGAGGTGACCTGCACGATGCGATCGGCCGTGCGGTGACCGGTGAACGCGTGGTGGTCGACCTCGGCGTCGACGCCCGCGGTCATGTCCTCGTGGCCCGCCCCGACGCATCCCTGCTGGCCGCCGTCCGCACGGGATCGGCGCCGGTCGTGGTCACCGTGGGCACGGGCGGCCTGCACCCGCACGAGGTGGCTCGGGCGGTGGCCGGCCGGCGACACGTGCACCTCGACCACAGCGTCAGGGTGGCCCGCGCGGGCCTTCGCGGTCGCCTGCCGGGGGCGCTGCCCGGCCGGCTGGTCGCCGACCTCCGCGCGGGCCTTCGCGTGGCCGGTGCCGCCGGGGGTGCCGCTCGTGGTCGCTGACCGGGACGACTTGCTCGACCGCGTGCGGAGCCGGCTGGCCGACGCCGCCGACGGGTCGGCGACGCGAGGCCCCGCAGCGGTCCGTGCTGCGGTCGCGCGAGCGCTGCGCGAGGAAGGGGTGGCCCTGCCCGAGGACCGGTTCGCCGAGGCCGTGCGGACGCTCGCCGACCACCTGGCCGGCCTTGGGCCGCTGGAGGTGCTGCTGCGCCGGCCGGGGGTGACCGACGTGATGGTCAACGGGCCCGACGAGGTGTGGGTCGAGCGGCACGGCGTGCTTGAGCGGACCGATGTGACGTTCGGCTCCGCCGACGCCGTCCTCGACGCCGTCCGTCGGGTCGTCGGGCCTCGCGGCGCCCGCATCGACCGCGCCAAGCCCTGGGTCGACGCCCGCCTGCCCGACGGCAGCCGGCTGCACGCGGTCATCGCGCCGGTCTGCGCCGACGGGCCGCTGGTCACCCTCCGCCGCTTCGATGCCCGCCTGCTGCCCTGGGCCGCGCTGGTGGCCTCCGGTGCCGTGCCGCCGGAGGTGGCCGACCTGCTGCGGCAGGCCGTGGCCGAGCGGGAGTGCATGGTCGTCTGCGGACGCACCGGGACCGGCAAGACCACGCTGCTCCAGCGGTTGGTCTCCGATGTCGGCAGCGACGAGCGGGTGGTCCTGATCGAGGATGCGCCCGAGCTGCGGCCCGACACCCCGCATCTGGTCCGGCTCGAGGCCCAGCCCCCGTCGACGGAGGGCACGGGGGCGGTCACGATCGCCGACCTCGTGCGGCAGGCGCTGCGGATGCGCCCCGACCGGATCGTGGTCGGCGAGGTCCGTGGGGTCGAGCTGGCCGACGTCCTCCAGGCGCTGGTGACCGGCCACGAGGGCTGCATGACGACCGTGCACGCCCGCAGCGGCGCACAGGCGCTCGTGCGGATGGAGGGAATGGCGCTGCAGGCCGGCCTGCCGATGGAGGCGGTCCACGCCCAGCTCGGCAGCGCCATGGACCTCGTCGTCGCGCTGGACCGCGG
Source organism: Euzebya rosea (assembly GCF_003073135.1). NCBI lineage: Bacteria > Bacillati > Actinomycetota > Nitriliruptoria > Euzebyales > Euzebyaceae > Euzebya > Euzebya rosea. The sequence goes on from NZ_PGDQ01000006.1 coordinate 158,871, forward strand.
GCCCGACGGGCAACGCGGTGTGGTCGAGGTCGCCAGGGTGTCGACGGCGAACGGACGGCCCGTGGCCGACCCGCTCTGGCGACGCGGGTCGTGGCCGGGTTCGGGACCCGCTGCCGTCACCGTTGACCGGGCGCCCCTCGGTGCGTCCGAGGGGATGGCGGCATGACCGCGCTGCTGCGCCCGCGCGCCGGTGCACGGGCCGCCGCAGGGTCCGCTCGCGCCGATGCATCTGTCGCCCCCGTCGACCTCCTCCTGGTGCGGGCCGCGCTGCACGCCGGGGCCACACCTGCCCAGGCGCTGACGGCGGTGCCCGACCGGGGCGGCCCGCTGGCCATCATCACCCGTCGCCTGGTCGCCGGTGCCGACCTGCAGGTGCTCGCCGCCGACCCGGCCTGCCCTGCCGGCCCCCTCGTCCGGGGGCTGGCCGCGGCCGAGGTGGCAGGCACGGCGGCCGTACCGGTCCTCGACGGGTTGATCGACGCGGTGGTGCGTGCGGTCGAGCTCGACCGGCTGGTCCACACGCGGTCCGCACAGGCACGGCTGGTCGCCCGGATGTTGACCGCCCTTCCGGTGGTCGGGGCCACTGGCATCGCCTTGCTCGACACCGGGGCCCGCACGTTCCTGGCCAGCCCCGGTGGGGCCGTCCTGATGGCGACCGCCGGCCTCCTCGTGCTGCTGGCCTCCTGGTGGATGCGCCACCTCGTGTCCGGCGTGGGCCGGGCCGTCCTGCTCGTCGACCCGCTCGTGGAGGCGCCCCATCGCGTCCTGCGTCCCGGGCGAGGCGCGCTGGACCGCTCGGGTGCGGACGGGCTGCTGCCGACCGTGGAGGCGCTTCAGCTGCTGGCCGTCTCGCTCGCCGCGGGTGTGCCCCTTGCCGAGGCGATGGACCTGGTGTCACGCCTCGGTCCCCCCGGCGTGCGTCGGCCGCTGCGTCGGGCGGCCGATGGCCTCCGTGCCGGCCTCCCGCCTGCCGACGCGTTCCCTCGCGGGCTGCAGGAGGTCGCCGACGTCATCGACGTCAGCGGGCGATGGGGTGCCCCTGCCGTCGCCTCGCTCCGCCTGCTGGCCGACGACCTGGGTCGCCGCGCCACCGCCGCATCCGAGGCCGCCGCCGAGCAGCTCTCGGTCCGACTCGTCTTCCCCACAACCCTGCTGCTGGTCCCGGCCTTCGGGCTGCTGGTCGTCGTCCCGCTCGTGGTCTCGGCGTTCAGCAGCGTCCGGCTGTGGTCGTAGCACCGACATCGAAAGGCACAGCACATGTCCGACACCACCACCGACCGCTCGACGGTTCCCCCGACCGTCCCCGTCCCCTCGACCGCTTCCGTCCCCTCGACCGACCCCGTCCCCTCGACCACGGTCCTCGACCGCCTGGCCGACGACACCGGCGCGCAGGCCATGGAGTACGCCATGCTCGGTGGCGCCGGCGTGGCGTCGGTCAGCGTGCTGACCTGGTTGATGCGCCAGCCGTGGTTCGAGGAGGCCATCAAGGAGTTCTTCACCGGCCTGTTCGGGTCGCTCCTGGACCGGATCGGCGACCTCCTGCCGGCCTTCGGTGCCATCGCCTGACCGACTCGGTGGGCGCCGGCCGACGGGAGGTCGCCCTGCGGCCCCCGTCGGCCCGGCCCGCCGGACGCCCCGTCCCCTGCCCTCGGCGCCGGTGGCGGACCGCCTGCGCGGCGACGACGGCAGCCAGGCCATGGAGTTCGCCATGGTCCTGCCCCTCGTCGCCCTGCTGGTCGTCGGGCTCGTCGCCGTCGGCGGCGTGGCCGCCACGGCGCTGCGGACCCATGCGCTGGCCGTGGAGCTCGCGCGGGCGGCCAGCGTCGACCACGACGACGAGGTCGTGGAGCGACTCGCCGACCGGCCGTGGCTGGACGTCACCGTCGACCCACCCTCGGGTGTTCGCCAGCCGGGGGACCCGGTGACGGTCCGGGTCGCCACCACCGTCTCGGTACCCGTCCTCTCCGGGGTCCGCCTGCCGCTGACCGCATCAGCCACCACGATCACCCAGGACGTCCCGTGACCGCACCCCGGTGGCTGCCGCAGGACCGGGCCGCGGGTGCCTCAGCACCGACCACCCTGCTCGTGCTCGGACTCGTGACCCTCGGGCTGACCGTCGCCATCGCGTCGCTGGGGCGTGCGACGGTGGCGCTGCAACACGGCACCGCCGCCGCGGACGCCGCCGCCCTGGCAGTGCTGACCGGGTCGCCGCTCGCCGGCGGCAGCGGCAGTCCCAACGTGGAGGCAGCCGCCGACGTGGCCCGCGACAACGGGGCCTCGCTCGTACGGGTCGAGCTGGCCGGATGGCCTCGAAGTGTCGTCGTTGCCGTCGCGGTCGACCTCGACCTGCCGCTGGTCGACGGGGTCGTGACGACGGAGGCTGCGGCCGCGCTCCATCCGCCCTGACCGGACCGGCCTGCGGGGTCGACTCGACGCTACGCTGGCGCCCTCCCATGAGCGAGATGATCTCCTCCGGGCTGCTGCAGCCGGATCCGCTGCCACGGGGTGCGACGGGCGCGTCGACCACGGGCTACCTGATGGACGCCGTACGCCTGCGTCCAGCGGGCCGACGGCTGCTGTCGCTGTTCTCCGTGTTGCTGTTCGTCGCCGGGGCCGGCATCTTCGCCTACCCCTTCTTCACCGACATCTACACCACCCAGCTGGTCCAGCGACCGTTGGAGGACCAGTTCGAGTCCGCCGAGCTGGTCGAGCGGTACAGCACCCGCACGATCACCACCGGCGACCCGCTGACCCGCATCGTCATGCCCGACCTCGGGGTGGACACCGTCGTGGTGGAGGGCACCTCGCCCGCCGCGCTGCGTGCCGGCGCAGGCCACTACCCGACGACGCCGCTGCCAGGCGAGGTCGGCAACGTCTCCATCGCCGGCCACCGGACGACGTACGGCAAGCCGTTCAACCGGGTCGACGAGCTCGTCGTCGGCGCGGAGATCACGCTCGTCACACCGCTGGAGGTCCACACCTACCGGGTGGTGCCGGCCCCCGCCGACGTCGCCCGTCCGTGTCCGACCGGGGCCTGCTGGATCGTCGACCCGGCGCAGTGGGAGGTCGTCGGCCCCACGGAGACCGCCATGCTGACCCTGACCACCTGCCACCCCAAGGGCAGCGCACGCCAACGGCTCATCATCAGGGCCGAGCTGGTCGAGACCACCCCACGGCAGTTCGGCACCGACGGCCTGCCCGTCCCGATCGACCGCCTGCCCGACGACGGGACGGAGGCGGACGGGGCCTGACCCCGTCCGAGCTACCGTGGGCGGTCGATGACCAGGGGCCCGTCGCTGTCGCCTGCATCCCTTCCGCTGGGATGGATGCTGGCCGTGCTGTGCCTGCTGGCAGCCGTGCTGCTCGGCGGCCTGCCGGCGACGGCGGTCGACAGCTTCCGGCTCGCCTCCCCTGCGGCGGGCACGTCGCTGGACGGGACGTTCACCATCGAGGTGGTCGTCGACCCCTCCGACGGCGAGATCATCGAGCGGGTCGAGGCCCAGCTCGCTGGGCCGACCAACCGGGTGTTCCAGCTCAACCGGGTCGACGGCCCGGGGCTGGACGGTGAGCAGCGCTGGGCCCTGCAGGTCGACCCGCTGGGCCAGCAACCGATGCACAACGGCCGTCACCGGCTGGTCGTGCGTCCCGTGCCCGCCGCAGGGGATCCCCCCGCGTTCGAGGGCCACGAGGTCGTCCTGGCCGTCCCCGTCGAGGGTCAGCTGGTCGCCGCGCCGACGGGGGAGGACGCCACGGTGGTGGCCCTGACGTGGGATCCGGTCGACCTGCCCGACTTCCTGGCCTACCGCATCCAGCGTCGACCCGACACCGACGACAGCCTGTGGCGCACCGTCGCTCGGTTCGACGACCCGGCGGTCCGCGACACCACCGACGAGGTCGCCAGCCCCGGCGCCTACCTCTACCGCCTCGTCGTGGTCCGCAGCGACGGCAGCGACGGCGAGGTCGTCGGGTTCTCTCGGCCCCGTGGCGTTCGTGCCGACCCCGCCGACCCGGGGACGTTCGACCCGCCTGCCGAGCCCGACGACCGGCCGTCCGTCGAGCCCACGCCCACCCCCCAGCCCGGCGGACCCATCGGCCGCCCGGGCAACGACGACGTGGCCCAGGACCCCGGCCCAGCGGAAACGGGCACCGCCACCGTGACGCCCGAGCCGAGCCGGCCCCGACCGGTCACCGTCCCCGCTCCGGCCCCCGCACCGGCTGCGCCTGCCCCACCTGCCGTCGTCCCCCTCGACGACGGGGTCTTCGAGCCGCTCCTGCCGATCGGCCCGACCGAAACCGCCCTGGAGCTGACCGAAACCGAGACCGCGTTGCTGGACGGCAGCATCCGTCCGGGCGGCAGCGAGGCGATCCTGACCACCGACGAGGAAGAGGGCCGACGGCGCCAGCTCGTGCTCGCCAGCGCGACTGGATTGCTGCTCGTGGTCGTCGCCGGTCACCTGCGTCGCTATCTTTCGGTGGGTTCTCGCCGATGACGCACGAGTCGTCACCGTGCGTGACGACGGCCGCGAAAAGTTGGCGAAACGATGATTAGGTACCGTGTGGCCCGGACATGTTTGCCCGGAACGGCTCTGGACGAGGGGCGCGGAATGAACTTCGAGAGGATGGTGCGGCACCTGTGCAGGTGATGATCAACGAGGACCGCAACGGCACACGAACCGTGCTTGCGGTCAACGGCGAGATCGACATCGCCACGGCACCGACGCTCCGGCAGCGCATCCAGGACGCCGTCGACGACGGTGTGCGGCTGGTGGCGGTGGACCTGACGGAAGTCGGCTTCATGGACTCCACGGGCCTCGGTGTGCTGATCGGTGGCCTCAAGCGCCTTCGCCAGCTCGAGGGCAACCTCGTCGTCGTCAGCCCATCGGACTCGGTCCGCAAGATCTTCGAGGTGACCGGACTCGTGGACGTCTTCGGCGTCGTCGACTCGCTGGACCAGGTGGCCGATCAGTCGTGAGTCAGTGGCTGGACCTGGTGCTGCCCCCGGACCCCGCGTTGGTCGGTGTGGCGCGCACCATGGCCGTTGCCGCAGCGACCGTGGGCAAGCTCGAACCGGGCCGCGTCCACGACCTGCGGACCTGCGTGTCGGAAGGCGTCACCAACGCCGTCAAGGCCCACCGCGATGCGGGAGTGGCTGAGGCCATCACCCTGCGAGTCGGCCTCGACGAGGACGCGCTGGTCGTGGAGATCATGGACCGTGGTCCAGGACTTCGCCGTGACGAGATCGTCGTCTCCGCCGTCGAGGGCATGGAGCTGGCGGAGCTGGCCGAGCGTGGGTACGGGCTGACGGTCATGGAGTCGCTGGCCGATGGCCTGGAGATCGAGCTCCCCGAGGATGCGGGCGGGACGACCGTTCGCCTGCGCTTCTCGCTGACCGAGGCCTCGAGCGCCGACGGCATCACGACCGGTTGAGGTGCCATCAGGCACTCGACGGTCCGTGCGGCAGCTAGGATCGCCGTCCCGTGGATGCTCTTCTCACCGCAACCGTCAACCTCTACGACGCCTGTGCCCAGGAGTACCTGGAGTCGTGGAAGGATCGTCGGCCCCGTGACAGCGCCCGCACCTTCGCCCGGATGGCCGGCCAGGATGCGCTGGTGCTCGATGTGGCCGGGGGCCCCGGTGTCGACGTGCGCCTGCTCCGCGACGTCGGCCTCCGTGCCGCGTCCGGCGACATCTCCATGGAGTGCATGAAGGTCGCGCGCACGTTCTTCCCCAAGGGCCTGCTGGCCCGCTGGGACTACCGGGCCCTCCCGTTCGCCGACAACCAGTTCATGGGCATCTGGGCCCCTGCGGCGCTGCAGCACCTTCCGCGCCGTGCCATCCCGGCTGCCATGCGCGAGTTCCGTCGCGTGCAGGCCGGTGGGCCCATCTACCTCAGCTTCCCCGAGGGCGAGACCGACCTCGCCCTGATCGACGACCCGCCTGCGGGCAAGGTCCAGGCCACCTCCATCACCGCGGAGGAGTTGCGCGCCCTGCTGCTGCGCATGGGCTACGTCGACGTCGAGGTCGAGTCGCGTCCCGATCCGCGAGGCATTCCCCAGCGGTGGGTCCAGGGCATCGGCCTGGCCCCGACCGACCCGGCCTAGCCGACCCGCAGCCGGTCCCGGGGGATCAGCCCGAGGGGTTCAGCCGGAGACGACGCGGACGAGGGCCAGCAGCGCGCCCACGAACGCCCATACCAGCAGGCCCTGTCGGATCACGGCCTCCGGCACCCGACGCAGGGCCGGTGCCGCGAGGACCATGCCGACGACGTTCAGGCCGCCGAGGGCCAACCCTGCGCGCAGGTCCTCCAGGTGGAAACCGCCGGTGGCGCTGAGGGTCGCGATGGACAGCACCGTGCCGACCCCGAACACCACGGCCAGGGTCGGCCGGACCTCGCTGGAGTGGCGCTCGCGGTACAGCAGGGCCAGCGGAGGGCCGCCGAGTCCGACCGCCGTGCCGGAGAACCCGCTGATGAGTCCCGCCGCCGCCGTCGTGCGGGCGGTCTCGGTCACCGTCCACCCACGGGCCGTGGACAGGACGGCTGCCAGCAGCAGGACGGCGACGGTGGCCGCGAGGCCCCGCACCGGCAGCAGCGCCACCGCAGCGGTGCCGACCAACGTGCCGGGTACCCGGGCGACCGCCAGGCGCGTCGCCGCCGCACGGTCCGCATGGTGCCGCTCCCGGTAGGCCATGAGCGCGGTCAGGGGCAGGAACGCCGCGATCGCCGCACCCGGCAGCAGGTCGGGGGCGAACACCGCCAGGGCCGGGACCAGCGTGAACGCCGCGCCGAAGCCCAGCACGGACTGCGCTGCACCACCGAGGACGGCGGCAGCGGCGACGAGCACGAGCGCACCGACATCCACGAACCAACAGCGTGCGTGCCCGGAGCGGGCCACTCCGCTGTCCATTCGGCCGGCACGGCCGGGTTCGCCGGTTAGCGTGGCCGGTCATGGCCCGACTGCTGATCGTCCACCACTCGCCCATGGCGTCCGTCCGTCGCCTGACCGACGCGGTCGTGGCCGGCGCCACCCACCCCGACCTCGACGGGGCCGTCGAGGCGGTGCTGCGACCGGCGCTGGAGGCCACCGCCGACGACGTGCTGGCCAGTGACGGGGTCATCTGCGTGACGCCGGTCAACTTCGGCTACATCTCCGGGGCGCTCAAGCACTTCTTCGACTCCTCCTTCAGGGCCCTGGAGGACGTGACGGCCAACCTTCCCTACGCCGCCGTGGTCAAGGGCACCACGGACGCCGACGGCGCGGTCCGAGCGCTCGAGGCGATCGCCACGGGGATGCGGTGGCACAGGGTCGTCCCGCCGGTCGTCCTGGAGGGGCCGGCCGACGACGACGCGGTCACGGCCACGATCGAGCTCGCGGCCACGGTCGCCGCGACCATCGCCTGAAACCAACTGGTCTTACCAGTTGACCAGGTGGGCGGTCGCGGTCTAGCGTCGACGGCATGGACGACCTCGAGCCCGTCAGGCGGCGGTCGGTGCCCGACGAGGTCGCCGACCAGCTCGTCGATCGGATCGTGTCCGGCCGGCTGGCCGCAGGGGGCCACATGCCGAGCGAACGCGATCTGGCGGACACGCTCGCGGTCAGCCGCCCCACCGTCCGGGCCGCCCTCCAGCGTCTCGCCCAGGCCGGGCTCGTCGAGATCCGCCAGGGCGGGGGCACGCGCGTCAGGGACTTCCGTCGGCACGCCGGGCTGGACCTGCTCCCTCGCCTGATCGTGGGGGAGGGCGGGCTGGACCTGCGGGTGGTCCGCGACGTCCTGCGCACCCGCTCCTCCATCGGGCCCGTGCTCGCACGCTCGGCGGCCGAGGCCGGGGAGGGGCCGCCCCTCGACGCGGCGGTCCGGGCCATCGCCGAGGCCGAGGACGGGGTTGCCCGGCAGCGTGCCGCCCTCGTGTTCTGGGAGGCCGTGGTCGAACGATCCGGCTCCATCGTCTATCGGCTGATGTTCAACGGCCTGAGGGCCGCCTACGAACCCATGCTCGACGTGCTGGCCGACGCCATGGCCGCCGAGGTCGACCGGATCGACGCCTACACGGCCCTCGCCGAGGCCATCGAGGCCGGGGACGCCGAGTCCGCCCATGACCTCGCCGCCGACCTGCTGTCGTCGGGCCACGGTGCCATCAGCGACCTGCTGGACCGCATCGACGACCCCACACCCGACCCGCCACCGACAGGAGCCGACGCATGACCGCCCTCGAACCGACCGGTGCCATCACTCGCGTCCGCCGCTGGCTGCACGACCGACGTGTCGCGCAGGCACGCGTCGAGGCGCTGGCCAGCGCGCAGGTGGACGCCGACGAGGACCACCTGGCCCGCCGTCCCCGCACGGCCACGGTGACGCTGGCCGACGCCGCGGGACGCTTCTGGCGCCATCCCTCCCCATGGATCATCGCCACGACGATGCTCGTCGCCGGCACGGCGCGGGTCGTCGTCGGCGGCTACCACGTCAGCGACCTCGTCCTGGTGCTGGTGATGCTCGCCTCGTTCCCGTTCGTGGAGTGGGTGATCCACGTCTTCGTCCTCCACTTCAAGCCCTTCGAGGTCGCGGGCGTCACCATCGACCCGTTGCTGGCCCGCGAGCACCGGGCCCACCACGCCGACCCCCGCGACATCCCCCTGGTATTCATCCCGCCCAAGGTCTACTGGTGGCTGCTGCCGACCCTCGTCGCGGTCAGCGTGTTCGCCTTCGCCCGCCTGGGCCTTGGGTTGACCTACCTCGTCGCGCTGACCGCCATCGGGCTGGTCTACGAGTGGGTCCACTACCTGATCCACAGCGACTACAAGCCCGTGACCGCGGCCTACAGGTCCGTCTGGCGCAACCACCGGCTGCACCACTACAAGAACGAGAACTACTGGTTCACCGTGACGACGGCCGGCACGGCCGACCGGATCCTCCGCACCTTCCCCGACCCGGCCACGGTCCCCACCTCACCGACGGCAAGGGACCTCGACGCCCGCTGACGCCTGCGGCACGGGTCAGGGGTTGAGGGCGGCCCACGCGTCGGCGATCTGCTCCTCGAGACCCCGCTTGGGAGACCAGCCGAGCAGCTCGCGGGCGCGGGCGTAGTCGGCGACGAGCTCTGGCGGGTCGCCGGGGCGGCGGTCGTGCTCCTCGGCGGGCACCGTTCGGCCGGTCACCTTCTCCACGGCAGCGAGGACCTCCTTGACCGACGTGCCGTCGCCGCTGCCGAGGTTGACGATGTGGTGGGTACCCGGCTCGAGGACCTCCAGCGCCATCTCGTGGGCGTCGGCCAGGTCCAGCACGTGCACGTAGTCGCGGATCGCCGACCCGTCGCGGGTGGGGAAGTCGGTCCCGAAGACCTTGAATACCCCTCCCGTGGCGCCCCGCAGCAGGTTGGGGATCAGGTGGGTCTCGGGGTCGTGGCGTTCGCGCAGGTCGCCGTAGGCACCGGCCACGTTGAAGTAGCGGAAGCTGATCGCGGCCAGCCCGTGGGCCCGGCTGTAGCTGGCGATGGCGTGGTCCAGGGCCAGCTTGGTGGCCCCGTAGCTGTTGACCGGTGCCGTCGGGGTGGCCTCGGTGATCGGCAACGTCTCGGGGTCACCGTAGGTCGCGCAGGTCGAGGAGAAGACGAAGCCGCCGACCCCGGCCAGCCGCATGGCCTCCAGCAGCGCCAGGCCCTCCACGACGTTGTTCTGCCAGTACCGCTCGGGGTGGGCGACGGACTCGGCGACCAGCGCCGAGGCGGCGAGGTGCACCACCACGTCGAAGGAGCTGTCCAGCACCTCGCCGGCCCGGCTGATCGGCAGCTCGACCAGCTCGCAGCCGACCACGTTGTCGGCGAACCCGGTGGACAGGTTGTCCAGGACCGTCACGTCGTGGCCGGCCTCCTGCAGCCGCCGCGTCACGACGCTGCCGATGTAGCCCGCGCCGCCTGCCACCAGGATCTTCATGTCTGGGAATGCTCCCCGTCGTCGTCGAGCCGGAACAGGCGTCGCAGCGACGCGTCCGGATCGGAAACCGTCTCGGAGCCAGACACCGTAGCGTCGTCGGCCGCGGCGGGACGCGCCGGCTGGGGGGTCGGCTGCGGGGGCGGCCCCTCGCCGGCCGGTGCGGTGTGGGTGTGGCCGTGCCCGGGTTCGCTGCCGTCGAGGGTCAGGGCGGCCAGTCCCGTGACCAGGGGGACGGCGGCGATCAGGCCGATGGAGCCCACCAGCGTCCGCACGATCTCCTGCGCGACGAGCTCGCTGGTCAGCGTCTCGCCCAGCGGGGCGTCGCCGACGGAGAAGAGGATGAGGAGGGGGAGCGCCGCGCCGGCGTAGGCCAGGAACAGGGTGTTGACGGTGGCGGCGATGTGGTCCCGGCCGACCGCCAGGGCCTCGCGGAACACCCGGACGGCGGACAACGTCGGGTTGGTGCGACGCAACGCTGCCACGGTCGAGGCCTGGCTGACGGTGACGTCGTCGAGGACGCCGAGCGTGCCGACGATCATCCCGGCCAGCAGCAGCCCGCGCAGGTCGATGGCCTGGCCGGTGGAGAAGCGGACCAGCTGCACGTCCTCGCTGGCCAGCCCGGTGAGGCCGGTCAGCTCGACGGCCAGCAGCGCCAGCCCGACGGTCAGGGCCAGCGCCAGGGCCGTGCCCACCGCAGCGGCGACGACCGGCCGGTCGAACCCGTGGCTGAGCGGCAGCGTCACCAGCATCACCGCGGTCGCGGTCACCAGCGCCAGGAGGGTCGGCGACGCGCCGTTCAGCACCGCCGGCACGAGGAACGCCACGATCAGCAGCGCCGACAGCACCAGCCCGACCAGCGCTCGCACGCCCTGCCATCGTCCCAGCGCGACGACCGCGAGGACGAACAGCGCCGACAGGCCCAGCAGCGGTGCCCCGCGCGGCAGGTCCACGATGGCCCAGATCTCGGGTGTGCCCGGGGCTGCGACCTGGGAGACCTCGACCCGGCGGCCCAGCCCGAAGATGCCGGCCTCGTCCACCGTCTCCACGGTCACCTCACGGCCGTCGTCGAGGACGACGTCGACGGTCACGGCGACCGATCCCGGCAGCAGGAAGTCGTCCTGCACCGGCGAGGCCTCGACCGCCACGATCCGCCCGGCGAACCGCTCCTCGGAGGACTGCGCGAAGCCGGCCTGGTCGGCCGCCGGGGGCCCGCCCCAGGGGAACAGCACCAGGACGCCGACGACGGTGGCCGCGGCGATCAGCCAGAACAGGCCGAGCACGACCCCCGCCCACGGGTTGCGGCGGCGGGGGGCCTGCGGTTGGCCCCGGTCGTGTCGCGAGGAGGTGCGTGCCATGTCCTGCAGTGTCGTCGAGGGGATGCCGGATCGGAACGACCGACGGCCCGGCCCCCGCGTGGGGGACCGGGCCGTCGGGTGGTGCTGGTGCCTAGAGGCCGAGGAAGGCCGGGGCGAACACGAGGCTGACGATGGTCATCACCTTGATGAGGATGTTCATCGCCGGACCGGAGGTGTCCTTGAACGGGTCACCGACGGTGTCACCGGTGACGGCCGCCTTGTGGTTGTCCGAGCCCTTGCCACCGAAGTTGCCGGCCTCGATGTACTTCTTGGCGTTGTCCCACGCGCCACCGGCGTTGGACATGAAGATCGCCAGCATGAAGCCGGTGGACAGGGCGCCGGCCAGCAGGCCACCCAGCGCCTGGACGGACACGAAGCCGACCGCGAGGGGAAGGACGATCGCCAGCGTGCCGGGGATCACCATCTCCTTGAGCGAGGCCTGGGTGGAGATCTCCACGCAGCGAGCGGAGTCGGGCTTGACGCCGGGCTTGCCCTCGCGCAGGCCGGGGATCTCGGCGAACTGGCGACGGACCTCCACGATCATCGCCTGGGCGGCGCGACCGACGGACTTCATGGTCAGGGCGGCGAAGGCGAAGGTTGCCATGGAGCCCAGGAACAGGCCGGAGATGACCTCCACGCTGACGAGGTCGATGCCCTCCAGCGTCAGGCCCACGGCTGCGGTGTAGGAGCGGAACAGGGCCAGCGCGGTCAGCGCGGCCGAGCCGATGGCGAAGCCCTTGGCGACGGCTGCGGTGGTGTTGCCGAGGGAGTCCAGGCCGTCGGTGACCTCACGGACCTCCGGGGGGAGGTGGGCCATCTCGGCGATGCCACCGGCGTTGTCGGAGATCGGGCCGTAGGCGTCGACGGCGACGACGGCACCGGTGGTGGCGAGCATGCCGATCGCGGCGAGCGCGGCGGCGTAGAGGCCACCGGCCTCGGGGACGAACCCGGCGGAGGCCAGGAACTCGGGCGAGAACGCGGCCTGGCCCAGGGCGTAGGACCCGACGAGGCCGCCGACGATGAGGAGGACGGAGGCGACGGTGGAGATCATGCCGTCGGCGATGCCGCCGATGATCACGGTCGCGGGACCGGTCTGGGACTCACCGGCAAGGCGCTTGACGGGGCCGTAGTGGTCGGAGGTGTAGTACTCCGACACGAAGCCGATGGCGTAGCCGACACCGAGGCCGAGCACGATGACGAGGCCGAGGAACAGGCCGTTGTCGACGCCGTCGATGTCGCCGAAGACGAAGGCGCCGGCACCCAGGGACAGGACGGCGGTGAGCAGCATCGCGACGTTGGTGCCGAAGTGCAGCTGGGCCGACAGGGACTTGCCGTCGCGACCGCGGACGAGCAGCGCACCGATGATGGAGGCGAACATGCCGAGGGCGGCGATGAGCAGCGGGAAGAGGTACAGGCCCTGGAGGAGGCCGCCGGTGTCGATCGCGGAGATCTCACCGGAGATGGCGTCCTGGCCGACGAACCCGCCGAACAGCAGGGCGGCGAGGACGATCGGGGCCACGATGGACCCAGCGTAGGACTCGAAGAGGTCCGCACCCATGCCGGCGACATCGCCGACGTTGTCACCGACGTTGTCGGCGATGGTGGCGGGGTTGCGGGGGTCGTCCTCGGGGATCCCGGCCTCGACCTTGCCGACGAGGTCGGCGCCGACGTCAGCGGCCTTGGTGTAGATGCCGCCGCCGATACGGGCGAACAGGGCGATGGAGGAGCCACCCAAGCCGAAGGCGGCCAGGACGGAGAACGCGTCGTCGACGCCGGCGATGTCGACGAAGAGGATGTAGCACAGCGACACGCCGAGCAGGCCCATGCCCGCGACGGTGAAGCCCATGACCGCGCCACCCTTGAACGCCAGGGGCAGCGCCTTGGCGGCACCCTCACGCGCGGCGTTGGCCGTGCGGACGTTGGCGGCGGTGGCGATCTGCATGCCGACGACGCCGGCGATGGAGGAGAACAGCGCACCCATGAGGTAGGCGGCGGCACCGTAGGGCATGCCGTAGGGGAGCACGATCGCGATCACGACCGTCATGACGGCGACGAACACGCCGACCCACTTGTACTCCTGCTTGAGGAACGCCTGGGAACCCTCGCGGATGGCGGCCGCGAGCTCCTTCATCACGTCGGTGCCCTCGTCGGCGGCGTTCACCACCTTCGCGAAGTAGAACGCCAGGCCGAGGCCGGCGATGGCCGCAGCGGCGGCCAGGTAGGGGATGAAGCTCATGTGTGTGCCTTCGTCGGTCGGGGCCGCCCACGCTCGCGGGTATGCGGAAAGGTGAGCGGCTCGGGGCTTGCGGGACGGAGGGAGTCCTCGGTGACGGCGCCTGCGCGCCGTCGTCCGCCGTCGCACTGTCGGCACGGCAGGACCACCCCCCGGGGGAGAGTCGGTCGGCAGTGTACGGGAAGGCCCCCACGAGGGCGCAAACGAGCCGCCGCGGCGATGTTGTCCCCGCTGTTGTCCCCACCGGACGCGTGGCTTCGGTCCTCGATCGCTGCGCGAGTGGGTACGGTGACGCTCGATGAGCGCCATCCGCCAGCGCACGAGGATCGACAGGGAGGCCGAGGAATCGGCGCTCTCGCCCGCCGCCACGCGCTCCCATGGGGCCGGGGACCGGCGCGAGCCCGAGGAACCCCACGAGTTCCGAACCTGCTTCGAGCGCGACCGTGACCGGATCACCCACTCCAAGGCGTTCCGTCGCCTCAAGCACAAGACCCAGGTGTTCATCAACCCGTCGGGCGACCACACCGTCACGCGGCTGACGCACACCCTGCAGGTCGCCCAGGTCGCACGGTCCCTGGCCGCCAACATGGCCCTGAACGAACCCCTGGCCGAGGCGATCGCCCTCGGCCACGACGTGGGGCACACCCCGTTCGGCCACATCGGCGAGGACGCCCTGGCGCAGTTCTTCGACGACGGCTGGGTCCATTCCTCGCAGTCGGTCCGCATCTTCGACGTCCTCGAGCCGCTCAACCTGACCGAGCAGGTCCGCGACGGGATCCTGCGCCACCCGTGGAAGGTGCAGCCGCCGCCCACCACCCCGGAGGCCATGTGCGTGCGGTTCGCCGACCGCATCGCCTACCTGACCCACGACGTGCTCGACGCGATCCGCGCCCACGCCATCGCCCCCGGCGACCTGCCCGCCACCGTGACCGCCACCTTCGGCGAGCCCGGCTCGAGCTGGATCGGCCTGCTGATCAGCGCCGTCGTCCAGCGCTCGCTGGAGGTCGGGACGGTCCAGATGGACCCGGCGGTGCTGCCCGTCATGCACGAGCTGCGCGCGTTCATGTTCGAGCGCGTCTACATGGGCCACGACCAGCAGACCCACACCCGGGCGGCCAAGCGGATCGTCACCGAGCTCGTGGAGTTCCTGCTCGAGCACCCCGAGCACATCACCGACACCTACACCGATCCGGACGCCGACCGGATCACCCAGGTGGCCGACTTCGTGGCCGGCATGACCGACCGCTATGCCCTCGCCCTGCACGATCGCTGGTTCCGCCCGCGGCTGTTCGACGTCGGTGTGCTGCCCCCCGTTCCGACCGCCCACACACCGGGTCCGAGCCCTGCGCGCTGACAACAGAAGATGCGCCGAGGCTCGCGGCCTGATACCTCTCTAGGCACTCATGGCCAAATCACTTGTCATCGTCGAGTCGCCCGCGAAGGCGAAGAAGATCGGCGGAATCCTGGGCTCCGACTACGTCGTCGAGTCCTCCGTTGGTCACATCCGAGACCTCCCGGCCAACGCCGCGGAGGTGCCTGCCGAGCACAAGGGCAAGCCGTGGGCGTCGATGGGGGTGGACACCGAGAACGACTTCGAGCCCGTCTACGTCGTCAACCCCGACAAGAAGAAGACGGTCTCCACGCTGCGCAAGCTGATGAAGGACGCCGACGAGCTCGTCCTCGCAACGGACAAGGATCGCGAGGGTGAGGCCATCGCCTGGCACCTCCTGGAGATCCTCAAGCCCAAGGTCCCCGTCCGGCGCATGGTGTTCGGCGAGATCACCAAGGCCGCGATCGAGGAGGCCATCGCCAACACCATCGACCTCGACACCCGCCTCGTCGACGCCCAGGAGGCGCGGCGCATCCTCGACCGGCTGTACGGCTACGAGCTGTCGCCGGTGCTGTGGAAGAAGGTCAACCCCGGCCTGTCCGCCGGTCGTGTCCAGTCCGTCGCCACCCGCGTGATCGTCGAGCGCGAACGCGAGCGCATGGCGTTCGTCTCCGCCGACTACTGGGACCTGGCAGCGAAGCTGCGCAAGCCCGACGCCGACGACGCCGTGGCGGGCAACGCCCCGTTCGACGCGACGATGATGGCCCTGGACGGCAAGAAGCTCGCCTCCGGACGCGACTTTGCCCAGGACGGGACCCTGACCAGCCGTGAGGTCGAGCGCCTGGACCAGGTCCGTGCCGAGGCGCTGGCCGACGGCCTCGACGGGACCGACTTCACCGTGTCCTCGGTGGAGACCAAGCCGTACCGCCGCAAGCCGCCGGCACCGTTCTCCACCTCCACCCTGCAGCAGGAGGCCGGCCGCAAGCTGCGGTTCTCCACCCAGCGCACCATGCAGGTGGCGCAGCGGCTGTACGAGAACGGCTACATCACCTACATGAGGACCGACTCCACGATCCTCTCCGACACCGCGCTGCAGGCGGCGCGCACCCAGATCACCGACATGTTCGGGCCCGACTACCTGCCCGACAGCCCCCGGATCTACGCCAAGAAGTCCAAGAACGCCCAGGAAGCGCACGAGGCCGTGCGCCCTGCCGGTGAGACCTTCCGCACACCCGAGTCGCTCAAGTCCGAGCTCGGTGCGGAGGAGCGCAAGCTCTACGAGCTGATCTGGATGCGCACCATCGCCTCGCAGATGCCCGACGCGGTCGGGCAGACCGTGTCGGTCAAGCTCGACGCGACCGCCACCAGCGGCCAGCTGCAGGGCGCGACCGCGACCTTCTCCGCGAGCGGCCGCACGATCACGTTCCCGGGCTTCCTGCGGGCCTACGTCGAGGGCTCCGATGACCCCGACGAGGCCCTGGCCGACCGCGAGACGTTTCTGCCCCCCATGGAGGAGGGCGACGTCCTGTCGGTCGACGAGGTCACGGCCGACGGGCACTCCACCAAGCCCCCGGCCCGCTACAACGAGCCGAAGCTGGTCCAGAAGCTGGAGGACCTGGGCGTCGGTCGCCCGTCGACCTACGCCTCGATCATCTCCACGATCATCGGGCGTGGCTACGTGTGGAAGAAGTCCGGCGCGCTGGTGCCGTCCTTCACCGCCTTCGCCGTGGTGACGCTGCTGGAGCGGCACTTCTCCCACCTCGTGGACTACGAGTTCACCGCACGGATGGAGAACGACCTCGACGAGATCGCCGCCGGCAACGCCGACCGCGTGCCGTGGCTGTCGGGCTTCTACTTCGGTGGTGATGGCCGCGACGGCCTGCACGACATGGTCACCCACCGGCTGGACGAGATCGACGCCGCCTCGATCAACTCCATCCCGCTGGGCCAGGACGAGGCCGGCGAGACGATCGTGGCCCGCGTCGGGCGGTACGGCCCCTACCTGCAGCGCGGCGACGACACCGCGTCGATCCCCGACGACCTGGCGCCGGACGAGCTGACGATCGAGAAGGCGCAGGCGCTGCTGGAGGCGCCCAACGACGACCGCTACCTGGGCGACGACCCCGAGACCGGCAAGCCCGTCGTGGCTCGCAACGGCCGCTTCGGCCCGTACGTGCAGCTGGGCGACCCCGCTGACGGCAAGCCCGAGAGGACCGGGTCGTTGTTCTCCACGATGTCGCTGGACACCATCGAGCTGTCCGACGCGCTGAAGCTGCTGAGCCTGCCGCGTTCCCTCGGCCCCCACCCCGAGGACGGCGAACCGATCATGGTGCAGAACGGGCGCTACGGGCCCTACCTGAAGTGGGGCAAGGAGACCCGGTCGCTGGGCAGCGAGAACGAGCTGTTCACCATCACCATCGACGAGGGGCTCAAGCTACTGGCGCAGGAGAAGAAGAGCGCCCGCGAGCGCGCCAACCCGGTGCTGCGCGAGATGAGCGCCAAGGACCCCATCTCCGGCGGCGACCTCTCGATCCGCAACGGCCGCTTCGGTGCCTACGTCACCGACGGAGAGGTCAACGCGTCCCTTCGCAAGGGCGACACCATCGAGGACCTGACGCCCGAACGCGCTGCCGAGCTGCTGCAGATGCGTCGCGAACGCATGGCCGCCAAGGGCACGAAGCCCAAGAAGAAGGCAGCCAAGAAGAAGGCCACGAAGAAGAAGGCGACCAAGAAGACGGCCAAGAAGGCCACCAGGAAGACGGCCAAGAAGGCCACCAAGAAGGCGACGAAGTAGGCCACGACATCGCGCGCCTCCGGCGCGACCACGACCAGCTGACCACCGGCCACGACCGTGGTCGTACGGTCAGTGACCGTCCGGAGACGGTGACCTACGCTGGACGCACGCCTCTGCGCAGGGGCGCCCCCCGTCATGCCGAGCGACCCCTCCTCCTTCCTCGATCGTCCCCATCACGATGATGATGCCGACGACGCAGCTGCCCCGTCGACGGGGTCGGCCTACAAGGCCCTGCTGTCCAACCGGAACTACCGGCTGTGGTTCGCCTCGTCGTTCATCTCCGCACTGGGTGACTGGATCGGGTTCGCCGCGCTGACCGCGCTGGTGCCGGCCCTGGAGGGCGCCAACGCCCAGGCCGGCCTGTTCGCGCTCGGCACGCTGCTGATGATGCGGCTGCTGCCCAACGTCATCTTCGGGCCGCTGGGCGGGGTCATCGCCGACCGGTACGACCGCAAGCGGCTGATCGTCATCACCGACATCGCCCGCTTCGGCCTGTTCCTGGCCGTGGCGGTCACCGACGACATCGTCGCGCTGTTCGCGCTGACGTTCGTCGTGGAGATCTTCAGCGTCGTGTTCCTGTCCGCGAAGGACGCCTCGATGCCGTCGGTGGTGGAGGACAAGGCCCACCTGAGCGAGGCCAACCAGCTCAACCTGCTGGTCAGCTACGGCACCCTGCCGCTCGGTGCCGCGTCGACGTTCATCATCGCCGCGCTGGCAAGCACGTTCGACGGGGTCCTGCCGGAGGGCACCGACCCACTGCGCGTGGCCCTGGTCGTCGACGCGATCTCCTACCTGTTCAGCGCCTGGCTGATGGCCCGGGTCGACCTGCCCGGCGAACGGGAACGCCGCGCCGAAGCGGCCGAGGCCGACACCAACGTCCTGCAGGAGCTCCGCGACGGCCTTGAGTTCATCCGCGGGTTCCCGCTGCTGCGGGCGCTCATCTCCGGCATGGTCGGGGTGTTCTTCGGTGCCGGCCTGATCGTCAGCCTCGGCTCGCCGTTCGTGCAGTCGACGCTGGGACGCCCCGAGTCGGACTGGACCCTGCTGTTCACCCTCGTCGGGGTTGGCCTCGTGGTCGGCATCGCCGGGGTCGTGCCGTTGATGCGCCGCTTCGACCAGGAGAAGTCGTTCACCGGCTTCCTGGCTGCCGTCGGCATCATCTCCGCGGTCACCGCGCTCGTGCCGACCTTCGCGCTGGCCCTGCCGCTCGGCTTCGCGCTGGGCGCGGCCGCTGGCGTGGCGGTGGTGCAGGGGTACACGCTGCTGCACGAGCACACGATCGACGAGACCCGCGCCCGCACGTTCGCGCTCTTCTACACCCTCACCCGTGTCGCCCTGCTGCTGTCGTTCGTGATGGGCCCCTACGTGGCCGGGTCGATCGAGGGACTGACCCCGCTGTCGGGCATCCGAACGATGTTGCTCGCGGGCAGCCTGGTGGCGGCGTGGTTCGGTGTCCGTGCCCGCGTGGCCATCGGCCAGATGAAGGCCGAGGATGCCGACCGCGTGACGATCACGCCGACGGTCCCGCGCCAGTACGCCGGGTTGTTCATCACCTTCGAGGGGGTCGAGGGGGCCGGCAAGTCCACCCAGATCCGCCTGCTCGCCGAGCAGCTGGAGGCCGAGGGCCACGAGGTCGTGGTCACCCGCGAGCCCGGCGGCGCCCCGATCGCCGAACGCATCCGCAAGCTGGTCCTCGACCCCAACGTCGAGGACATGGGTGACCGCACCGAGGCGCTGCTGATCGCCGCCGCCCGCGCCGACCACGTCGACAAGCTGATCCGCCCGGCGCTCGATGCCGGCAAGGTCGTGCTGTGCGACCGCTTCGTCGACAGCTCGCTGGCCTACCAGGGCCACGCCCGCGGGCTGGAGGTCGCCGACGTCCGCGAGGTCAACAAGTGGGCCATCGACGGCGTGAACGCCGACGCCGTCGTGCTGCTGCGCCTGGACCCCCGGGAGGGCCTGCGCCGCGTCGAGGAGCGGGCCGAACGCAACCGTGCCGAGGCCAAGCGGTCGCTGACGGGCAAGGTCTTCGAGCTGCCCGGGACCTTCACCGAGCAGGTCGCCAAGGACCGCATGGAGGCACAAGGGCTGGACTTCCACAAGCGGGTTGCCCGCGGGTTCCTCGACCTGGCCCGCCAGGACCGCCGCCGCTACGTCGTCGTGGACGCCACCGCCGACAGCGAGGTCGTCGCACGGCAGGTGCGCGCCGGCCTGAACCGCTGGCTGCCGCTGCCCGTCGACGACGTGCTCGTGGACCGCGAGGTCGACCTGACCGACATGCGCGAGGCCGACGACGGGACGGGCGGCAAGCCCTCCTCCGCCTGAGCGCCGATCGTCCCTACAGGATCGTCAGCATCGACCAGACGGCGATCCCGACGACAGGGGACGCGACGAGGAGCAGGGCGATGACCTCGATCGTGCGCTGGCGGACGGTCAGGGGCACGTCGGCGTGGGTGGTGATGTCCATGGGAGATGGGTCTCGTGGGTCGACTGCGGGACGGGGGCACTCATTGCCGCTCCGGGGTGTCCCCAAACCCAACCCGCAGTGCGGGTTCGTCACAGGGGCCCGGTAGCCTCGGGGTCCTCATGGCGCACGACACCGACATCTGGGACATCCCCGCGCAGGACAAGGCCACCTCGGTCCTGTCGCGCGCGGCTGCCCGTGGCGACATCGGCCACGCGTGGGCCTTCGTCGGCCCGCCCGACGTCGGCCAGGAGCAAGCTGCACGGGCGTTCGCCGCGGCCGCCAACGACGCCCTCGACGACCCGATCCTGCTGGGCCGGTTCATGCGCGGCGCCCATCCCGCCTACCGCGAGTTCGTGCCGACCGGCGCGTTCCACCGCAAGGAGGACGTGCACGGCCAGTGGCTGGAGGCCGCCAACTCCACGGTCAAGGAGGGACGCGTCAAGGTCCTGCGGATCGTCGCGGCCGAGCTGATGAACGACAACGCGGCCAACGCGTTCCTGAAGGCCCTGGAGGAACCGCCGCCGGGGACGGTGTGGATCCTGGACCTGGCCGACCCCGAGGAGGTGCCCGACACGATCCTGTCGCGGTGCCGGGTCGTGCCGTTCGCCGCGTGGACCCTGGACGGACTGCTCGGCCTGGCCGGTCAGCTGGGGCTGGAGGGTCCCGACGCGGCTTTGGCCGCACGGGTGGCCATGGGGTCGCCGACGACGCTGCGGCGGCTCGCGGACCCCCAGGCCCTGGAGGACTTCCGAACGCACCGGCACTGGGTCAGCCGGGTGCGGGCCGACGGCCCGGGCTACGCGCTGCAGGCCACCGCCGCGCTCAAGGACGAGGTGAAGCGGCGTGGCAAGGCGATCGACCTGGAGGGGGCCGAGGCGCTGGAGTCCCTGACCGAGCTCTACGGTGACCAGCCGCCCCGCCCGGTCGTCAAGGAGCTGGAGGAGCGGTACAAGCGCCTCTCGCGTGCCGAGCAGACGATCACCATCCAGCAGGCGCTCGACGACGTGGTCACCTGGTGTCGCGACGTGGTCGTGGTCGCCAGGGGCGGCGACAGCGGGGCCGTGCGCAACATCGACGCCATGGCGGCGCTGCGCGAGGACGCCGAGACGTTCTCCGTGGCGACGCTGCTGGACGTCTGCGACACGGCGCTGCACACCCGCGAGGCCATCGAGGTCAACGTCAAGTGGGACCTGGCGATCGAGGCGTTCCTCCTGGGGGCTCACGCTCGGGCGCTGGCGGGCTGAGTCGGCGGCTCGACGCACGTCCCACCAACACGTCGCGTAAGGACGCACTACTCAGCGACGTACCCGTCGGCAAGAGCTGAACGGGAGTCATGCCATGGGCTGGAAGCGTCGTCCGGTCGCCGCCACGGTGATCCGAGTCCTCGTCAGGGTCGCGCCGCTGGGGGTCAGCGCGGCGATGGTGGCGCTGCTGTGGCGGTCGCCCGCACCGTCGGCGGGGGTCGGGACCGTGGTGCTGCAGGCGCTGGCGCTGGCGGTGGTCGTCGTGGCGACGTTCGTCGTGGCTCGGAAGGTGGCGATGCTGGCCCTGCCGCTGGAGGCGCTGTACCGGCTGGACCTGGCGTTCCCCGAGGCGCTGCCCAGCCGGTTCAGGCTGACCCGGCGGGTCAACGCCCAGCGCACGCTGGAGGCCCGTGTGGCCAACGCCAGGGTTGCCAGCCAGGGGGCCGACGTGACCGCGGCGGCCGAGGCCGTGCTGGAGCTGCTGCTCGCGCTGGACCGCCACGACCGCCGCACGCGCGGTCATGCCGAACGCGTCCGGGTCTTCACCGACGTCCTGGCCATCGAGCTCGGGCTGTCCAAGGAGGACCGCGACAAGCTGCGATGGGTGGCGCTGCTGCACGACATCGGCAAGCTGCACGTGAGTCCGGCGCTGCTGAACAAGCACGGAGCCCCCGACGACCTGGAGTGGCAGGTGCTGCGCGCCCACCCGGACGCCGGGCGGCTGCTGCTCGGTCCGCTCGGTGAGTGGCTGCAGCCATGGAGCGACGGGGTTGCCCAGCATCACGAGCGCTGGGACGGCCGGGGGTACCCGCGCGGCCTGCGTGGGCCGCAGATCTGCCGCGAAGCGAGGATCATCACCCTGACCGACAGCTACGAGGTGATGACGGCCCCGCGCAGCTACAAGCCGGCGATGACGCACGCGCAGGCGTTGGAGGAGCTGAAGGCCCACTCGGGCACCCAGTTCGACCCCGAGATGGTGCGCGCGTTCATGGCGATCCCGCTCCGTCGGATGCGGCCGACCCTCCTCGGCGTCGCCCTGCCCCCGTTGGCCCGCGCGTCGATGGACCTGGCCCGCATGCTTGGTGGAGCAGGGACGCCGCAGGTCAGCACCGCCAAGCAGGTCCTGGTGGGCGGCGCGGCGGTGTCGGTTGCCGTCATGGGGGCCGGCACGTCCTTCCCGCCGGTACCGTCGGCCTCCGTTGACGCCGTTGTCGCCACCGTGCCCCGCCCGCCGGACCTGTCGTTGGCGCTCGAGGACTTCCTGGACGGGGAGCTGCGCGGCGACGAGACGGAGCGGCGGGACATTTCGCCCCTGAGCCCTCGGGTGTTCGAGGTCGGGGCCCCGGCGGGATCCGGGGACACCGCGGCCCCCGTTGCCCCCGAGGACGACGCGGCACCCGAGGAGCTTGCGTTGCCGCCGCCGGAACCCGATGGCGCCGCGTCCGAGGTGCCGATGCCGCCCGACCCCGACCCCGCGCCGCCTGCCAGCCCTGCGGGATCCGGTGCCGGACCTGCCGCGGCGTCAGCAACCCAGCCGGCGGCCGCGTCGGACGCGGCGGATGCGCCGCCACCCGGGGCGAGCGCATCAGCCCCGGCGGCCCCCGAACCGGCGCCGCCCGACCCGCAGCCAGAACCGGTCCAGTCCGAGCCCGTGCAGTCGGAGCCCGTGCAGTCCGAACCCGTGCAGTCCGAGCCCGTGCAGTCCGAGCCCGCCCAGTCCGACCCCTCGGGGACGGCGCCCGCCGAGGACCATCGCCCGGACGATGACGATGACTGGGACGACGACGATGACTGGGACGACGACGACGACGGCTGGGATGACGACGACGGCGGGGATGACGAGGACTGGGACGACGACCGTCGTCAGGGTGGGCACGGCCATCACCAGGGTCACGGGCACGGCAACGAGCACGGTCGCGGCAAGGGGCACGACCGCCACGACTGAGGACTGCCGGGACGGCGGCTGGTGCTTGGTCAGCGCACCCGTCGCTGGTCGGTCAGCTCGGCAGGGTCATCGTGGCCGGCGTAGGCGCGCCCAAGGCGGTTGATCATGCCTTCGACATCGTGTTCCTCGGCCATGTCGGTCCGGACGAGGCTCCCGACGTCGTCGGTCAGGTCGATGCGCAGCGGCCCCTCGGAGCGGAGCGCCTGAAGGACCTGCTCGTCGGTGGAGTCCACACGCAGGATCCAGCCCCGTTCGACGGCCATGGGCTTGGTGGAGACCGTGGCTCCCAGGTAGCCACCGGCGAGCCAGCCGACCACGCCACCGCCGGCGGCGCCGATGAACAGCGCGAAGAAGACGCGGGTGCCGAGGTCGGTATCACCCCACCCGATGAAGGCGAAGGGGAGCAGCAGCAGGGCGCCGACGGCGGCGGCGACGAGGGCGAAGAACGTGGAGGACTTCGCGGCCTGCCCGGTCATCGGCGGGGTCGCAGGCATCGGGCCGGAGTGGCTGGCCTCGGCCTGTTCTTCCGCGACCTTGGAGGCCTTCACGTCGGCGGATTCCTCGACATGGACGGCAGCGGCCCCGACGATGTCGGTCACGGCGCCCTCGGCCCGCGTGGCGGAGGGCTGGTCGGGATAGACGGCGAGGGTGCGTGTCGGAGTCATGCAGTTTTCCCTTCCCGAGAACGCCGGGTCCGACACATCGTCGGACCTCCGGTCACCGGTCGCCGTGGTGGCATCCCACGGTCAGGCCGGGCCCGTTCAGGCCGGGCCCGTTCAGGCCGGGCCCGTTCGGACCGGGCCCGTCAGGTCGGGCCGGCCTCGAGTTGTGCAGCTCGGCCAGCACGAGGGCCGAGGTGCACCGAAGCCTCGGCGTTGTGTGCAGTTCGGCCGGCTGGGCGGCCGAACTCACCATCGGGCACGGTCAGGCCGGGCCGGCCTCGAGTTGTGCAGCTCGGCCAGCACGGGGGCCGAGGTGCACTGGAGCCTCGGCGTTGTGTGCAGTTCGGCCGGCTGGGCGGCCGAACTGACCATCGGCAACGGTCCGACCGGGCCGGCCGGGCCGATCGGCCGGAGAGGCTGGGCTCAGTAGAGGCTCGGCGCGGCCATGTGGTCGTGCCGCATCATCAGGTAGCTCGCGCGGGCCGAGGCAAGCGAACCGCGCGGGTGGTTGCTGGCGGTGTCGCGTTCCCAGACCAGCTCGTGGGTGGAGAGGTCGCTGACCTCGGCGAGCTTGCCGAAGAAGTCCTTGAACGGCACGTCGCCCTGGCCGACGTCGCAGATCCCGTCCATGGGGTAGGGGGCGTGCGTGACGTTCATCGGGGTGACCTGCTGACCTGCAACCCGTTCGTTGGCCAGCGCCCGCCCGTCCTTGACGTGGAAGATGGGGAACCGCTCCGGCGCGGGCAGGACGAAGTCGGCGGGGTCGAACAGGAGGCCCTGCGCGGACATCGCCGTGAAGCACGCCCAGTAGAGGTCCATCTCGAAGAACACCAGCTCGGGGTCGGTGTGGGCGAGCAGGACATCGAGCGCGAGGTTGCCGGGGGAGTCGAGGACCGGGGTGTAGGGCTCGGGGTGCATGTGGACGTAGAACCGCACGCCCTCCGCCGCGCACTGGGCGCCGAAGGTGTTGAACTCCTCGGCGGTCTGCGTCCACGCGTCGGTGTGGACGCCGTGGATGTTGGTGATCAGGCTGATCCCCGTGTGGGGCAGGCCCAGGTCGACCGCGGTCCGGAGGGACGCGCTGTCCATGACGGCGTGCTGGCCGACGGGATGGATGCCGAGGTCATCGAGCATCGTCCGGGCCTCCGCCGCGGTGGCGCCGCCGAGGCCAGCGAACTCCACGCCTCGGTAGCCGATCTCGGCCAGGGCGGTCAGGACCGGTCCGAGGCCCCGGCTGCTGATCTGGTCGTTGACGGAGTACGTCTGCACGCCGATCCGGCTGGGCGGCAGGTTCGTGCCGACCTCGTCGGTGAGGTCGGCGTCGGGATCGGGCTCGGTGCACTCGGGCGGGTCGACCTCGTCGGCCCGTGCGCGCCCCCTGCCGAGGGCGACGGCCGCAACGGCACCCGAGCCTGCGCCGAGCATCCCGCGCCGGCTGAGGGTCTGCGTGGATCGACTGACGTCCATGGCGTGTTCCGTTCGGCTCGATGTCGGATGGGCCTGCGCCCACCGCGGTATCTCGCCGTTCGTACAACGAACTCCTGCTCTCAGTGCTCGTGGGCGGGTTCAGCCCGCGCCTCGCGGTCAACTGGCCCGATCCGCGGTGGGCCGCTACCCTGATCGTCCGCCCGGTGCGCCGGGCCCCAGCCGGGTTAGCTCAGTCGGCAGAGCGATTCACTCGTAATGAATAGGTCCGGGGTTCGATTCCCCGACCCGGCTCCAGAGAACGTGCAGGTCAGGGATCTGCCCGTTGGACAGGCCCTCGGCGGCCAACGCGACGACGCGCCGCTCGGCCGGCGTCAGCCGGTCCCGGCCTGCCTCGTCGCTGCCCAGATGGCCGACCGGCACGTCGGTGCTGCCAGCGGTGGCCGTTGCCGCCGGGATCAACTGAGGGGGTCGTCCTCCAACACGCCGGTCAGGTCGGGGATCCGGTGAGGCGCAGGAGGGGCGGGGGAGCCCAGTCCGGCCAAGCTGCGTGTTCGGCCACGCCCCGGTCGAAGGAGGCCACGACCTGTGCCCGGTCGCGGGAGTTGTCGTAGAAGATCGCACGGTGGCAGGTCGGAACCGCGGCGGCCACCAGTGGCCACAGCCGCTCGAAGCGCGGCTGGAGTTTCTCGGGTGGCACGGTGTGCCCGCCGGCCAGCGTCCGCTGCTCGACACGGGCGATCGAGAGCTCCAGCGGGACCATCACGACGTGCAGGACCACGTCGTATCCGGCATCGCTGGCGAACTGGACGAACTCCACCTTCGAGGTGTGGGAGAACACGGTCTCCGTGGCGAAGTCCAACCGGGCCTCCACCAGCTGCCGTCGGGTGTCATCAGCGATCCGTGCGGCGGCGTAGGAGTTGCCTTCGGGGTCCTCTGGCCACCGTTGCGCCGCGATGACGTCAGCGTTGACAAGCGGCAACCCCGGCCGCAGCGACCCGATGACGCGCCGGAACAGCGTGGTCTTGCCTGCCCCGTTGGGGCCAGCAAGCAGGTCCAGGCGACTCACCCGTTGCTGACGGTCCCGTCGGGGGCGGTCCAGACCAGGTGGCCGGATTCGTCCACGGTGACGGTCGTGACGCCGTCGGCACGGGCCATCTCGGCCAGCGGTGTCATGGCAACAGCCCGCTCGATGTTGGCGTCGATGCGGGCGTGGGCGATCACCCGTTCATCAGCCGACAGGTCATCGAACTGGCCGGCGCCTGCCACCACAGCGTCCAGCCGTCGCTGGTCGACCCCGGTCGCCGCAGTGACGCGCCGGCCGACCGCAGCCCAGTAGTTGACCTGCTCGGCAGTGGACCTGTGGGCGCGCAACGCCGCAGCCTCGGCCGCGTCGACCAGGTCGCTGTTGATCCTGACAGACTTTGCTGTGGACATCGCACCTCACCTCACATGCCATTCTGCCACGGTTGTGGCAAACTGCCACACGGCGACGTCCGTAGATCCTTATGAAGCCGGCAAGGTCGCCGGGAGTGGCCGGAGTATCGCGGGTTCGATGGCACGCCCGTACGAGCCTGCCGGGTACGCGTGGATGGCTTACGAGACGGGCTGCGCGTCGTCGGACGTCCACGGCAGCGTGCAGGCCTGGTCGAGGTCGAGCACGGTGATGAGACGGCCCGTCCCCACGTACTTCGACACGCACACCGCCAGGTCGACCAGCCCGTCGTCGCCCAGACCCGCCTTCAGCCCGTCGCACAACGCGTCGTCGACGGAAGTGGGGTCGGTGCAGAAGCGCTCCGCGAAGTCGAGGGCCAGCCGCTCGAGGGGGTCGAACGCGTCGCTGGACGCCCACCCCTCCACCAGAGCGAGTTCATCCTCGCTGACGGGCGCGCCGGGCATCCGGTAGGTCGTGCACCGCTGACAGCCGTTGATCTGCGCGATGCGGTAGCGGACGAGCTCGTGAAGCCGCGCGGGCAGCTCGCTGCGCGCCACCACCGCGTTGAACTGACCGATCACCTCGGCCATCGCGGGGCGATGCGCGAGGGCCCGTCCGGCCTCCGGTCCGACCGACCGGCGGAACCGTGCCGCGGCCTCCTCGCTCAGCAGTGCGACCCTCGGCATGACTGGAACTCCCCGGGCGGTGACTCGCCCCATCGGTGGGCCCGACCCGGACCGGCCGAACCATGACAATGATGAACATAGTCCCGCCGGCCCAAAGCCTTCAACCCCCGGTGGAGTCGACGTTCAGTCCCTGCCCTGCCAGGTGCACACGCAGGCGCGGTTGCCCTGCGCGTCGGCCAGGACCCAGAACGACGGCGCGGCCTCGTCGGAGACGAGGGTGCCGCCGGCGGCCAGTGCGCGGGCGATCCGATCCTCGGCGGTCTCGACCGGGACACGCACGTCGAGGTGCCAGCGCTGGGCCGGCGGGTCGGTCGGGTCGGTGTGCTGGAACCACATCGTGGGCAGCAGTCCGTCGGGGTCGTGGACCTCGTCGCCGTCGACCTCCAGGTCCAGCAGCGCCGCCCAGAACGGGGCGACCTCGGTGTGGTCGTGGGTGTCCAGCGCCCACTCGACCGCCTTCAGCGACGCCGGGTCGGCGGTGACGCCGTGCGCATTCGCGATCTCGCTGATCCGCCGGGCCAGCCGGACGTCGCGCATCGTGACCCCACCCACGTCGTGGCTGGTCAGCCGGACCTCGACCAAGGGATAGGTGAGCGTGACGTCGGGATGGTGGTTGGCCGCCTCCGCGGCCTCGCCGATGTCGTCGACCAGCGCCAGGCCCCTCGCGAAGCCACCCGTGTCGAACCGGGCGTGCAGGCGGCTGAAGAGCATCCGCCAGTCCTGCAGTCCCTCCGCGCCGACCGCGGCGGCGGTCAGGATCGTCCGGTCATCGCCCATGTGTGCCTCCTCGGCGTGGTCTCGTGGCTCACCCTACGAGGACTGTCGGTCCCGCGTCGCGCCAGTGTCCGCTGCGGACGACCTCGGTCGACGACCGAACGCATCCGTGCTGGACGGTTCACCGATGGGGGTCCACTGTCGACTGCATGGCGGTGATGCTGGCGTGTGGTGCATCGGTGATCATCGCCTTGGTGTGCGCGTGGAGATGGCGTGGACTGTCGCGCCTTCCCGCAACGACGCTCGAGCCAGAGGCGGCGGGTGCTCGCTACGCGGCCCGTGTGGCCCTCCGCGAGATCGTGATCGTGATCGCAGCCGGCATGGCAAGCGGCCTGCTGTTCGTCGGTCCGGCGTCGCGGCTCGCCATGCGGCTGCTGGCGGTCACCGGGGGTGATGCCGCGCAGAACCGGATCACCGAGGCGGGGGAAGTGGTCGGTCGAATCACCGTGGGCGGGACGATCGGCCTCGTCGTCTTCGTCGGCCTCGGAGCAGGGCTCATCTCCTCCGCCGTCCATGGCCTGCTTCGTGGGGTCCTGCCGGCCGGCCTGCTCGGCGGCGTCGTCACCGGGGTGCTGTTGCTGATCGTCCTGGGCTCCACCGTCGACCCCATCCGGCCGGACAACGTCGACTTCCGTGTCGTGGGTCCCGGATGGCTCGCGTTGCTCGTCTTCCTCGCGATGGCGGTGGCGCAGGGCGTGCTGCTGGCGACCTACCAGGCCCGCCTCTCCCACCTCGTCCCGCTGCTGTCCCGTCGGTGGATGGCAGCGGCCTGGCTGCTGGTCCTGCTGCCGATCCTCGTGACGGGCATCGGCGCGGCGGTACTGCTGGTCGTCGGGGCAAGCGCCCTGATCGGGACCCGAACCTCGCTGGTGCACCTCCTGGACGGGGCGCCCGTCCGTCGAACCGCCCAGGTGGGGCTCGGCCTCGTCGTGATGGTCAGCCTGCCCGGCCTGGTACGAGCCGTCGTCGAGATCGGCTCCATGTGACCCGCGGACACTGGCTCAGCCGGCGGTTCGCAGCACCTTCCAGACGGCCATGTCGCTGAAGGACTCGACCACACCGTAGGGATAGTCGGGCAGCCCCGGTGCCGACACGGCGGTCAGCTGCTCGAGGTCCTCGGCGTCGAGGGCCAGGGAGGCAGCCGGCAGGACCTGCTGGAGCTGCTCGAGCGTTCGGGCACCGAGCAGCACCGACGCCACGTTGAGGCGGGTCAGCAGCCAAGCGATGGCGACCTCGGCCATGGAACGGTCGTGCCGGTCGGCGACGGCCTCGACCACGTCCAGCACCTGCCAGGTCCGCTCGGTGTTGCGGGTGTCGTAGGCCTCGACCCCGCGGTTGGGGTCCTCGCCCAGCCTCGTGGCCCCCGTCGGCTCGGCATCACGCTGGTACTTGCCCGTCAGCCACCCGCCACCGAGGGGCGACCAGGGCGTCACGGCCAGCTTCTCGTCGATGGCGCACGGCAGCACCTCCATCTCGATGGACCGGTCCAGCAGGTTGTACTGCGGTTGCACGACCGTCGGGACGACGTACCCGCCGAGCCGGGCGGTGGTCATCAGCCGACTCAGCTGCCATCCGGTCACGTTGGACCAGCCGATGGCGTGCAGCTTGCCCTTGCGGACCTCGGCGCTCAGCACATCCAGGGTTTCCTCGATCGGGGTGTCCCGATCCCAGCCGTGCACGAAGTAGAGGTCGATCGCGTCCACGCCCAGCCGGTCCAGGGAGGCGTCGATCGACCGGACCAACCCGCGACGCGATGCGCCCGGCGACCCCGGCGGCGGCGCGAACCGACCCTTCGTGGCCACGATCACGTCGTCGTGGTCACGTGACCGCAGCCACTCGCCCACGATCCGTTCGGACTGGCCCTCGGCGTACACGTCGGCGGTGTCCAGGAAGGTCCCACCTGCCTCGTGGAACGCGTCCAGCTGGCGGTGGGCCTCCTCGGCCGCGGTCTCGGCTCCGAAGGTCATCGTCCCCAACCCCAGCCGCGACACGACGGGACCGCGGGGGCCGAGCTGGGCGACGGGCATCTCGTGGCTGGGATGATCCATGGCCTGCAGTCTGGGCCCTCGCGAGGGGGCGTGCACGGCTGGCCAGCCGAACGCCGGTCAGCTCCCGACGACGTTCGCCACGTAGGCGGCGAGCGTGGAGGACTCGGCCTCGATGGTGTCGACGTCGACGAGCTCGCTGGCGTCGGCGAGCAGCAGGTCGGTCCAGGCGGTGAGGATGTCGTCGGCGGCACCGCTCGTGAACAGGCGGTCCTGCAGTTCAGTGGTGGCATCGTCGTAGCGCTCGGCGAACGCCTCGTTGGCCAGCAGCCGCTGGACCAGCACGTTGGACTGGCCCCCAGCGCCACCGGCGCCGAGTCCGGCGGCACCTTCGCCGGGAGCTGCGCCGCCGGGAGCTGCGCCGAAGCCGGCAGCCGCACCGCCGGGAGCTGCGCCATCGGGGGCCTGACCGGCAGGGCGCGCACCGCCCCCGGGCCCACCCGCACCGGGAGCGGCACTGCCACCCCCGCCGCCGTTGACGTTGGCGGTGCCGAAGGCGAGGTTCAGGTCCCAGCTGACCACGGTGAACCGCTCGGTGTCGTAGTCATAGTGCAGGTAGGAGTTGTTGCCACGACCGTCGATGTCGTCGTTGTTGCCCACCAGGTCCTGGAACGCCAGGTAGGTGGCGAACGCGTCGAGGTCCAGGTGGTCGCCGATCTCGGTGTCGAACGTGGCGTCGTCGGCGGTGTTGATGAACTCGAGGAAGTCGATCAGCGGGTCGAGGTTGTCCTCGCCGGCCTCCTGGTCGAAGACGTCGGTGTAGGCCTCGACCTCGTCGCCGCGGTAGCTGTAGTCGCCCGTGCTCTCGGCCTTGTAGAGGACGCCGCCGTCGCCGAAGTTGGCGTCGTCCCAGTCGTCGTTGGGCAGCTCGACGGCGAGCCGCAGCTCGGTCTCGCCACCGTTGACCGTGAACGTCGTGGCGATCGGGTCCTGGTTGGCCAGGCCGGCCAGGTCCAGGAGCTCCTGCGCGACGGCCTCGTTCAGGGCGGTCTCGGTCGAGCTGGAGCGGATCACGATGTCGGTGTGCCCCTCGACGGACTGTCCGTCGACGTACTTGTCGAGGCGGATCAGCCACGGCAGGTCCTCGGGGTTGCCGGACGTGGCGGTGGACAGCCCGAACAGCGAGGAGTTGCCCTTCAGGCGAAGGCCGACGTCCTCGTAGGTGGCGCCGTCGATGACGACGGTCGCTGCGATCCAGTCCTTCTCGCCCGTGGTCGCGTACGTGTCGATGATCTCGGCGTAGTCACCGTCGTCGAAGGTGACCTCGATGTGGTGCACCACGCTGCTGTCGAAGAGCGCGCTGTCGGTCGAGACGCCGGTGGCGCTGACGTCAGCGCTGTCGGCGGCACCGTCGGCGGACTGGCCCCGGGCGGCGGAACACCCTGCGAGCAGGGCGAGGCAGGCGACGGCTGCGCCGACGGTCCGGACGGGTCGGGAGGGGTGGCGGGGGCTCATGGCGGTGACTTCCGTGGGTGGGGGACTGGCGGATGGCCGCCAGTGAAGCGACCGACTCTTCGAAACCTCTGAGGACTCGGTGAGCGATCCACGAGCGTCGCGGCCGGGCTCTCAGGAAGTCCCCACCCGACCCACAGAACTTCCTCACGGACCGCTTCGATGATCGAGCGACGTCATCACCCGGCACCCCGCCGGCCACCCAAGGAGCTCCTCGTGTCACAGACCGCCCTCGTCGCCGCCGACCTGATCGCCATCTCGATCCTGGTCTTCGCCATGTACTTCCCGCGCTACCGACGTCGTGACATGGTCGTGGCCATCCTCGGACTCAACGTCGGCGTGATGGCCGTGGCGACCGCTCTGTCGACCGCACAGGTCAGCGCCGGACTCGGCCTGGGGCTGTTCGGCGTGCTGTCGATCATCCGCCTGCGGTCCTCGGAGCTGGAGCAGGAGGAAGTGGCCTACTACTTCACCGCCCTCGCCCTCGGCCTGCTCGGCGGCATCGCCGTGACGCCGGTCTGGGTCACCCCGGTCCTGATGGGCGCCATCGTCGTGGCCCTCTGGGTGGGCGACCACCCGCGCCTGTTCGCCGGCAGCCGCCACCAGGTCGTGACCCTCGACGCCGCGTACACCGACGAGGCCGCCATGGTCGCCAGGCTCGAGTCGCTCCTCGGCGGATCGGTCACGAAGCTGAAGGTCAAGAACGTCGACCTCGTCCGCGACTCCACCGTCGTCGACGTGCGCTACACCCTCGACACGGCCACCCCTCGTGCCTGGACCGAGGACCGTCTCGACGTCACCGTCGGAGGTCGACGATGACCACCGCCAGCGCCTACGCGGCCCTCGACCCCATCTCGCTGGAGGCACTGAACGCCGTGGCGTCCCTCCAGACCCGCGTCGACCGCAAGTACGTGGTCGACTCCGACACCGTCGACGCCCTGGTGCTGGCGCACGCCGACACCATCCGTGTCCTCTCCATCGACGGACGACGCGGCTTCGAGTACCGGTCGATCTACTTCGACACTCCCGACCTGGACGCCTTCACCAGCGCCGCCCGACGCCGTCGGCGTCGGTGGAAGGTCCGGACCCGGACCTACGCCGACACCGGCGACTGCATGCTGGAGGTGAAGACGAAGGGCGTCCGTGGCGTCACGGTCAAGTCCCGGATCGGCCACGACGCGGACGCCGCGGCCCGGCTGACCCGCGACGCATGCCGCTTCGTCACGGAGGCGACCGCCGGGACCTGTGCCACGTCCGAGCTGGTCCCGACGCTGGCCACCTCCTACCGGCGCACCACGATGGTGGACGTCGAGGCGGGCACCCGGCTCACCGTCGACCACGACCTGGCGTGCACCGACTGGGGCCCCCACCGGGCCACGATCGGCGACCTGCTTGTCGTGGAGACCAAGTCCGCCGGACGGCCCAGCCCGGCCGACCGGTGGCTCTGGGCCCATGGCATCCGCCCGACCAGGGTCAGCAAGTTCTGCACCGGCCTGGCCGCCCTCCACCCCGAGCTGCCGAACAACGCCTGGCACCGGACCCTGGTCCGCGACTGGGTCGTCGATTGACGACCGATCGTCACGGCGTGGGGCACGGTCAGGACGCCAGCAGCCTGATCAGGGCAGCACCACCGACGATCACGATGAAGCCCCGCAGCACGGTCGGTGGCAGCAGTCGACCGTAGCGTCCCCCGACGAACCCGCCTGCGGTCGACCCGACGGCGATCAGCCCCACGGCCGTCCAGTCGATGTCCGCGCCGAAGAGGAACACCACTGCCGCGACGGCGTTGACGACCGTGGCCAGGACGTTCTTGGTCCCGTTCAGCCGCTGCAGGTCATCCG
The DNA here is from genome assembly GCF_003073135.1 of Euzebya rosea. Classification (NCBI taxonomy): domain Bacteria; kingdom Bacillati; phylum Actinomycetota; class Nitriliruptoria; order Euzebyales; family Euzebyaceae; genus Euzebya; species Euzebya rosea. The sequence goes on from NZ_PGDQ01000006.1 coordinate 192,485, forward strand.
ACAGCAGGCTGCCGAGCAGCGCGATCAGCAGGATGCCCTGGGCGGCACCGAAGTAGCCGCCGTAGCAGCCGGCCAGGGCGACCCCGACGATCAGCCCCGTCGAGGGACGGCCGTCGCCCGCCTCGGACAGCCGCCCCGACAGCCGGGTGCGCAGCCACGGTTGCACCACCACGAGCACCAACGACAGGCCCACGAGCACCGGCACGATGGCATCGAACGCCGCGGCGGGCAGGACCAGCAGGCCGAGTGCCCCCACGCTGCCCCCGACCAGCGAGGCCGGGACGAGCCACCGCAGCCGCGGGCCCTGTCCCGCGAGCTCGCGGCGGTACCCCACCGCCCCGGCGAGCGACCCGGGGACCAGGCCGAGGTTGTTGCTGACGTTGGCCAGCAGTGGTGGGTAGCCGAGCAGGACCAACGTCGGGAACGAGATCAGCGTCCCGGACCCGACGATGGCGTTGACCGTCCCCGCGCCGAAGCCAGCGAGGACGACGAGGAGGAGCTCAAACGACGACACCGGGGCGGCAGCCTACGGCACGTCCGTCACACCCTTTCGATTCCGAAAGCCTCCAAAGGGCGATTGCGACGAACGCGAACCCTTCTCGTGGAACAAGAAGGATTGTGGCCTTGTCATAGCGAAACCCTCCGCAGCACGGATGTCCCGTGATCGAGCCGGAGGAACCGTCATGAGCCGAAGCCTGTCCCTCGCCATGCTCATCGCCGTACTGGCCGTGGCCCTGGCCATCCCCGTGGGGGCACTGCCCCTGTCCACGACCGAGGAAGAGGGCAGCCCCGATGTGGCGCTGGACCTCAGCGGGACCTGGCGGTTCAGCACCGGTGACGATCCCGCCTGGCGGGACCCGGCCTTCGACGACTCGGCGTGGGAGGTCCGGCAGGTCCCCGACACGAGCCTCAACCAGGGCTTCGACGACTACAACGGCTACGCCTGGTTCCGGCTGGACTTCGAGATCCCCGCCGGCGCCGAGGGGCAGAACCTCATCGCGTCGATGGGGTTCATCGACGACGCCGACGAGGTCTACCTCAACGGGGTGCTGATCGGTGCCTCCGGACGGGTCGACAGTCCCCGGAAGTCGGCGTGGTTCGAGCGGCGGACCTACACCGTCCCCGCCGCGGCCCCGGTGTACGGCGGCACCAACACCCTCGCGGTGCGCATGTACGACATGAGCGGCGGTGGTGGCTGGTACAAGGGCCCGATCGGGCTGTTCTCCAAGGCCACCCTCCGTGCACAGGTGCACGGCATCACCGCACCGCCGGCCTCGGACGAGCAGCGGCAGGCAGTCCTCGACGTCCTGTCCCAGCAGGACGACGCCCTGCGACGCGGTGACCTCGACGCCTACGCCACGACCCTGTCGCCGGCGTTCTTCCACGATGGCCAGGACGTCGACCGGCGCGTGCGCGAGCTCGCCCGGCAGCTCGACGGTGCCGACGAGGTCCGGTTCGTCGACGGTGAGGTCGAGGTGCTCGACGACGGCGACCAGCTGATCGTCGACACCAACCGGTCGCTGGTGATCCGCACGGGCGAGGACGTCCGCGTCATCCGCCCCACCCGGCAGGAGTTCCTCCGGTTCGACGCCAGCACCCTGCAGGAGCTCGGCAACCGGTCACGGTTCTTCCGTGACGTGCTCGACTCGACCGTCGAGGGCACATCCCGCGAGTTCAACGTCTACCTGCCGCCCAGCTACACCAGCGAGCCGGACCGTCGCTACCCCGTGGTCTACCTGCTCCACGGCATCAACGGCGGCAACCGCGAGTGGGAGCCCCGCGAGATCGACGACGTGATCGACGGCATCATCGCCGAGCACGACCTGGCCGAGACCATCGTGATCATGCCCCACGGCGAGTCGCTCTGGTACCGCGACAACGCCACCGTGCCGTGGCGCACCATGTTCATCACCGAGCTCGTCCCGCTCGTCGACGCCGAGTACCGCACGATCCCCGACGCGGGCATGCGCGGCCTGACCGGCGTGTCGATGGGCGGCAACGGCGCCTTCAGCATCGGCTGGGACCACCCGGAGCTCTTCCGCTCCATCGGCAGCCACATCGGCTCGTTGACCCTCGGGGGCAACGGCCAGTCCGCCGCCAACTACCCGGCGGCCCGCGTCACCACCATGGCGCCGGAGTTCCTGCAGCAGTACGACTACTACTTCGACGCCTGCCCGCTGGACGACTTCGGCTTCGCTGCTGGGGTCGTGGCCATGCAGGCCCAGCTGACGGCCAAGCTGACCCCGCACGAGGGCATCATCCACCCGGGCACGGGACGTCACAACGACGACTGCTGGATGCCCAACCTGTGGCGGTCCTTCGCCATGCACTCGGGCAGCTTCCGCAGCCACGGGCTCGACCAGGCACTGCTCGACCAGGCCCGCTGAGGGTGCGTGGCCGCACGGCTTATCGGCCCCCGGGTCGTGGGCCGTGCGGCCGGTCCGGGCGACGGCAGTGTCAGCTCGTGCCGAAGCGGTGGTCGACCCGGAGCTCGATCATCGCCGCCGGGTCGTCGGCAGGTCCGGCAGGCAGGACCGGGCGTCCCAGCAGCCACCCCTGCCCGAGCGCGCACCCGAGGCGTTCGAGGTTGCGGAGGTGCACCTCGGTCTCGACGCCCTCGGCGATGATGACCGGGCCGCGTGCCCGCAGGAACGGCATGAGGTCCTCCAGCAGGGCGCCCTCCGCCCCGAGCTCGGCGGTGAAGGACTTGTCGATCTTGATGTAGGCCAGCGGCAGCCGCGAGAGGTAGCCGACCGAGGCGTATCCGCTGCCGAAGTCGTCCAGCGCCAGGGCCACGCCCTCGCCGGCCAGGGTGAGGAAGGCGTCCAGCGCAGCCCCCGACCGCGGGAGGAACACCTGCTCGGTGACCTCCAGGACGATCGCCTCCAGCGGCAGGCCCGACCGATGGATCGTCGCGAGGGTCGCCTGGACGAACGACGGCTGCTCGGCCTCCACCGGTGACACGTTGACGTGCACGCGGATGTCGGGATGCTGCCGACGCAGGGCGACACCGGCCTCGCACGACAGCTGGAGCATCCGCTGGCCGAGCGCGCCGATCCAGCCGCTGGCCTCGGCCAGGCCGATGTAGCGATCCGGCTCGACCGCGGTGCCGTCGGGACGGACCCATCGGGCGAGGGCCTCCACCGCCACGACCCGCCCGGTGTGCAGGTCGACGATCGGCTGGAAGGCCGGCCGGATCTGTCCCGAACCAGCCTGCAGGGCCTGCTGGAGGTCACGAAGCAGCACCAGGTCCGTGGACGCCTCGGTGGTCATCGCCGGGTCGAACTCGAGGACCTGCTTGCCGAGCTGCTGGGCGTGCCCGACCGCCGTGAGGGCCCGGTGGGTCAGGCGATCGATCGCGCCCGGACCACCGTCGAGGTCGACGGCGATGCCGGCGGAGGCGCGCAGCGACAGCCGACCGAGTGTCGGTCCGGCGTTCAGCAGCTCCCGGACCGCCGCGACCGCGGTCAGCGCGACCCGCCGGGCACGGATGACGTCGTTGCCCCGCATGACGATCGCGAACTCGTCGGCGTCCAGGCGACCGAGGCCGGCGTCGGGAGGGGTGATGGCCCGGAGCGTGGTTGCGACGGCCTGCAGCGTCGCATCGCCTCCCTCCAGCCCGAAGGCGTCGTTGATCCGTCGGAAACCGTCGAGGTCGATGGCAACCATCGACCAGGACTGCGCGGTCAGGCCCTCCTCGGCGTCTGCCACGAAGCTGCGCAGGCCGGACGTCGACCGCAGGCCCGTCAGCCCGTCGGTCCGGACGTGCAACCGCTGTCGACGTGCCTCGGCGTCGAGGAACGTGACCCACTGCGCCATCCTGAAGGTGATCAGCCCGGCCAGCGCCATCGGGGTGGCGACCGCCAGGCCCCCGTGGTCGGCCAGCAGCCGCCCGTCGCTGAACGCCAGAACCAGGGTGATCGCCATCGACCCCGACAGCAGGACCAGTCGGACGACTCGGTGTCGCTGGTCGGGCAGCGGCACCGGTGTGGTGACCGCGGCGAACGTGGGATGCATGGCGGTGGCGGCGAGCAGCAGCAGCGGCAGGACGGCCAGGAAGTTCGTGCCCGCGGCGGTGAACGGAGTGTGCAGCAAGGTGGCGATGTCGGCGAAGGTCGACAGCGCGATGGCGCCCAGGCCGAACGACAGCGCCCGCGGCACCTCGTAGGGCAGGCAGACCGTGAACGTGACGAGCAGGAGCACGACGAAGTTGGCGATCAGCAGCGCCGGCGCGTCGGCCGGCAGCGGCTGCGTGGACGCCGTCAGCGCCACGATCGTGAACGGTGCGGCGGTGGCAGCCAGCGCATCGGTGGCGGTGGTCAGCCGGAACCGGGGCCGACGCGCACGGAGGATGAACCCGATCGCACCGAGGCCCGAGGCGAACCCGGTCAGGACCAGCACGATCGACCCGAGCCCGAAGGCGATGTTGACCGCGTTGGCAACGACGACGCCTGCGATGAAGGCGCCCACTGCAGGAACGGTCGGCCGATGGCGGATGGCCCCCCACATCGTGCCGGCCGTGATGGCGAGGAGGGATGCGATCAGCACGGTCCGATGGGCGCTGCCGAGCAGGGCCGGGTCCGCCGTGCTCAGCAGGACCGGCACTCCGAGCACCAGCATCATCAGCCAGCCGCGTTGCTGCTCCACCGCATGAGGATAGGGGAGCGTCGGCCGGAGTGACGATCGTTCGGTGAGGCTGTCGTCGCTGCGTCGGTCGGTGCGAGCCTCCCCGATCGGTCGCCCTCGGACCGTCGGGCCAGCTCGGTCCGGGAGCAGCCACGAGATCCCTCTGGTTCCGCCACCCCGGAGGGGCTAGAGTGCGCCAGTCGTTCCGACCCGGGAGGAGGGGGTGGGCGAGACAGCACCGCTGGACCTGCACGTGCTGGGCGCGGTGACCGCGACCCGGGACGGTGTCGTCCTGCCGTTGGGCGGCAAGCGACAGCGAGCGGTCCTGGCGGCGCTGGTCGTGGCCCGTGGACAGGCCGTGCACCTGGACCGCCTCGCCGACTGGGTGTGGGCCGAGGCGCCGCCGACCAACGTCGTCGCGGCGGTGCAGTCCTCGATCAGCCTGCTCCGGCGACACCTCGAACCGGCCGCCGCCGCACGACGTCGCGGGACGGTGATCGCCAGCACCGGTGGCGGCTACGCTCTGCGGGTCGCCGACGACGCCGTCGACGCCTGGCGCTTCGAACGGGCGGTGTCCAGGGCCGCGGGTCTCGGGCCGGTCGCCGCCGTCGAGGAGCTCCGGTCGGCGCTGGACCTGTGGGCCGGCCCGGCGTACGCGGAGTACGACGACCAGCCCTGGGCCGCGCCCGAGATCGCTCGCCTCCACGAGCTGCGGGACCTCGCCCGCGAACGGCTGCTCGCCGCCCGGCTGGAGCTCGACGACCCTGCCCTGCTGATCGGTGACCTCGAGGCGCTCGTCGCGGAGTCGCCGCTGCGGGAGGAGCGCTGGCGACTGCTGGCCCTCGGCCTGTACCGCGCCCAGCGGCAGGCCGACGCCCTCGCCGCCCTGCGCCGGGCACGCGACACCCTCGCCGACACGCTCGGGGTCGACCCCGGGCCCGGCCTGCGGGACATCGAGCAGCAGGTCCTGCTGCAGGCCCCCACCCTCGACGTCGCGGCCTCGCATCCCGAGCCGCCGGCACCCCCTGCCGACCCGGCGGCGCGACGGGGCGGCGGGCCCCCACCTCAGCCGGGGCCTCGTCGGGTGGACGTGCGGCTCCTCGTCGAGCGCGACGAGGAGGTCACCGCCATCACCGACCTGCTCGAGGGGCTCGGCCGCGGCAGCGGGGGCCTCGTCGTGCTCGAGGGGCCCATGGGACGGGGCAAGACCCGGCTCCTCGCCCACGCCAGCGCGGAGGCTCGAACACGGGGCCTGGCGGTGGCCGCGGCACGCAGCAGCGCCGTGGAGCAACCGTTCGGGTTCGGGGTCGTGCGACAGCTGTTCCAGCCGTTCGTGGAGGACTCCAGCCAGCCCGACCGCATGTGGGTCGACGCAACCGAGCTGGCCCGCGACGTCCTGCAGCACGTCCGTGACGACTCCGACGTCGACGGCTTCGCCGTCCTCCACAGCCTGTACCGGCTGACCGTGGCCCTGGCGGCCGACCGTCCCCTGCTGATCGTCGTCGACGACCTCCACTGGACCGACCTCGCCTCGATGCGCTTCCTCGCCTACCTGTCCAAGCGCGTCGCCGACCACCCTGTGGCGATCCTGGTCGCGGTCCGCCCGGGTGAAGCCGACGTGGGCGACGGCCTGGTCGATGCGCTCGTCGTGGACTGCCAGCGCCACCTGCGCCTGGCGCCGCTGTCCCACGACGCCACCCGCACCCTGGTGGAGGATCGGCTGGGGCCGGCCGCCGAGACGTTCGTGGACGTCTGCCACCGCACGACCGACGGCAACCCGCTCCTGCTCGAGCAGGTCCTCGGCGCGTTGGCCTGCGAGTCCATTCCCCCCGACGTCTCCCACTGCGACACCGTCAGGGCCCTCGGATCCCGGGCGATCAGCGACGTCGTGTCGCTGCGCCTGCGCCGCATGCCTGCGGACGCCGTGGCGGTCGCGCGGTCGGTGGCAGTGCTCGGGGCCGACGCCGACATCGGCACCCTTGCACGCCTTGCCGAACTGTCGGACTCGCGGATGCTCGACGCCCTGGACCTGCTGGTGCGCAGCGACCTGCTGCGCGACGACCCGCCGCGATTCGTCCACCCGGTCGTCGGCGACGCCGTCTACGCGATGATGTCGGCGGCGGAACGGTCGATCCACCACGAGCGGGCGATCGCGGTCCTGCGCCCACTCGGGGTCCCGCCGGACAGGCTCGGCGTCCATGCCCTCGAGGCGCCCCGCCGCGGCGACGGGACCACGGTGGCTCTGCTGCGTGCCGCGGCGAGGGACGCCCTCGGCCGGGGCGCCGTCGAGCTGGCGAGGCGGCTGCTGCAGCGTGCCCTGGAGGAGCCGGCGCTGGGCCTGGAGCGCGAGGACGTCCTCGCCGAGCTCGCCGCAACCGACTCCCACGAGTCGACCACGAGACCGTCACGAGCGTTCGTCAACATCCTCGACGGACCGGACCATGGAGCCCCGAGTGCAGATCCCATCCCCAGCGCGTGACCAGCGCCACGACGAGCTGCGAGAGCTGTGCGGCGGTGCGGTGTTCCTGCCGGGGGATCCGGGCTACGACGATGCACGGGTCCCGTGGAACCTGCTGGTGGACGCCCACCCGGCGGCCGTGGTCTACCCGGCGTTCGCGGAGGAGGTCAGCGAGGTGCTTCGCGCCGCGGCGCGGCTGGGCCTGCGTGTCGCCCCGCAGGGCACCGGACACGGCGCGCTGAGCCTGGACAGCGACCTGCGGGACGCCGTCCTGCTCCGGACCTCGGCCATGACGGACCTGCGCATCGACCGCGAACGGCGATCGGCCTGGGTGGGGGCCGGGGTCCGCTGGGGGGACGTCATCCGGCGGGCAGGCGAGGTCGGCCTGGCGGGCCTGCACATGTCCAGCAGTGACGTCGGCGTCGTCGGATCGTCCCTGGGGGGAGGGGTCAGCTGGTACTCCCGCCGTCTCGGGCTGCAGTCGGGAACCGTGACCGAGGTCGAGGTCGTCCTCGCCGACGGCACCATCGTCCGCGCCACCGACGACGAGCACGCCGACCTCCTGTGGGCGGCGCGGGGTGGCGGGGGCGGGTTCGGCGTCGTGACCGGCATGGCCTTCGACCTGTTCGAGGTCGACACCGTCTACGCGGGCATGCTGGTCTGGGACATCGACGACGCCGAGGTGGCCCTCCGCACCTGGGCGCGATGGGCCACCGACGCGCCCGAGGAGATCACCAGCATCGCGCGCCTGTTCAACGTGCCCGACGCGCCGGAGGTGCCCGAGGCGCTGCGTGGACGGCAAGTCGTCGTCATCGGCATCGTGGCCCTGTCCGACGAAATCAGGGGAGCGGCGCTCGTCGAGCCGCTGCGCGCGATCCACCCCCAGCTCGACACCATGGACGTGGTACCCGCCGCGTCGATCGCGACGTTGCACCTCGAGCCCGACGAACCCTCACCGGCCTACGCCAACAGCGTCCTGCTCGACGAGCTCGCCGACGAGGCCATCGACGTCATCCTGCGCACGGCCGGGCCTGCCTCCGGCTCGCGCCTCACCACGACCGAGATCCGCCAGCTCGGCGGGGCGATGGGGCGTCGCTCGCCGCGTCCCGGCGCCCTCGACCGGGTGGACGGGCGGTTCCTGCTCCTCGGGCTCGGGCTCGACCCCGATCCCTCGTTGTGGCCGGCCCAGCGGGCGGACTCGCTGAAGCTGCTCTCGGCCCTCCAGCCCTGGGCCCACCGCTCGGTGTACCTGCCGATGACCGAGGACGAGGTGGACGTCGAACGAGGGTGGGCACCGTCGTCGTGGGCACGGCTGCGGGCCATCCGCGCGGCCGCGGACCCGCACGGCCTGTTCGTCCTGCCGCACGAACCCGGCCGGGCCAGCGCCTCACGGGCATCGAGGACTCGCGAGTAGGTCACGAGCGAGACACGAGGGAACCGCCCAGCGGGCGACATGGCGGCCACGAGTGGGGGCCGGACGGTGTGGACATCGAATCCGTACCGACTCCCGGAGAACCCAAGTGACCACGCTCCTGCCGACCACCTCCCCCCTCTCGCCCGCCGTTCCCTACGAGCAGCTCGCGGCACGCACGACCGGTCCCGTCGTCGTCCGTGGCGACGCCGACTACGACGCCATGGTCATGCCGTGGAACCTCGCGATCCCCGTCCAGCCCGACGCGGTGCTGGCGGCCCGGACCGACGACGACGTCGTCGAAGCCGTCCGGTTCGCCCGTGCCCACGGCCTGCAGGTCACCCCGCAGGCCACCGGCCACGGTCCCATGACCTCGCTGGTCGGCCAGATCCTGGTCGACACCAAGGGCCTCGACGAGTGCGTCGTGCACCCCGAGGGCTGGGCCCGCGTGGGTGCCGGCGTCAAGTGGCTGCGTGTCGTCGAGGCGGCCGCGCCGCACGGCCTCGCGCCGCTGTCGGGCTCCATCACCGATGTCGGCGTCGTCGGCTACACCACCGGCGGTGGGCTCGGTCCGATGGCCCGGACGTACGGCCTGGCCAGCGATCGTGTCCGCGCCGTCGAGGTCGTGAGCGGCGACGGCCTGCTGCGCCGCGTCACGCCGACCGAGCACCCCGAGCTGTTCTTCGGGCTGCGCGGTGGCAAGGGCATGCTCGGCATCGTCACCGCGATCGAGTTCGACCTGGTGCGCCAGCCCACGTTCTACGGCGGCTCGCTGTGGTTCGACGGGGCTGACGCCCCCGAGGTGATCCGCCGCTGGAAGTCGTGGTCCGACGAGCTGCCCACCGCCGGCACGACCTCGTTCGCGGTGTTCCAGCTCCCGGGCGAGGACCCCATGGTCCCGCCTCCGCTCGCCGACCGCATGACGGTCTCGATCCGGTACGTCTGGACCGGCGACCACGACGAGGGTGCGCGCTGGTTCGAGCCGATGCGCAACGCCGCCCCGGTGATCCTCGACGACGTGGCCACCAAGCCCTACACCGCGATCGACTCGGTCCACACCGATCCGCTCGACCCGATCCCGTCGCACGAGGCCGGTACCGTCCTGCGCGACCTGCCGCTGGAGGCGGTGGACGCGCTGCTCGCGCTCACCGGAGCCGGGACCCCGTCACCGCAGATCATCGTCGAGGTCCGCCAGATGGGCGGTGCCGTCCGTGACGAACGCCACGGGGCCTCGGCCTTCTGCTCGCGAGCGGCCGCGTACTCGCTGCTGCTGGTGGGCATCGCGGGAACCCCTGGGCTGCACGAGCACGGCCGCGCGGTCCTGGACGCCATGGCGCCGTGGACCGGGACCTACCGGCTGCCCAACTTCTCCTTCTCCCCGGAGGACCTGGCGACCGCGTACGACCCGCCGACGATCACCCGGCTGCGCGCGGCCTCGCGCACCTACGACCCGGACCGCGTCATGGCGCTCGGCCGGGTCCTCGACCTCCGCTGAGGTCACCCCACCACCCGGGGTGACCGGCCCGACCGCCGGCCACCCCTGCCAACCCCTGACATCCCTGCCGCGCCGGCCACAGCCGGCCACCAGTCCCCAAGGAGCATCCCGTGCACACCGTCGTCCTCGCACCCCCAGCCCCCTCGCCTTCAGCACCCCCGCCGCCCGTCCCGGCCCCGAGGCCACGGCCCGGCGTCGTTCCCCTCCCGCCCTTCCCGCCGTTCCCGCCCGGTCCCCTCAAGTGGTTCACGTCCGGGCTCCGTCGTCGCCACGCCGTCGTGCTGGCCCTGCTGCTGCTGGCTGGCTGCGCGACGGCGGACGCCAACCCCGACGCCACCCCGGCCGGGGCACTCGGCAGCAGCGACCCGCCCAGCGAGGCGGCCGTCGCCGTCCCGGGGCAGGTTGCCGTCACCGCCGTCGACTTCGGCTTCGACCTGCCGGACCGGCTGCCCGCCGGCCCCACCCGGCTGTCGCTGTCCAACGACGGTGCGGAACCCCATCACGCACAGCTGGCCAGGCTGGCCGACGGCGTCGACGAGGACACGTTCCGCGCGGCGCTGGAGACCACCGACGATGCACGCATCGCCGAGGTCGCCGTCTTCGCCGGCGGCACGGGGGTGGTCGTGCCCGGCGGCACCAGCGAGGCCGACGGCATCGTCGACCTGGAGGAGGGCACCTACGCCCTCCTGTGCTTCATCCCCGGCGCCGCCGACGGCGTGCCGCACTACGCCAGCGGCATGGTCGCGTTCGTCGACGTCGACCCGTCCGACGACACGCCCGTGCCGAGCGACGACAGCCCTGCCATCTCGATGGGGGAGTACGACTTCGCCCTGCCCGACGACGAGCTGACGGCCGGCACCTGGACCGTGACCAACGACGGTGGGGAGCCGCACGAGATGAACGTCCTGCGGCTGGCCGACGGTGCCACGCTCGAGGACGTCCTGGCTGCCGAGCCCGGCGGCGAGGGACCGCCACCCGGTCTGCCGGTCGGTGGGGTCAACGCCATCGTGCCGGGTACCACGGCCCGGGTCTCGCTGGACCTGCCAGCCGGCCGCTACGCCCTCGTCTGCTACGTGCCGACCTTCGCCGACGGCATCCCCCATGTCGCCAAGGGGATGATCCGGGAGGTCACGATCGTGGAGTAGCAGTGGCCCGGCGGTCCAGCCGTCGGGCCAGGTAGGGGGCGGTCGCGCTGCCCGTCGCCCGGGACACCTCCTCCGGTGTGCCCGTGGCGACCACGCGGCCGCCCTCGTCGCCGCCACCGGGACCCAGGTCGATGACGTGGTCGGCGGTGGCGATGGCGTCCAGGTCGTGCTCGACCAGGACGACGGTGTTGCCGGCGTCGACCAGCCGGTGCAGCTGCTGCAGCAGCAGCGCCACGTCCGCCGGGTGCAGCCCGGACGTCGGCTCGTCCAGCAGGTACAGCGCATGCCCGCGACGGGCGCGCTGCAGCTCGGTGGCCAGCTTGATCCGCTGTGCCTCGCCACCGCTCAGCTCGGTGGCGGGCTGGCCGAGCCGGAGGTACCCGAGCCCGACGTCCTGGAGCGTCCGCAGGCTGCGGGAGGCGGCGGGTACGTCGGCCAGGAACTCGGCGGCCTCGTCGACCGACATCGCCAGCACGTCGGCGACGCTCTGCCCGCGGTGGGTGATCTCCAGCGTCTCGGCGTCGTAGCGGGCGCCGTGGCAGGTCGGGCACGGCGCGTAGGTGCCGGGCAGGAACAGCAGCTCGACCTCCACGAACCCCTCGCCCTGGCAGGTGTCGCAGCGCCCCTCGGCGACGTTGAAGGAGAAGCGGCCGGCCGAGTAGCCGCGCGCCCTCGACTCGGGCAGGTCGGCGTACAGCTTGCGGACGGCGTCGAACAGCCCCGTGTAGGTCGCCAGGTTCGACCGGGGTGTCCGCCCGATCGGTCGTTGGTCGACCCGCACGAGCCGATCGAAGGACCCCAGCCCCTCCGCATCCTCGACGTCGAGGTGCAGCTCGACGTCCTCGGCGTCGTCGGGCGCCTGGCCCAGGTGGCGGCGGACCAGCTCGGCGAGCACCTGGCTGACCAGCGTCGACTTGCCCGACCCCGACACGCCCGTCACCGCGGTCATGACGCACAGGGGTACGTCCACGTCGAGGTCGACCAGGTTGTGCCGGCTGATCCCACGCAGGTGCAGCCACCCGCCCGGTTCGCGGCCGTGCCCCTCGACCCGCTCGGCGCGGCCGAACAGGTACGCGGCGGTGGCGGACTCCTCCATCGCCTCCAGCCCCGCGACCGGTCCGGAGTACAGCACCTGCCCACCGCCCTCCCCGGCGAGCGGCCCGATGTCGACGACCCAGTCGGCCTGCCCGACCACGTCCATGTCGTGCTCGACGACGAACAACGAGTTGCCCGACGCCTTCAGCTGCCGCAGGACCTCCAACAACGGCTCGGCGTCGGCGGGGTGCAGCCCGGCGGAGGGTTCGTCCAGCACGTAGACGACGCCGAACAGCCCCGAGCGCAGCTGGGTTGCGATCCGCAGCCGCTGCGTCTCACCGGGCGACAACGTCGTGGAGACCCGCCCCATCGACAGGTACCCCAACCCCAGGTCCAGCAGGACCTGCACGCGGGCCAGCAGGTCGGTGCACAGCCGCACGGCGACCTCGGTCTGCTCGCCGGAGTCGGCGGTGGAGGTGGCGACGTCGACCTCGACCAGCTCGGCCACCGGGCGCAGCACCTTGACCAGCTCGGTGAACGACAGGGCGTTCGTCTCCGCGATCGTCAGCCCGCCGAAGGTGACCTCCAGCGATTCGGCCTGCAGCCCGGTGCCGTCGCACGCCGCGCAGGTGGTGCTCCGCACGAAGGCCAGGACCTTGTCGCGCATCATCTGGCTCTTGGTGTTGGCCAGCGTGTGGCGCACGTGCCGGCGGGCGCTGGAGAAGGTGCCGTGGTAGTCACGGCCAGTGGAGTCATCGGGTTCGCCGCGCCGCCGGATCAGCACCTTCGGCTGCTCGTCGGTGTACAGCAGCCAGTCGCGGTCCTCCTCGGCCAGGTCCCTCCACGGGGTGTCGACGTCGATGCCCACCGCCTTGGTGATGCGCAGCAGGTTCTTGCCCTGCCATGCGCCGGGCCAGGCGGCGATCGCCCCCTCGCGGATGGTCAGGGAGGGGTCGGGGACCATCAGGTCCTCGGCGACGTCGTGGTCCACGCCCAGTCCGCCGCACCGCGGGCACGCCCCGGCGGTGGTGTTGGGCGAGAACGACTCGGCCTCCAGCCGCTCGGCGCCCTCGGGGTAGGTGCCGGCGCGCGAGTACAGCATCCGGACCAGGTTCGACAGGGTCGTCAGCGTCCCGACGGTCGATCGCGAGCTCGGGGCGCCGCGGCGTTGCTGCAGCGCCACGGCCGGAGGCAGGCCGGTGATCTCCTCCACGTGCGGGGCACCGGTCTGCTGCAGCAGCCGCCGGGCGTAGGGTGCGACGGACTCGAAGTAGCGGCGCTGCGCCTCGGCGTAGAGGGTGCCGAAGGCCAGCGAGGACTTCCCCGACCCCGACACGCCGGTGAAGGCGACCATCGCGTCGCGGGGCAGGTCGACGTCGACGTGCTTGAGGTTGTGCTCGCGCGCGCCTCGGACGTGGACGTACGGATCGGTCGGGTCGAAGGTCATGGCCCGCAGGCGTACCCGCCGACCCGGGCGTCAACCGCCCGCGGGGGTCCGTGCGACGGTTGGCGTGCCTGCGGGCGGTACTGGCTCAGGCTCAGGGGGACTGGCTCAGGCGGACGGGCTCTTGCCCGCCGAGCCGAGGTCGGCGCAGGCCTGGGCCACCCGGGCAGCCATGCTCGTCTCCGCCGCACGGCCCCACACGCGGGGGTCGTAGACCTTCTTGTTGCCGACCTCGCCGTCGACCTTCAGGACGCCGTCGTAGTTGCGGAACATGTGGTCGGCCACCGGCCGGGCGAACGCGTACTGGGTGTCGGTGTCGATGTTCATCTTCACCACACCATGGCTGATCGCGGCGGCGATGTCGGCGGGGTCGGACCCCGACCCACCGTGGAAGACCAGGTCGAACGGCTTGGCGCCGTCGGGCTGGCCGAGGTGCTCGGCGGCGACCCGTTGCCCCTCGGCGAGGATCTCCGGCCGGAGGGTGACGTTGCCGGGCTTGTAGACGCCGTGCACGTTGCCGAAGGTGGCGGCCAGCAGGTAGCGGCCCTTCTCGCCGACGCCGAGGGCGGCGACGGTGTCCAGGTAGTCCTGGGGGGAGGTGTAGAGCTGCTCGTTGATCTCCGCGACGACCCCGTCCTCCTCGCCGCCGACGACACCGACCTCGACCTCGAGGATGATGTTGGCGGCCGCGCAGGCCTCCAGCAGCTCGGCGCCGATGCGCAGGTTCTCCGCGAGCGGCACGGCGGACCCGTCCCACATGTGGCTCTGGAACAGCGGCAGGCCGCCCGCCTCCACACGTTCGCGGCTGATCGCCAGGAGCGGCTTGACGAAGCCGTCCAGCTTGTCCGGCGGGCAGTGGTCGGTGTGCAGCGCCACCTCGATCGGGTACTGCGCCGCGAGCTCCCTGGCGCAGGCCGCGAAGGCCAGGCCGCCGACGACCATGTCGTTGCGGCTGCCGCCGGACCAGTAGCCGGCCCCACCGGTCGACACCTGCAGGATGCCGTCGCTGCCGGCCTCGGCCAGCCCGGCCAGCGCCGCGCTGAGCGTCTGTGACGACGTCACGTTGATGGCCGGGTAGGCGAACCCGCCGGACTTGGCGCGGTCGAGCATGGCGGCGTAGGACTCGGGCGTGGCGATGGGCATGGCACGGAGCATGCCGAATCCCCACGAGGCCGGCAAACCCTTTTTGTTGGAAGCAGCAACATTTATCCCGATGCGTGCGGGGGAGGATGTCGCCGGTCGAACGGCGAACCACACCGTGTAGAGCCGAACTCCGAGGGACCCCGCCATGGCCGTGTTGCCGACCATCCGCCTGCGCCGACTGCTGTCGACCATCGCCATCACCGCCGTCGTGGCCACCCCTGCGGCGGCGCTGGTGACGCCCGCGTTCGACGCCGACCGGATCGTGCGACCACCCGTCCTGACCGACATCGGATCCGGCACGACGCTGGACAACGACACCTCGGAGGGGCCGGCCGCGCCGCTTCGGGCCGGCGCGGCCGAGGGGCTGCTGCGGGTGCCCGTCGGGACGCCGCTCGGGGGATACCTGCGCCCGCCGGTCGGCGGTGAGCTGTTCGGCGAGCAGACACCTGCCCACTACACCGACCTGTCGCCCGGCTTCTCCGAGGACGGCACCCCGATCGTGCACGTCCCCGACGAGGCCCGTGCCGGCCACTCGCCGTTCGCGACCATCTCCCCGCCCAGCCGCGGCTACCACGACGCCCTGACCGCCAAGGCCATCGCGCTGTTCGACGGCACCGACTGGAGCGTCCTGGTCAAGACCGACACCATCGGCAGCCTCGACGAGCTGACCCTCGCCGTCGCCCAGCGGGTGCTGGACCGCACCGGCATCGACGTCGCCGACGGGCTGGTCCTGACCGCCACCCACTCCCACCACGGTCCGGGTGCCGTCGCCGGTGACAGCGTCCGCTACTTCTGGGCGGCCATGGACGTGTTCCAGCCCGAGGTGCTGGACCGGCTCGTCAACGACGTGGCCGACGTCGTCGTGGACGCCGTCACCGACACCGTGCCGGCCCGCATCGGCCACACCATGGGCGCTGACACCCACCGCGACTCGCTGAACTCCTTCCGCCGGCCCCGCGACCCGTGGGACGCCGCCCGTGTCGCGCAGCAGGATGCGTTCCGACGACGCCTCGGGGTCATCACGATCGACCACATCGACGCCGCCACGGGGCAGCCCGTCGCCCCCCTCGCCGTCGTCATGAACTTCGCGGCGCACGGGATCATGTTCGACGTCGAGAACCACTTCTTCTCCGGCGGGGCCCCCGCCGCCGCCGAGCGGTACGTCGAGTCGACCCACGACACGCCCGTCGTGGCCATGTTCGTGCAGTCGGCGTCGGGCGACGTGAGCCCCCGGGCGGACCGAGACGGACGCGGGCGTCCGACGCTGCAGCGCATCGAACGGTTCGGGGAGTTGCTCGGCCGGCAGGTCCGCGCCCTCGCCGACGGCATCGACACCTGGCAGACCGCCCCCGACATCGAGGTCGCCAGCCAGCGGATCCTGCTGGACCGCGACGCGCTGGGCTACACCGGCGACGAGTACCCCCACGAGTGGGGTGCCGTGCAGTGCAACAACGCCGACACCGCAGTGCTCGAGGGCGTCGCGAGCGACCGCAACTGCGTCCCCGCGCCCGCACCCGACGCGTGGGACCTGGCCGACAACGGCCACGCCGAGAACGGCTCGTTCGTGCCGCTGGACACCCGCGTCACCGTCGCCGACATCGGTGACCTGCGGCTGATCACCCAGCCCGGCGAGCCGCTGGTCGAGCAGGGCCTCCGCCTGGTCGAGGCGTCCTCCACCGATCCGGCCGACACCTTCGTCGTCGGGTACGCCCAGGACCACGTCGGCTACATCCTCCCCGACAGCCGAGCCGACTGGCTGATGGGCCGCGTGGAGGGCACCACGACCTTCTGGGGCTGGAGGCAGGGCGGCCGGATCCTCGACGCCACCGTCGCCGTGATGGCCGCGCTGGATGGCACCGCCGCCATGCCGGCCGACGAGCTGGAGGTCAGCTACGTCCAACGTCCCTGGGTGCCCGCAGCCGCCGCCCCCGCACCCCGCCCCGGACGGGTCGTCACCCAGCCCACGGACGTGGCCCGGTTCGACTCGACCACCTTCCGCTTCGAGGGGGGCGACCCGGTGGTGGACCTGCCGACGGTCGTGCTGGAACGACTGGACGCCGACGGTGGGTGGGTCGCGGCCGACGTCCGTGGTGGACGACCGCTGGACCGCCCGTTCGAGTACGCGCTGACCTACCGGTTGTCCGGTGACGCCCACCTCTGGGTGGTCGACTTCGAGGCTCCGAAGGACTGGCCGGCGGGGACCTACCGATTCACCGCCGCCGGGGCGACCGGGGTGCTCGCCGGGACCTACGAGGTGGCCTCCGCTCCCTTCGACGTGCAGCCCGCCGACACCCTCCAGGTGCTCGAGGTGACCCGCGACGGTGACACCGTGACTGCCCGGCTGGCCTACACCCCGGTCCCGACCAACCGACGGCTGCTCGACGCGGACCTGCCCGCGGACCGGCCGGCACCGGTCCGGACCGGCACGGCGACCTTCGAGGGCGCCGCCGGCGTGGCGGTCGACTCGGCTCCCGAGATCGTGGAGGTCGACGCCAACACCATCCACGCGATCTTCCGGGTCACCCTGCCGGGCACGGACCTGCCGACCGTCACCGGCGTCGACGCCTGGGGCAACCGCACCGGCTGATCCCTCCCGAGCGGCATCGCGACTGGTCTTCGTGGATTTCGGACCTGCTCGGGAACCACCGGTGACGATCTCGCGTCGGACCTCGCAACGACGGCACCACCCATGGTGTCGAATCGATCGCAGTGACGACGCAGAGGCCCCTCGACATGCCGACCACAACCACCCGACTCCGCGGACTCTGGCCCCTGTTCCTGTCGGTGTTCATCGCCCTCGCGGTGGTCGCCACCATGTGCACGGTCTCCGGGGACGACGAGGACGACGTGAACGACGCCACCGCCGAGGACGGCACCCCCGCCGCGACCGACGAGGACGGCCAACCCCTTCGGGTCCGCCTCCGCCAGGGCCAGTCGGTGGCGCAGGCCGACGACCCCGTCGAGGTGGCCACCGGCACGCCGCTGGAGGCCGACCGGGTCGATGCCATCATCGACCGGCTGGAGCCGTTCGGGGAGGAGGAGGGTGACCGCCAGGCCTTCAACCGGCCCGCCGAGACGCTGCCCCCGCCCGTCGCCGGACAGACCGTCCCGACGACCTTCCCACCCGCCGGGGGCGACGATGCCGCTGCCCCCGACGTCCCCGCGGGGCCGCTGGAGGTCGTGCGGGTCCAGCCCGAGGGCGAGGTCGACATCGCCCCCTCGCTGAGCATCACCTTCAACCAACCCATGGTCCCGCTGGCCACCCTCGAGCAGCTCGACGCCGCCGACGTCCCGGTCACCGTCACACCCGAGCTGGACGGTCGATGGCGGTGGATCGGCACCCGCACCCTTCGCTTCGAGCACACCCCGGGCACGATCGACCGCCTGCCCATGGCCACGGCCTTCACCGTGACCGTCCCGGCCGGCACCACGTCCGAGACCGGCGGCACGCTGGCACAGGACGTCACCTTCGACTTCGCCACACCTGCCCCGACCGTGGAGGCGTTCGCCCCGCAGGGCAACAGCCTCGTGCTGCAGCCGACCTTCGTCGCCGTGTTCGACCAGGTCGTGGACCCGGCTGCGGTCCTGGATCACCTGACCCTCGATGCCGACGGCACCCGCCCCGTGCGCCAGGCGACACCGGAGGAGATCGACGCCGACGACACCGTCCGGCCGATCGTCGACCGGGCGCTCGACGGCCGCTGGGTGGCGTTCCGCCCGGTCGAGCCGTTGCCCGCCGACACCCCGCTGACCGTCACCTTCGGGGAGGGCATGCCGTCGGCGGAGGGGCCGCGCACGACCGCTGCCGAGCAGCGCTACAGCGGGCGGACCTTCCCTCCCCTGAGGATCGTGCGCACCGAGTGTGGCTACGGGCAGGGCTGCCGTCCCGGCCAGCCGCTGCTCGTGGAGTTCTCCAACCCGCTGGACACCGCCGCCTTCGAGCCGGCGACCGTCACCGTCGAGCCCGAGCTGCGCGGCGCCACCATCGGCGTGCAGGGCAACGTCATCGTCGTCCAGGGGGCGACCGAGGCCGACACCACCTACCGGGTCACCGTGCCCGCCAGCCTGCGGGACGACCGCGGCCAGGTCCTCGGCGCCGAGGAGACCCGGGAGTTCGACGTCGGGGACCCGATGCCGTTCCTCCGCCGGTTCGACAGCGACATGGTCACCGTCGACCCGCTGGCCGAGCAGCCGTCGGTCTCGCTGGTCAGCGCCGGCCACGAGGACCTTCGCGTCGTCGCCCTCGACGTCGAACCCGACGACTGGTCGCGCTACATCGCCCTCGACCGGTGGAGCGACGAGCTGACGCCCCCCGACTTCCCCGTCCTGTTCGACCGGACCGTCGAGACCGGTGCCAGCGACGGCACCACCGTGGAGACGATCGTCGACCTGTCCGAGGCGTTCCCCGACGGGGCCGGGCAGGCGTTGCTGTACGTCGAACCGAACCGGACCTTCCCGCGGGACAGCGAGGAGTACTGGAACAACCTGCAGATGCTGGTCTGGGTCCAGGCCACGACCGTCGGCATCGACGCGTTCGCCGACGGCGAGCAGCTGGTCGTGTGGACCACCGACCTGCGCGACGGCAGCCCCATCGCCGGCGCCGAGGTGGCCCACGACGGCGGCACCGCCACCACCGACGCCGACGGCCTGGCGACGTTCCGGCTGGACAGCTCCGGCGACCCGACCATCACCGCCACCGTCGGGGACCAGACGGCGGTGCTGGGCTCGGGATGGCGCGAACGCTGGCAGGCCCAGCCCCGGAACGACGTCTCCCGCTGGTACGTCTTCGACGACCGCGGCCTGTACCGGCCCGGTGAAACCGTCCGGTTGAAGGGCTGGATCCGCCAGCTGCGCCTTTCCGGCAACGCCGACCTGGTGCTGCCGGGCGACGGCGCCAGCGTCGACTACCAGGTGTTCGACGGGCAGTACACCGAGATCGGGTCCGGCCAGGTCGACCTGAACGCCCTGGGGGCCTTCGACCTGGCCATCGAGCTGCCCGCCGGCGCCAACCTCGGCTACGGCACGATCGCCTTCCAGCTGTCCGGTGTCCCCGGCCTGCAGGACACCTTCTTCGAGCACCCCCTGCGGATCGAGGAGTTCCGCCGGCCCGAGTTCGAGGTCGCCACCCGTGCGGAGAGCCCTGCCCCGCACGTCGTCACCAGCCCGATCACCGTCGCGGCCGAGGCCACCTACTTCGCCGGTGGCGGCCTGCCCAACGCCCCCGTGACATGGACCGTCAGCCACCGCGACGGCACCTACGAACCGCCCGGATGGGAGGGGTTCAGCTTCGGGATCTTCGTGCCTTGGTGGTTCGTCGGCGGCGGGTCCTTCGGAGGGCGTGGGTTCGAGGCCGAGTTCGGTGCGTTCGAGCAGGACATCTGCTGCTTCCCCGGTGGGGAGGAGACCGTCGAGCGGTTCGAGGGCGTCACCGACGCGTCCGGCGCGCACTTCCTCGAGATCGAGCTGGAGGGTGACGCGCCCGACCAGCCGACGCTGGTGTCGGCCAACGCCGCCGTCGAGGACGTCAACCGGCAGGCGTTCGCCTCGACCACCGACCTGCTGGTCCACGCCGGCCAGCGGTACCTCGGGCTGCGCAGCGACCGGGCCTTCGTCCGGCAGGGCGACCCGATCCGCATGGATGCCGTCCTGACCGACATCGACGGCACCGCCATCGTCGGCGAACCGCTCGTGCTGACCGCCGAACGCCTGGTGGAGGAGTACGTCGACGGTGTGCTGACCGAAACGGCCGTCGACCCGCGGACCTGCGAGCTGACCAGCGCCGCCGAGCCGCAGCGCTGCGAGTTCGCCACCGAGGTCGGCGGCCGCTACCGGATCTCCGGCACCGTCACCGACGCCGACGGCGGGACCAACCGCACCGAGTACGAGATGTGGGTCAGCGGCGCCGAGGCGGTCCCCACCCGCCGCATCGAGCAGGAGCAGCTGACGCTCATCCCGGCCCGGCAGGACTACGTGGTCGGGGACACCGCGGAGATCCTCGTGCCGGCCCCGTTCGGCCCGGCCACGGGCCTGGTCACCGTGACCCACAACGGCATCGCCAGCACCCGGGTGGTCGGCGTGACCGACGGCAGCGCCGTCGTCGAGATCCCGCTGGCCGACGACATGGTCCCCGGCATCACCGTCCAGGTCGACCTGGTCGGCGCGGCCCCACGGCTGCTGGACGACGGATCGCCCGCACCGGACCTGCCCGCCCGTCCCGCCTACGCCACGGGGTCGGTCCGGATCGACGTGCCGCCCACGTCGCGCACGCTGACCGTCGACGCCGTGCCCCGCGACACGGCGATCGTGCCCGGCGGCTCCACCGCGGTCGACGTGACCGTCACCGACGCCGCGGGCACTCCCGTCGAGGGCGCCGACCTGGCGGTCGTCGTGGTCGACGAGGCCGTCCTGTCGCTGATCGGCTACGACCTGGCCGATCCGGTCGCCACCTTCCACGGGGACCTCTACACGTGGCTGGACAGCGAGTACCTGCGTCGCACGATCCTGCTGTCCCGGGCCGACACCCCCGTGCCCGCCGGGACCGATGGTGATCGCGAGGAAAGCGTCGCGGAGGGAGCCGAGGACGAGGCCCTCTTCGAGGTGACCGAGGACGCGGCGGCCGACACCGACGGCACCGCGGGAGGGGCGACGGCGGCGGCCGCGCCGTTGGCGGCGACCCCGGAGGGCGAGCAGGGGGGCGGTGCGCCGATCGAGGTGCGGTCCGACTTCGACGCCCTCGCCGTGTTCGCCCCGTCCGTCACGACTGACGCGGCCGGGCGGGCAACGGTTGACGTCGACCTGCCCGACAACCTGACCCGCTACCGGATCCTCGCCGTGGCGGCGTCCGGCAACGACCGGTTCGGCAAGGGCGAGTCGACCCTGACCGCCCGGCTGCCGCTCCAGGTCCGCCCGTCCGCACCGCGCTTCGCCAACTTCGGTGATGCCTTCCAGCTGCCGGTCGTCCTGCAGAACCAGACCGATACCGACCTCACCGCCGACGTGGTCCTCGAGACCGCCAACCTCGCGGTCGAGGGTCCCGACGAGACCCGGACCGGCACCACCGTCACCGTCCCGGCGAACAACCGGGTCGAGGTGCGCTTCCCCGTGACCGCCGCCGACGCCGGCACCGCACGCTTCCGGGCCACCGCCGTCAGCAGCTCCGGCGATGGCGAGTCAGCGGACTCCGCCACCGTGTCGCTGCCCGTCCACACCCCGACCACCAGCGAGTCCTTCGCCACCTACGGGGTCGTCGACGAGGGTGCCGTCGCGCAGCCGCTCCTCACCCCCGACGGGGTCGTGCCGCAGTTCGGCGGGCTGGAGGTCACCACCTCCTCCACCGCCCTGCAGGCCCTCACCGACGCCGTGCTGTACCTGTCGGACTACCCCTACACCTCCAGCGACGCGTTCGCCTCCCGCATACTCGCCAGCGCTGCGCTGCGTGACGTGCTCGAGGCCTTCGAGGCCGAGCAGCTGCCGCCCGCCGCCGAGATCGAGCAGACCGTCGCCGCCGACATCGCCGGCCTCGTCGGCCTGCAGAACGACGACGGTGGCTGGCCCGTCTGGCAGCGCAACCGCCCGACCGAGCCGTACCACACCATCCAGGCCGCCCACGCGCTGATCGCTGCCCGCGACGCCGGCTACGACGTCCCGTCCGGCACCCTCGACCGGGCGCTCGAACGACTGCGCTCGATCGAGGCGGTCATCGACCCGGAGTGGAGCGAGACGACCCGGCAGACCATCCGCGCCTACGCCGTGCACGTCCGTGACCTGGCCGGCGACCGCGACCCGGGTCGTGCCGCGGAGGTGTACCGGGCGCTGGAGGGTGCGACCGGCGACGACGACACGCTGCCGCTGGACGCCATCGCCTGGCTGTGGCCCGTCGTCGACGACGCCGACATCCGTGCCGCCATCGAGCGAACGTTCGCCAACCAGGTGACCGAGACGCCGTCGGCGGCGACGTTCGTGACCGGCTACGGCGAGGACGCCTACCTGGTGCTCGGCTCGGACCGTCGCACCGACGGGATCGTCCTCGACGCCTACCTCGACCAGCAGCCGGACAGCGACCTGGTGCCCAAGATCGTCAACGGCCTGATCGCCAACCAGAAGCAGGGCCGCTGGGACAACGTGCAGGAGAACGCCTTCGTCCTGCTGGCGCTGAAGCGGTACTTCGACACCTTCGAGGCGACCACCCCTGACTTCGTGGCCCGCGTCTGGCTGGGTGACCTCTACGCCGCCGAGCACCCCTACCAGGGGCGCTCGACCGACTCCATGCTGACCGTCGTGCCGACCGCCGAGCTGCTGTCCCGCGAGGACCCGACGATCGTGCTGTCCAAGGACGGCGAGGGCCGGCTGTACTACCGGCTCGGCCTGCGGACGGCGCCGGATGACCTGCGCCTCGAACCACGCGACGAGGGCTTCGTCGTCGAGCGTGCCTACGAGGCCGTCGGCGACCCCGGTGACGTGGTGCTCGGCGACGACGGGACCTGGCGCATCCGCGCCGGGGCCGAGGTCCGGGTGCGACTGACCATGGTGGCCGACAGCCGACGGGTGAACATGGCGCTTGTCGACCCGCTGCCTGCGGGGCTGGAGATCGTCAACCCCGCGCTGGCGGCATCGCCCGCGCTGCCGCCGGAGCCGGAGGAGCCGAGCGACTTCCCCTCCCCGGGTGAGATCTGCTGTGACCTGTTCGACTCCATCGGCTGGTTCCCGACATGGTTCGACCACCAGAACCTTCGCGACGACCGGGCCGAGGCCTTCAGCGGCTACCTGCCTGCCGGCACCTACACCTACGACTACATCGCCCGTGCGACCACTCCCGGCACCTTCGTCGTCCCGCCGACGAAGGCCGAGGAGATCTACACCCCGGAGGTGTTCGGCCGGTCCGCCACCGACACCGTCGTGGTCGAGGGCTGACCGTAGGGGAAACCCCCCATGTCCCCGAGATCGGGTGGGGGCCAGCATGCACGGCATGCGCGACTCACAGACCATGAAGGCGATCGTCCAGCAGGGCTACGGCGGACCGGAGGTGCTCGACCTCCAGGCCGTGGACGTCCCGGTCCCCCGACCGACCGAGGTGCTGGTCCGGCAGCAGGCCACCAGCCTGCAGCCGCTGGACTGGCACTACATGCGGGGCACACCCCTGTTCCTCCGGCTCGTCGCAGGTCTGCGAGGACCGCGGGACCGGCCGATCCCCGGTGCGGACGTGTCGGGCACCGTGGAGGCGGTCGGCGACGCCGTCACCGACCTGCAGCCGGGCGACCCGGTCCTCGGGGCAGCGCCCGGTGGGACGCTGGCCGAGCTGGTCGCGGTCGAGGCGGCCCGGCTCGTGCGTCGACCGCCCAACGTCACCGTCGAGGAAGCCGGCGGGGTGGGGGTCGCCGCCTTCACGGCGCTGCAGGCACTGCAGCGTCACGGTCGGCTGGCCGCCGGTGAGCGGGTGATCGTCGTCGGTGCCTCCGGTGGTGTCGGCACGTTCGCCGTGCAGATGGCCCGTGCGCTCGGCGGCCGGGTGACCGCCGTGTGCAGCGACCGCAACGCCGAGCTGGTGCGAGGGCTGGGCGCCGAGGAGGTCGTCGACTACCGGACCCAGGACCTCGCCGGGCTGGGGCCGCGCTTCGACCTGGTCGTGCAGATCGCCGGCGCCCAGCCGCTGGGGGAGTACATGGGCCTGCTGGCGCCCGGCGGCCGGTACGTGATGGTCGGCTCGGACGAGGACGGCGCCCTCCTCGGCCCTGCGGTACGGGCCCTCCGGGTCGTCCTCCGCAACCGCTTCTCATCCCACGACCTGGTCACGTTCACCGCCGACGAGTCGGTGCGGGAGGACCTCCTGACCATCACCGGCTGGCTGGCCGACGGGTCGGTCCGCACCGTCATCGACCGCACCTTCTCGCTGGCCGACGCGGCCGCAGCCATGACGCACAGCGAGTCGGGCCGGGCCCGCGGCAAAGTGATCATCACCATCTGACTCGTCGGGGACCGTGCGTCCACGTCCGCGGTCGAGGGTCGGAACGAGAACAGGTCGGTCGGCGACACTGGGGCCGGTCACCACCACCCGGTCCGTCCGCAGGGGAGCAGCCACGTCATGACCACCCACGATGTCGTCGTCCTGGGCGCCGGTGCGATGGGGCTGGCGACGGCGCACGCCCTGGCCGGCCGGGGCCGACGGGTGGCCCTCGTCGAGCGCTTCGAGCCCGGCCACGCGCGCGGATCCAGCCATGCCACCGCCCGGGTCTTCCGCCTGGGCTACGAGGACGCCGACTACATCGCCCTGGCCCGTGCGGCGCTGCCGCGCTGGCGGGACCTCGAGGCACGCACCGGGGCCAGCTTGCTGGAGCTGACGGGGGTCGTCGACCACGGTCCTGCCGATGCCATCGCGCCGATCACCGACGCCTTCGTCGCCAACGACGTGGAGCACGAGGTGCTGGACCCCGAGCGGGCGGCCGCGCGGTGGCCGGGGATGCGCTTCGACGCCGCCGTCGTGCATCACCCGACCGGCGGCCGTGTCGCGGCACAGCGCACCCTCGACGTGCTGCTGCAGCGGACACGACAGCACGGTGCCGACGTCCGGGTTGCCACGGCCGTGGTGGGCGTCGACGTGGGCGACGGTGGGGTGGCGGTCCGCCTCGACGACGGCAGCGTGCTCCGGGCCGACCGGATCGTCAGCACCGTCGGCGCGTGGACCCAGAAGGTGCTGGATGGAGTCGTGGCGCTGCCGCCCATGCAGGTCAGCGCCGAGCAGCCGATGTTCTTCCGCCCGGTCGTGCGCCATCCGGGGGAGTGGCTGCCGGCCGTGCACCGGGGGGTCGAGGACGTCTACCTGTTCGGTGTGCCCGGCGAGGGGGTCAAGGTGTCGGAGCACTACCGACCCGAATGGCTGGACCCCGACGACCGACCCTTCGACGAGGACACCGCCGCCACCGCACGCCTGGCCGACTACATCCGCCGGTGGCTGCCGGGGATCGATCCGACGCCGGTCAGCATGACCCGCTGCCTGTACACCACGACGCCGGACCGGGACTTCGTGCTGGACCGCGTGGACCGGGTCGTCATCGGCGCCGGGTTCAGCGGCCACGGCTTCAAGTTCACGCCCGCCATCGGGGAGGTCCTCGCCGACCTCGCCGAGGGCGCCAGCCAGTCCATCGAACGGTTCCGGATCAGGGCAGGCACGAGGACCGCTGGGTCCGGGGTCAAGTAGGCGCTGGCGAGCGGCCCGTGTCGATCGCCGTCAGGCAAGCCGTGCCAACCATCTCCCCTTGTCGGTGTCGCTGGCGAAGCTGTGCTCGATGGAGTTGCGGGCCAGTCGGGCCATGCCGTCCATGTCCAGGTCACACCACTCCCACGCGCGCTGGTACTCCTCCAGCAGCGAGGTCCGGAACAGGGGCGGGTCGTCGCTGGCCAACGTGACCGTGATCCCGGCCTCGAGCATGCGGCGCAGGGGATGGGCCGCCGGGGACGCGACGGCGTTCAGGGCCAGGTTCGAGCCCGGGGCCACGTCGCAGGGGATGCCCCGCTCGACGAGCAGCGCGACGACGTCCGGGTCGTCGACCACGCCGATCCCGTGCTGGATACGGCGTGCGCCGAATCGCTCGACGGCGTGCCGCACCTCCCACGGGTCGCCGTGCTCGGCGGCATGGGCCACCCCCGGGATGCCGAGCGACTCGGCCCGGCGGTAGATGGCCTCGAAGTCCTGCGTCGGCCACGACTCAGCCGGACCGCCCATGCCGATCGCGACGACGTGGTCGAGGTCGTGGGCGAACACCTCCTCCATCGCCTCGGCGCAGACCTCGGCTCCGAGGTGCGGGGAGATGTCGGGGATCAGCCCCCAGGAGATCCCCGTCCGGCCAGCCGCACGCTGGCACCCCTCGACGATGCCGTCGTGGATGGGGGCCCACGCCTTGCCGCCCTCGGCGATGTGGCCGGTCGCCGACACGTGCAGCTCGACGTGGACCGCACCCTGGGCATGTGCGGCGTCGAGGTAGCGCTCGGCGATCGTGGCGAAGTCCTCGGGTTCGCGCAGCAGCTCCAGCACGGCGAAGTACCGCTCGAGGAACATCGGGAAGTCCTCGAAGCGATACCAGTCCTGCACCCCCTCGACGGTGTCGGCGGGCGGCCGGGCGCCGTGCCGCTCGGCCAGCTCCAGCAGGGTCGCCGGATCGACGGTCCCCTCGAGGTGGACGTGCAGCTCGGCCTTCGGCAGCGCACGCACCTCCTCGAGCGGAAACGGACGGGTCGAGGACTGGCTGGTGGTCATGGCGGGATCGTAGGGTCGGGTGCGCCGGCGGGGAACACCCCAGCAGGTCCCGGCGTTCCAGATGTCCACATCGACGACCGCCACGAGGCGGGAGGAGCAGCACATGCCCAACATCCGCGAGGTCACCCTGCCGGGCGTCGGCGTCCGGTACGAGTTCGCGACCGAGGCCGGTGAGCAGGTCGGCGTCATCGCCCACCGGGGCGGCTGGAAGGAGCTGCTGGTCTACGACGCCGACGACCCCGACCGCTGCCGGACGGTGCTGCACATGACCGCCGACGAGACACGTGCCCTCGGCGAGCTGATGGGTGCGTCGACGGTCAGCCAGGTCGCCACCGCGATCGAGCAGGACATCCAGGGCCTCACGATCGCGTGGCTGCGGATCGCCCAGGGGTCGACGTCGGTCGGCCGGACCATCGGTGACCTGCACGTCCGCAGCCGGACGGGGGTCTCGATCGTCGCCGTCGTCCGCGGCGAGGAGACGATCCCCTCGCCCGAGCCGGACTTCGCGTTCGCGGTCGGCGACATGGCGGTGGCGGTCGGCACCCCCGACGGCGTCCGACAGGTCCGCGACCTCCTCGCGTGACGGTCGTCCTCGCAGCGGTCGGCGCCGACGTGGCGCTGGCCTTCGTGGAGATCGGCCTGCTGGCACTGGTCCTGGCGTTCCTCGCCCGTGTCGCCTCCAGGCTGGGTATCACCGCGGTGCCGTTCTACCTGCTGGCCGGCCTCGGGCTCGGCGAGGGCGGGATCGCCGACATCGGGGTCGCGGAGGGGTTCGTCGAGCTCGGTGCCGAGATCGGCGTCCTCATGCTCCTGCTCACGCTGGGGCTGGAGTACAGCTCCGACGAGCTTCGCTCAGGGCTCCGCGGAGGCGGTGTCCCGGGGGCTGTTGACGCGCTGCTGGGATTCACCCCCGGCCTGGTCGCCGGGCTCCTGCTGGGCTGGGCGGTCCCTGCGGCCGTGCTGCTCGGCGGCGTCACCTGGATCAGCTCCTCCGGGGTGATCTCCAAGGTCCTCAGCGACCTCGACCGGCTGGGCTACCGCGAGACGCCGTCGGTCCTCAACCTGCTGGTCATCGAGGACCTGGCGATGGCGGTCTACCTGCCCATCGTGGCTGCCGTCGTGGCCGGCGAGGACATGATGTCGACGGCCACGACCGTCGCGATCGCCCTGGTCACCGTCGGGGTCGTGCTGTGGGTCGCCATGTCCTACGGCCACCTGATGAGCGTCCGGCTGGACCGCGGCAACAACGAGGCCCTGCTGCTCGCGGTGTTCGGACTGACCCTCGTCGTCGGGGGCCTGGCCCAGCAGCTGCAGATCTCCGCGGCGATCGGGGCGTTCCTCGTCGGACTTGCCCTCTCCGGCCCCGTGCAGGAGCGGGCCAGCGAACTCATCGAACCGTTGCGTGACCTGTTCGCCGCGATGTTCTTCCTCTTCTTCGCCTTCCAGATCGATCCGGGGGACCTGCCGGCGGCGATGGTGCCGGCCGCGCTCCTGCTGCTGGTGACCGGGGCGGGGAAGATGGCGACCGGCTGGGTCGCGGCGAAGCGGATCGGCGCCAGCACACGCGGACGCGTGCGGGCCGGTGCGGCGTTGATCGCCCGTGGCGAGTTCTCCATCGTCATCGCCTCGCTGGGGATCGGCCTGGCCGACGGTGCCCAGCTGGGCATCATCGCCGCGGCCTACGTGCTGCTCACGGCGGTGGCCGGTCCGGTCCTCGCCAAGAACGCCGACGCGCTGCACGACCTGGTGTTCCGGCGACGTCCTCAGTCCACGACCGCGGGTGCGGCTGCGTCGGCGTCGTCGACCCAGGAAGCCGGGTCGACGTTGTAGTAGTCGGCCAGCACCGCGTGCAGCAGCGGCCTGTCCTCGCGAAGGGCGCCGGCATCGGTCATGAAGACCTCGGTGGCCACGGCGAAGAACTCGCTGGGGTTGGTCGCCGCGTAGGGACGCAGCAGGCCGGGCGGCTTGCCCTTGCGGAGGTCGTCCAGCTCCATCTGGCAGATGGTGATCCACCGTCGACGACGGTCCCCCTCCAGCGGCGGCGTGCCGTCGCCCACGCCGTCGAGGAAGTCCAGCTGGTGGGCGAACTCGTGGAGGACCACGTCGCGTCGTCGTCCGGGATGGCGTCGGTCGGCGGCCACTTGGTTCCAGGCGAGGTGGACCGGTCCTCGGGCGGCGGTGTGCCCGACCACCGGCATCGGGCCGTCGGTGACCGTCCCGGGGATCGCGCCGCGGCGGACCGACGCGAGCACGATCGTGGAGGGGTGCACCACGACGGTCCGGACGGCGTGCAGCGGCGTCTCGTCGAAGCCGATGGCGAGGATCGACGCCCGCGCGGCGATGGTGATGCGCATCGGGTCGGTCAGCGCCGAGCCGGCCGACGCCTCCCACCCGCAGCGGTCCAGCAGGTCGACGACCGCAGCGTCGTAGCGGTCCCGATGCTCCACGGACAGGCGACCGCGTGCGGGGAAGGCCTGCTCGACGACCCGCAGCTCGTCGTCGGTCAGGGGGCGCGGTCCTCGGCGACGGATCATCCCGGCCAGTCTGTCATCGCCCGCCGCGCGTCCCGTCGGTTGGGGTCGGTGGGGCGGTGATCAGCCTCGGCCCCATCCGAGCATGCGCGGCAGCCACCGACGCGGGATCAGGCGTGCGCCGCCGTGGGACTCCTGCCAGGCATCGATGACCAGCATGGCGGCGGTGGTCGAGGGGATCACCCACTGGAGGACCCGCAGGCGTCGTTGGGCCGACGCCACGTCGGCCGGTGTGTCAGCGATCGGCTGCACTGCGGTGGCCACGGGCACGTCGCCGGCGCGGGCCACCTTCCGGCCGAGCCGTCCGCTCTCCGCCGTGGCAAGCAGCGTCGCGCCCAGCAGGCCGGCTCGCAGCACGACGGCGGTGCGTTCGGAACCGCGGCTGGCCCTGCCGTGGCGCAGGGTCAGGCCGAGACCGCCGCTCAGGTGGGCTCCGACGGCCACGGGCACGATCGCCGCCCAGCGGAACCAGCCGGCGTTGGCGACGCGTCCGCGTTGCGTGGGGTCCTCGACCTCTCGCGACGCACCGTTCAGCGCAACCGCGCCCATGTAGGCGCCGCCGAACCAGGCAGCCAGGCCGAGGTCGTGGGCTGCCCGCAGGGTCCAGTTCGGCACGTGTCGGAGGATGGTGGTGATCACCTGTCGGGATGTGTCCACTCGAGGCGTGTCTCACACCTCCGAGGGGCGGTGGATCGGCCCGTGCGACGCGTCCGCGGTCAGCTGCAGGCGAGCTCGCGCGGTCCGACCGGCGGCCGGCTGGGTACAGACCCCCACATGCCGTCCATCCCCGACATGTCCGATTCCGGTGCCCCCACGCCTGCCAGCACGATGGCGCGGGTGTGGCGGTGGGTCAGCAGCATGGTCTGGGCGACCCTTTCCTACCTCCTCCACCGCGTCCCCCTGTACCGGCGCGGCCGTTCCGGGGACGCGGCGCCCGACACCCCCGACCTCGACCGCGACCTCATCGGCGACGCCCGCGCCGTCCAGCGCGCGGCCGATGGCGTGGGACCGCTGTACTGCCGCCGGTACCGCATCGCCTTCACCGACAGCGCGATGACCCCCGAGATGCTCGTCGCAACCCTCCGGCACGACATCAACGCGGCCACGCCCGAGTCGATGGCGCGCTTCGAGGACGGCACCGACGACGGCGAGACCGACACCATCGAGGTCGGCAACGAGTACGTCGTCTACCTGCCGGGCCCCTGGAACGGTCCAGTACGGGTCGTCGAGGCCGACGACACCTCGTTCACCCTCGCCACGCTCGAGGGGCACATGGAGGCCGGCCAGATCACGTTCCGGGCCATGCCCCACGACCGCTTCGACTGGACCGTGTTCGAGATCGTGTCCTTCGCCCGCAGCGGCAACCGGCTGTTCCACCTGCTCTACGACCGGGTCCCGCTCGCAAGCGAGATCCAGCTGCACATGTGGGCGCAGTTCTGCGAACGGGTGGTCGACCTGGCCGGCGGGGTGGTGATGACGTCGGTGGAGGTGGACACCCACGTCCTCGACGACGACCCCGTGTCGACAGGGACCCGCGAGGTCGTGGTGACCGCGCCGGTGTCGACGCGGGCCCGCCGGGCGCTGGAGGACCTGCACGACGTCCCGCTGAACTTCGACCTCGACGCCGTCGACGTCGAGGACGCCACGCAGGGATGGACCCTCGACGACTGGTGCCAGCCGCTGCCCGACGAACCGCCCGGCGAGCCCGTCCCCGGCGGCCCCTTCGAGGTGGCGGCCGGGCTGCTCGAGGACTACGCCTTCGCCGACCCCCGGATCGTCCGTGCGGTCTACCGTGCCGACGTGCCGCTGGCCGAGCGCGACATGGTGCTCGAGGCCCGGTTCCACGGGCTGCGCTTCCTCCTCGGGCTCAGGGTCGGGGACGTCGTCGACGAGACCACCACCGTCGCCGGCCGGCCGGTGCAGCGGTGGGGCTGGAACTACCGCACCCTGAAGGGTCACCTGGAGACGGGGCAGATGGACTTCCAGGTGTGGAAGTGGCTGGACTCCGGCGAGGTGGAGTTCCGCGTCAACGCCTACAGCCGCCGGGCGCGGATCACCAACCCGATCATCTGGCTGGGCATGACCGTGTTCGGCCGCGGGATGCAGGTGCGCTTCGCTCGCAACGCCCTGTCCCGCATGGACGAGCTGGTCCGGGCACGGCTGGACGACGCCACGGTTGCTACCTACTGACTGATCAGTCAGTATCGCGATGTGACCGACCAGACGACATCGCCGCCCCGTCCCGACGATCCCCGCAGCACGGTCGAGGCCTACTTCGACGCCGTCAACGCCAGGGACTTCGACACCCTCGCCGGGCTCTTCGCGGAGGACGCGTCGTTCCGACCCGTGGGCTCACCCGACCGCCGGGGCCGCGAGGACATCGCGGCGTACTACCCGCCGCTGCTCGCCGGGTTCGTGCACGGCACCGACACCCCGACGCGCATCTCCGTCGCCGGCCGCGTGGTGACGGCGGAGATCCACTTCGAGGGCCGGACCGTCCAGGGGGTCGACATCGCCTTCGACGCGGTCGACGTGTTCGACATCGACCACGACGGCCGCATCGCCGGCCTCAGCCTCTGGTACGACACACGCGACGTGGCCCGGCAGGTTCGGGGCGGCTGACCGTGTGCGCCGGTTCTCACCTCGTGAGAACCGACCTCACGCCTTCCGGGTGCCCGCAGTCGGGCAACGAACTCGGACCGAAAGGCAGTCGCCATGCGCACCCTCGTCTCCCCATCGGAGCCATCCGTCCCCGCCCTCGTCGTCCCACCCCCCGTCGCGTCCCAGCCGGGCCCGCTCCCACACCCACCTCTCGAGCGGGTCGGCGCGCCCCCTTCCGCGCCCGCCAGGCCGCGGACCGTGGGGCTGCTGCGGATGCTCCTGGGCTGGATTTTCCTCTGGGCCTTCCTCGACAAGCTCCTGGGCCTCGGGATGGACACGCCGGCGTCGCAGGCGTGGGTCAACGGTGGGTCGCCGGCCGGGGGCTACCTGCAGTTCGCGCTGGAGGGCAAGATGTTGCAGCACGTCTTCGTGGGCATGGCCGGTCCGGTGACCGACGTGCTGTTCATGGCGGCGCTGCTTGCCGTCGGGGTCGGGGTGACCCTCGGGATCGGCATGCGCCTGGCGACCGCGGGCGGTGTCCTGCTCATGGCGAGCCTGTGGCTGGCGAACCTGCCGCTGCTGCACAACCCGATGGTGGACCAGCACGTGATCTACGCCGTCGCCCTGGTGGCGCTGACCGCCCTCGACGCCGGTCGGACCTGGGGCATGGGTCGGGCATGGGCCGACACGGCGCTGGTCCGCCGGGTGCCGCTCCTGCGCTGAGGCGGAGGGGTGGGGTCAGGCCGGTGGGCGCCCCAGGTCGCTGCGGGACCCGCCGGCCGGACCCACGACGCCGGCGAGCACCAGGTCGGTGAACTGGGCGGCGACCTCCTCGGGGGTGCTCGGCCCGTCCTCGCGCCACCAGGTGCTGATCCAGTTCATCATCCCGAACACGGCCATCGCCGTCAGCTTCGGGTCGACGTCGGCAGCCATGGCCCCCGACTCGACGCCACGCCGCAGCAGGTCGCGCAGGGCGGCGTCGAAGCGGTCGCGTTCGGCCAGGATCGTCGCCTGCCGCTCCGCCGACAGGTGCGCGAAGTCGTTGAGGAAGACCCCGACCTGCTGCACGTCGCGGCAGTACGCCTGCACCTGCTGCTCCAGGTAGGCCCGCAGCTGCACGAGCGGGTCGCCGCCCACCTCCAGCCACTCCTCGAGCCGTTCGACGGTGTCACGGTGGACCCGGTCGATGATGTCGAAGAGCAGGTCCTCCTTGGAGTCGATGTAGTAGTAGAGGCTGCCCTTGAGGATCCCCAGCTCGTCGGCGACGTCCTGAATCGAGGCCGTCGCGTAGCCCTTGGCGTGGAAGACGCGGGTGGCCGCGGCCAGCACCTCGTCCTTGCGGCGGGGTGCCTCTCGGGTGCCCCGGGGGGCGCGGTCTGCAGACATGGTCAACGAAGCGTAACCGGGGCAGGGCGCGTCACGACGGGACGTGTCCGGCATCCCCGGCAGTGCGGTCGACCCGGTTGGTCGCCCAGTCGACGTCGCCGGCCAGGACGGCGTCCAGCGAGGCAACGCCCTGCGGGACGCTCCAGTCGTCGGCGGACTGCACGATCTGCCAGACGATGCCGAAGCCGGAGCGGGGACGGACGTAGGTCTGCAGCCACGACGGGTCGGAGGCCAGGTCGGTGTCCACCACCTCGATGCCGGCCTCGTCCAGCGCGGCGAGGGCCACGTGGATGTCGGCGACGAACACGGTGATGTGGTGCACGCCCTCGCCCCGCTTGTCCAGCACGGCGTGCAGGTAACTGTCGGGCGTGCAGGGCTGCAGCAGCTCGATGCGGATGTCGTTGGGCATCGCCAGCTGGATGGTGCGGATGCCCAGCGGTTCGGGCTCGTTGCCACCGTGCAGGAACTCCCCGCCCAGCAGGTCGCGGAAGAGGGGCAGGGCGGCCTCGATCGAACGGACCGCGACCGCGACGTGGTCCACGCGGACCACGCCGAGTCGCCCGACGACGTCGCGCATCAGCAGACCCCGCGCATCAGTACCGGAAACCCTCTTCGATGGGCCACAGCCGACGGCCGAGGATGTCCTCCACCGCCGACAGGCCCGCGCGGGCGGCCCGGTCGATGCCGATGCCGCGGGACTTGAAGGTCTCCGACGCGAAGTACAGGCCGTGCACGTTGGGTGCCTTCCAGTGGGGCCGGAAGCTGCCCACCAGGCCGGGCTTCTGGATGACCCCGAAGGAGGGGTCGTAGACCAGGTGGCGGCGCTTGAACACGTGGTCGGCGAGGCCCGGCCACATCGTCTCGACGTCCTGCTCGAACTCGTCGAACTTCTGCTTCACGAAGCCCATGTCGCCGTTGCGGCCGAACCCGTGCAGCATCGCGCCCATCACGTAGAGGTGCTTGCCGTCGGGGGCGACGGACGGGTCCAGCGCCGACATCTCGAACATGAACCCCGACGCTCGGGCCACGGGGGAGTGCAGCCACGTCGCGATCTCCTGTCGGTCGAGGACCGGGATGGGTTCCTCGGTTGCCATGTACAGGCCGGCCCACGAGATGCGGTTCTTGTCCTGCGCCATCTGCTTGATCTGGTCGACGTACCACTCGGGCAGGGCGTGCTCGTCGACGATGTTGAGCACGTGCCACACCGGCAGGGTGGAGATGACGACGGGTGCGCGGACCTCGTCCTCGTGGAAGATCTCGTTGGGCAGCACGGCGCCGGCGCGCGGCAGGGCAACGCCCTTGACCTCGCCGCCGTCCATCAGGACCCGGCTGACGGGCTGGCCGAGCCGTACCTCGCCGCCGTGCTCCTCGATGGCGTCGCGCAGGTCGGCGAACAGCTTCTGCCAGCCCCCGACGGGCCAGTAGGAGTAGGCGGCGGTGTTCTTCTCCTCGTAGTGCATCTTGCGCACGAAGAGGTTCTCCGAGGCGGAGTGGTCCCACCAGTCCTCGGTCATGCACTCCATGACGGTGATGAACTCGAAGAGGTCGATGACGCCCTGGTGGTTGGTGTACTGCTGGATCCACGCGCGCATGGGGCGGTCGTCCCAGCGCTCGAGCTCCTCGTAGGGGGTGTCGACGAGGGCCTTGATGACGGCCTTCAGCTCGTCCTTGGAGCCCGAGTAGCGGTCACGGATGGAGCCCCACTGCTCGGTCTCGTGGTTCCAGACGGGCATGTCGGTGTTGGAGGGGCCGTGGCCGAGCGTCTTGCCGACGTGCTCGAAGATCCTCGTCAGGCCCGAGCCGGAGTCCTCCATCAGGTGGGCGCCGAGGTTCAGCTCGTAGCCCTCGTCGGGGGTGGCCATGCCACGGCCGCCGAGGTACGGGCTGCGCTCGACGACGAGGACGGACTTCCCCTCCTTGGCCAGCAGCGCGGCCGCGGACAGCCCCGCGGCACCCGCTCCGATGACGATGACGTCGTAGTTCTGCATCACGGCTCCTGTGTGGGTTGGAGGGTCGGCCAGCGCGTCCGGGCTTCTCGACCAAACGACTGTTTGGTAATCGTTGCATCCCTGCGGTCAGTACGCAAGCCTTCGTTCTCCGAGGATCGTCGGTGGACGGTGGAATGGTTTACCAAACGGATGGTAGAACAGGGTCGTGATCAATATCGGCCGCATCCCAGCCAAGTGGGCCCACCTCGACGGCGAGCGCGAGGCCCTGATCGACGTGCCCAGCGGACGGCGCATGACGTTCGCCGCCCTCGACGAGTACGTCCGACGGCTCGCCAACGCCCTCAGGGACGAGCTGGGGCTCGCGCAGGGTGATCGGGTCGCGGTCCTGTCCCGCAACTCCATCGAGTATCAGGCCCTGTACTTCGCCTGCGGGCGGGCGGGGTTGATCACCCAGCCGCTGAACTGGCGCCTCGGCGAGGTCGAGCTGGGCCGGATACTCGCCGACGGCGAACCACGGGTGATCGTCGTTGCCGAGGAGTTCGCCGACGTGGCCCGGTCCATCGCCTCGGCGCAGGACGTCGCGCACGTGCTGACCGTGGCCGCCGACGGCAGCGGCACCCTCGCCGACCTCGTCGCCCGGGCCGGTGACCACGAACCGCCCTGGGCCGCCGAGGTCGGCGACGACGACCCGCTGTTCATCCTCTACACCGGCGGCACGACCGGCCGGTCCAAGGGGGCGCTGCACTCCCACACCAGCGTGTGGATGGGGATGCTCAACCAGACCGTCGCCGAGCGGATCGTGCCGACCGACGTCTACATGCTGACCGGGCAGATGTTCCACATCCCCGTGGTGCTGTCGATGAACTACCTGGCCCACGGCTGCCCGGTGGTGCTGATCAACTTCGAGCCGCGCCTGGCGCTGGAGGTCATCCAGCGCGAACGCGTCTCGGCGTTCCTCGGGATCACCACGATGCTCAGCTGGATGATGGACGTCGAGGACTTCGACGAGTTCGACCTGTCCAGCCTGCGCAACATCCAGTACGGCGGCGGGCCGATGCCCAGCTCGGTGGTCAAGCGGGCGCTCGAGGCGTTCCCCTGCACCCTCATCCAGGGATACGGCCAGACCGAGGGCACGACCATGACGTTCCTGTCCCAGGAGGTCCACGCCGATGCCGTCGAGGGCATCAACGCCCACCGGCTGAAGTCCTGTGGGAGGGAGGGGTTCGTCACCGACGTCCGCGTCGTTGGGTTCGACGGGCGGCCGGTGCCCAAGGACGGCGAGACCACCGGCGAGATCATCGTCCGGTCACCCGCCAACATGCTGGGCTACTGGCGCCAGCCCGAGCAGACGGCGCAGACGCTGCGCGATGGCTGGATGTGGACCGGCGACATGGCCACGTGGGACGCCGACGGGTTCGTCTACATCGTCGACCGGGCCAAGGACATGATCATCTCGGGCGGCGAGAACATCTACTCGGTGCAGGTGGAGGAGGCCATCAACACCCACCCGGCGGTGCTGGAGTGCGCCGTCATCGGCGTGCCCGACGAGGTGTGGGGCGAGAACGTGCACGCCGTGGTCGTGCTGCGCCACGGCCACGAGGCCACCGAGCGCGACATCATCGACGCCGCCCGCGAGCACCTCGCCTCCTACCAGAAGCCGAAGAGCGTCGAGTTCGTCGACGCCCTCCCCAAGGCCCCGACCGGCAAGATCCTCAAGCGCGAGCTCCGCAAGCACCACTGGGACGACGCCGGCCGCACTGTGTAGCTGGTCCTCGCTTCGCTCGGACGGTCCTCGGGCTCGTGACCGACGAATCGCTCCTTCGATTCTCGACCCTCGCTTCGCATCGGGCGCTGCGAGTCTCACTCGCGTTTCGTCGGCGCCCTGCGGCGGTGCGTGGGGACCTCGGTTGGTTCCGCACACGCTGGTGTGTGCGGTCGGCGTCCGTTCGGGGTGGGCATGTCGCACACCTTGGGCCGGTGTGTGGCATTCAGGCCGCGAGGAGGTGGGTATGCCACACGACCCTCCACCCCGGGTGCGATCGACGGCCTTGGGGGGTGGCCATCGCACACGCCGGGTGGGGGTGGGGCGGGCGCTGGGTGTGGTCGGCCGCGTCGGGGGGTGGCGATCGCACACGCCCCGGGGGTGGGCCGGCTGGCGGGTGGGCTGGCTAGACGGCGACCCGGGCCGTTCCGGTCACGACGACGGCGTCATCGGTGTCGCGGCGGAGCCAGACGGCGCAGGTGGCCACGGGGGTGCCGTCGACGTCCTCGACGGACTCGACGCGGCCGCCGGCGGTCAGGCGGTCGTCGGCGAAGACGTTCCCGGCCAGGCGGACCTTCAGGTGGCGGACGCAGGACGGGCCACCGCCGGCCCACGCCATCAGCGCGGTGGCCACGTAGCCCACGTTCGTGGGACCCTGGTTCACGGCCTTGTCGCCCATGCCGAGCGCCTGCGTCACGGCGGTGTCGAAGTGGATGGGGTTGGGGTCGCGGAGCAGCGCCGCCATCGTCTTGATGTGCTGGCCGTCGACCCCGTCGATGTGCAGCGGGGTGACCTCGTCACCGACGGACACGGTGGCCATCACGCCCTCCTCGGGCAGACGTAGGTGTTGCGCAGGGTCGCGGCCGGCTCGCTGTCCTCGCCGCGCACCACGAACTCGGTGGCGATCAGGTCGAAGGTGCCGCTGCGCCCCTCCTTGCGGGTCACGTCCACGATTGTCGGCTGGACCGCATAGGTCTCGCCGACCCGCAGGGCCCGCTGCTGGTGGAGGTCCATCTCGCCCAGCATCGGGCCGTCCTCCAGGGGGCAGTCGAACAGCTCGAACAGCTCACCGATGGTGTAGGCGACGGCTCGGACGGTGGCGTGGAAGACCATCATCGGGTGCATCTCGCCGTCCTGCGGCGGGGGTGCCAGCATCGCGTCGGCGGCCAGCCACGCCTCGTAGTGCAGTGGGGTCCACGTCCCACCCTCCAGCTCGCGCCCGAGCACCCGGTCGCGCAGCTCCTCGAGCCCGATCACGACTGGCTCCCGGCCTTGGAGCCCTTGGCGGTCTGCGGCACCGGCATGCGCTGCAGGCCCGTCACGAACGGCTCGGTGAAGGGGGCCAGGTCGGCCATCGCACGGTCGTAGGCCGCCATCAGCGCGTCCTCCGCGGCGTAGTCGAACGGGTCGACGAGGTTGGGGTTGGCGTCCATCTCCTCGCGGTGGGCCAGCATCCACTCGACGGTCTCCTCGATGCCGTCGCGCAGCGACATCACGTCGCGGTAGCCGAGGTCCTCGCGCAACCGGGAGGTGTCCAGCACACAGCTCGGCGTGCCCTTGTAGCCGAACGCGATGACCCCCCAGCCGGGGCTCGGCAGCTCGCCGGGCAACGACCGGATGCCCAGCGACCCACCGGCCGCCGCAGCGGTCAGCTCGGCCCACTGGCGGATGCTGACCAGGTCCTCGTCGGCGACGTTGTAGGCCTTGCCCGCCGCGGCCGACGGGTGGTCGACCGCGCACAGGATCGCGTGGGCGGCGTTGCGGGCACCGGCGCGGGAGTGGATGCCCCTGCCGTCGTCGGACAGGATCATCCAGGGTCGGCCGTCCAGCACGCGGCGGACGACCGTCCACTCCCAGGCATGGGGGTTCCGCGGCCCGTACACGGTCGGGTACCGCAGGTACGTCGCATCGAACGCGCCGTCGCGGCCCAGCTGGAAGACGGTGTCCTCGGTCCGGCGGATCGCCGCGGTGCGGTAGCTGGCCTGCTCGATGTCGGTGGTGGGGACCAGCGGATGGCGGTCCTCCCGCACCGGCATGTCCATGCCGGTGGGGAAGTGGAGGTGTGGTTCGACGTATCCCTCGTAGACCGGCGTGCCACCGACGGCCAGGAAGTGGTCGCATTTCCCGGCGACGTGCTCGGCCAGCAGCCGCACCCGCCCGTAGGTCGCCACCACCACGTCGAACCGCCGGTCGCCCAGCGCGTCGGCGATGCCGTCGGCGCTGAACGGGTCGCCGTGCAGGTGCGGCACGTCCGGGCCGTCGGGCAGCTCGTGGCGGCCGGTGTGGAAGATCGTGGTGTCGAACCCTCGCTCGACCAGCCCGTCGACCAGGGGCGGCCCGGTGGGTCCGGTGCCACCGATGACCAGTGCGGTCCGTGCGCTCATCGTGGGATGCTCCTCGTGGGTGCGGTCCGTCCTGCCGCCCGGCAGCGGGACCGCCCGATCATGCAGTGATGGTGGCCAGCAGCGCGCCCTGCTCGACGGCCTCGCCGTCGGACAGGCCGATCGCGCCGACGGTGCCGTCGCGGTGGGCCAGCACGTGGTTCTCCATCTTCATGGCCTCCAGCACGCACACGAGCTCGCCGGCCTCGACCGTGT
The DNA here is from genome assembly GCF_003073135.1 of Euzebya rosea. Taxonomy (NCBI): domain Bacteria; kingdom Bacillati; phylum Actinomycetota; class Nitriliruptoria; order Euzebyales; family Euzebyaceae; genus Euzebya; species Euzebya rosea. The sequence goes on from NZ_PGDQ01000006.1 coordinate 232,315, forward strand.
CGCCCTCGGCGACGGCGTAGGTGACGATCACGCCGGTCATGGGGGCGCGCAGCTCGGGGCCGTCGTTGCCGGACCCCCCGCCTCGGCGCCCGCCGCCGTCGCGTCGGCGGCTGCTGGCGGCCTGGACGGCGGCGCTGGCCCGGCCGACCCCGTGCACGGTGACGTGCAGCGGGGCACCGGACACGAACAGCTCGACCTCGCGTGCGGTGGTGGTGTGCCCCGACCCGTTGGCGGCGACCGGCTCGGGCGCCGGCGGCTCCCAGGGCTCCAGCGACGACAGGTCCCAGTTGCCCTCGACCGACGAGGTCGCGTGTCCCGCGGTGACGAAGTCCTCGTGGGCCATCGCGAGGCGGTGGAAGGTCAGCGTGGTCGGGATGCCGACGACCTGCATCTCCTCCAGCGCCCGGGCCATGCGCGACACCGCGGTGGCGCGGTCCTCGCCCCACACGATCAGCTTGCCGACCATCGAGTCGTAGGCGCCGCCGATGACGTCGCCGGACTCCACGCCGCCGTCGAAGCGGATCCACGGACCCTGCGGCACGGTGATCCGCGTGACCGGACCGGGGGAGGGCATGAAGCCGGTCGCCGGGTCCTCGGCGTTCAGACGCACCTCGATGGCGTGGCCCTTCAGCTCGACGTCGTCCTGGGTGACGGTCATGCCGTCACCGGCGGCGATGCGCAGCTGCTGGTGGACCAGGTCGATGCCCGTCACGAGCTCCGTGACCGGGTGCTCGACCTGCAGGCGGGTGTTCATCTCCAGGAAGTAGTGCCGTTCGGTGCCGTCGGCGTCGCGGTCGACGAGGAACTCACACGTCCCGGCGTTGACGTAGCCCATCTCGCGCGCCACGCGGATGGCGGCGGTGCGCAGGGCAGTCCGGGTCTCCTCGGCCAGGCCGGGGGCGGGGGCTTCCTCGACCAGCTTCTGGTGGCGACGCTGCAGCGAGCAGTCGCGCTCGCCGAGGTGGATGACGGTGCCGTCGGTGTCGGCGAGGACCTGGACCTCGACGTGGCGGGGCCGTTCGAGGTACCGCTCGACGTAGCACTCGCCACGGCCGAAGGACGCCTCGGCCTCTCGCCGGGCGCCGGCCAGCGCTGCCTCGACGTCGCCGGGGCCACGGACGACCTTCATGCCCCGTCCACCACCGCCGAACGCTGCCTTGATGGCCAGCGGCCAGCCGTGGGTCCCGCCGAACGCGCGGACCAGCTCGGGGTCGGTCGTCGGTTCGGTGGTCCCGGGGACGACCGGCACGTCGGCGGCCGCGGCGACGGCGCGTGCGGTCAGCTTGTCGCCCATGGACTCGATGGCCGACGGCGGCGGGCCGATCCAGGCGAACCCGGCGTCGACCACGGCGCGGGCGAAGTCGGCGTTCTCCGACAGGAAGCCGTAGCCCGGATGGATGGCGTCGACCCCGGCGTCGGCGGCGACCGCGAGGATGCGCTCGATGTTGAGGTAGCTCTCGGCGGGTGGGGTGGGACCCAGCAGATGGGCTTCGTCGGCCATGCGCACGTGCATGGCGCCCGCGTCGGCGTCGGAGTGGACGGCGACGCTCCGCACCCCCAGCTCGCGGCAGGCACGGGCGATGCGGACGGCGATCTCTCCGCGGTTGGCGATCAGCACAGCGTTGAACATCAGGGACCCATCGTAGACCTCGACTGACTGGTAAGTAAACTACATCCGTACCGCGCTGACACGACCGGAGCTGCCATGCCCGACCTGTTCGACCCGATCACCGTCGGGACCATCACGCTGGACCACCGCATGGTCATGCCGCCCCACTCCGGTGGACGCGGCGCCCTGCTGGGCCGCGAGGACCAGTTCGAACGGTTCTGCGCCTACTGGGTCCAGCGGGTCGAGGCCGGCGTGCAGTGGGTCGGGGGCGCGCCGACGTTCGTGGCCAACCCGCTCGTCCCGGGCTTCGAACCCACCGGCGTCGGCGCCATGGCCGACGGCACCTTCCGGCAGCGCGGCTACGTCGAACGGCTGGCCGAGTACTCCCGGCGGCTCCACGACGCGGGCGGCTGGTCCACGGTGCAGATGGTCCTGCAGGGTGGCCTGCCCACCGCCCCCTCACCGACCCTCAGCGGCTACCGCGACCACCAGGTCCCCCATGCGCTGGACCTCGACGAGGTCGCCTGGCTGGTCCGCGAGTACGGCGAGTCGGCCGCGCTCGCCGCCGACGGCGGGGCCGACGTGATCGAGCTGCACGCCAACCACGACGACGTGCTCCAGTGGTTCCTCTCCCCACGGACCAACCGGCGCACCGACGGGTACGGCGGGACCCCGGAGAACCGCCGCCGGCTGCTCCGCGAGGTGGTCGAGCGCATCCGCACACGCATCGACCGGCCCATCACCGTCGGCTTGCGCCTGTGCGTGGACGAGATGATCGAGGGCGGCTACGGGCTGGAGGAGTGCCAGCGGTTGCTCTCGGCCTTCACCGCCGAGGGCACGGTCGACTACTTCAGCCTGGACGTCGGCAACAACTGGGGCGCGCCCAGCTACGTCGCGCCCAACACCTACGGGCCGGCGCAGTGGGCGGCCCGCTGCGCCGAGGCGGGCGAGGCCACGGACCTGCCCATCCTCTACGCGGGCCGAGTGGGCGACGTCGCCACGGCCCGGCAGGTCATCGCCGACGGGCACGCCGACCTCGTCGGGGTCGTGCGGGCGCTCATCGCCGAACCGCGGCTGCTCGAGCTCGCGAGGGCAGGGGAGGAGGGGGACGCCCGCCCGTGCATCGGTGTCCAGGACTGCCTCAGCCGGCGCGTCGTGGAGCACCTCCCGTTCGCGTGTGCCGTCAACCCGCACGTCGGCCGCGAGCACGAGGGGCCGCTGCCGCGGGTCGACCGGGCCCGCTCCGTCCTGGTCGTCGGAGGCGGGCCGGCCGGCACCGAGGTGGCGGCGCTGGCCACCGAGCGTGGTCACCGGGTGGAGCTGTGGGAGCGCGACGACCACCTCGGCGGCCAGCTCGCGGTGGCGGCACGTGCCCGCATGAACCGGCCCTACGCCGACTGGATCGACTGGCAGGTCCGCCGGCTGGAGCGGCTCGACGTGGCGGTTCGGTTCGGGGTCGAGGCGACCGCCGACCTGGTCCTTGCCCACGACGCCGACGTCGTGGTCGTCGCCACCGGCGCGGTCCCACGACTGCCCGACGCCGAGGGCCTGGACCAGCCGCACGTGCTGACCGCCGTCGACGTGCTGGGCGGCGGCCGGGGCGCGGCGGTCGGCCGGGTCGAGGTCGGTCATCGGGTCGTCGTGATCGCCGAGGACGACCGGCCGGTGCCGCTCGCCGTGGCCGACCACCTGGCCGGGGCCGGACACGAGGTCGTCGTCGTGCACCAGTCGCCCGACCCCTCCCCCCTGACCAACAAGTACACGATCGGCGGGATCATGGCCCGGCTCGACGCCGAGGGTGGCCGGCTGGTTCCGCACGCCCGGTTGGTCGCCGTCGACGGTCCGACGGTCCACCTCGCCAACGTCTACTCGGGTCGGCCCTTCGCGCTGGAGGACGTCGACACCGTCGTGCTCGCCTGCGGTGCCGTGCCGTCGGCGTCCCTCCACACCGCCCTGCGTGGGAGCGTCGATGGCCTCCACCTCCTCGGGGACGCGTTCGCCCCTCGCCGGCTGGTCGCCGCGACCCGTCAGGCCTTCGCGCTCGTGGCCGGACTTGACTGAGGGGGGCGGCCGGGTGTTCGATTGGCGCAGGTCGATTACCTACCGGTAAGTAGATAGCCTGATCCGTGGGCAGAATCGGCCCCACCACCGCACCATCCCAGGAGCCTCCCATGCGTGAAGCCGTGATCGTCGACGTCGTCCGGACCCCCATCGGGAAGGGCAAGCCCGGGGGTGCCCTGTCCGGTTGGCATCCCGTCGACCTGCTGGCCGAGGTCCTGTCCGGCCTCGTCGAGCGCACCGGCATCGACCCGGGCATCGTCGACGACGTCATCACCGGCTGCGTCTCGCAGTCCGGCGAGCAGTCCTTCAACGTCGGCCGCAACGCCGTCCTCGGCGCCGGCTTCCCCGAGCACGTGCCCGCCACCTCCATCGACCGCCAGTGCGGCTCCTCCCAGCAGGCCCTGCACTTCGCCGCCCAGGGTGTGCAGTCCGGCGCCTACGACGTCGCCATCGCCTGCGGCGTCGAGGTCATGTCCCGCGTGCCGATGTTCTCCTCCGCGCAGGGCAAGGACTCCTTCGGCACCAAGGTCGCCGACCGGTACGCCGAGCGCGGCGGGCTGGTCAACCAGGGGATCAGCGCGGAGATGATCGCCGCCAAGTGGGGGCTGACGCGCGCCGACCTCGACGAGCTCGCGACGGAGTCCCACCGCCGGGCCGACGAGGCGACCAAGGACGGCCGCTTCGAGAACGAGCTGCTGCAGGTGGCCGTCAACCGCGGTGACGGGCCGACCGGTGAGAAGATGACCGCCGACGAGGGCATCAGGCCCGGCACCAGCCCCGAGTCGCTGGCCGCCCTGAAGCCCGCCTTCCACAGCGAGGAGCTGGCCGAGGCCTACCCCGACCTCAACTGGGTCGTGCACGCCGGTGGGGCCTCCCAGATCTCCGACGGTGCCGCCGCCGTGCTGGTGATGTCGCGCGAGAAGGCCGACGAGCTGGGCCTGACCCCGCGCGCCGCTGTCCGCCACGTCGCCGTCGTCGGCGACGACCCCGTGATGATGCTCACGGGCGTCATCCCCGCCACACAGAAGGTGCTCGAGCGGGCGGGCATGACCATCGACGACATCGACGCGTTCGAGGTCAACGAGGCGTTCGCCCCCGTCGTGCTGGCCTGGCAGGCCGAGACCGGCGCCGACATGTCGAAGGTCAACATCAACGGCGGCGCCATGGCCAACGGCCACCCGCTGGGCGCGTCCGGTGCCAAGCTGATGACCACCCTGGTCAACGTGCTGGAGCAGACCGGCGGCCGCTTCGGCCTGCAGACCATGTGCGAGGGTGGCGGCATGGCCAACGCCACGATCATCGAACGGCTGGGCTAGGCCGTCACCGGACAGCAGGGCGGCTGTCGACCGGCAGCCGCCGCGGGGGGAACCACGAGACGAGAGGGCCTGACGTGGAGTACCGCGAGGTGTGCACCGGCGGCGACCTGATCATCAGGGGCGCCGCCCTCGATCCCGATCGGACGGCGATCGCCTTCCCCGACGACCGCCGGACCTACCAGCAGCTGCTGGACCGGGCGGTCGCCGCCGCCCGATCGCTGCACGGCCTGGGCGTGCGGGCCGGCGACCGGGTGGGCGTGCTGATGCCCAACTCCCTTGAGTACGTGGAGGTGTGGTTCGGCACCCTGCTGCTCGGGGCGGTCCTGGTCCCCATCAACAGCCGCTTCCGGTCCCGTGAGCTGCGCCACGTCGTGCCCGACGCCAACGTTGCCGTCCTCGTGGTGGCCGACGAACCCGACGTCATCGCCTTCACCGAGCGGGTCACCCACGCCTTCCCCGCCCTCGCCGAGCAGGCCGGCGCCGCCGACGGCGCGCCGCTGTCCCTGGAGCAGGCGCCCGACCTGCGGCACGTCGTCGACCTCACCTCCACCGGCGCCACCGGATTCCTGCCGGCCAAGCGCTTCGAGGCCGCCGGCACCGACGTGGCCGAGGCCACCGTCGAGCACGAGGCCGCGCGCGTGGCGCTGCGCGATCCGGCCACGATCTTCTACACCTCCGGGACCACGTCGCTGCCCAAGGGGTGTGTCCTCAGCCACGAGGCGATGGTCCGCCAGGGGCAGGAGACCGCCGCCCGGATGGACTTCCGCGCCGGTGACGTGCTGTTCAGCCCGCTCCCGATGTTCCACAGCGCCTGCTCCCAGCCGCTGTTCGCGATGCTCTGGGCGGTCGGCACCTACTGCAACATGCAGGCCTTCGACGCCGCGACGGGCCTGCGGATGATCGCCGAGGAGCAGGCGACGGTGCTCTACACCGCGTTCCCGCCGATCACCGACGGGCTGGTGGACCATCCCGACTTCGATCCCGAGCCGTTCCGGCGGGTCCGCAGCGTGTTCACCGTCGCGCCGCCGACCCAGCTCCGCGAGCTGGAGGGCAAGCTGCCGGGGACCAAGGTAGTGACCGCGTTCGGCATGACCGAGGTGGCCGGCTCCATCGCCATGGCCGACCCCCGCGACCCGATGGAACGACGCATGCGGCCCGGCCGTCCGCTGCGCGGTGCCGAGGTCGAGATCCGGACCATCGGCGACAACCGTCCGGCCGCCCCGGGGGTTGAGGGCGAGATCGTCTGCCGCGGCACGACGCTGTTCTCGCACTACCACGGCCTGGAGGAGAAGACCGCCGAGGTCATGGACGACGAGGGCTGGTTCCACACCGGCGACCTCGGCGTCATCACCGAGGACGGGCTGCTGGAGTTCCACGGCCGGCTCAAGGACATGCTCAAGATCGGCGGCGAGAACGTCGCGGCCATCGAGATCGAGTCCCACCTGATCGCCCACCCCGACGTGCTGATGGCGGCGGTCGTGGGGCTGCCCGACGACCGGCTGGGCGAGGTCGCAGTGGCCTACCTCGAGGTCCGACCGGGCGCTGCGCTGGCCGAGTCCGACATCATCGACTGGTGCCGGGACGAGATCGCCAGCTTCAAGATCCCCCGGCACGTCGCCTTCGTCGACGAGTGGCCCATGTCGGCCACGAAGATCCGCAAGGTCGACCTGCGCGACCGAGCCGCCGAGGACTTCGCCGACCAGCCGCCGCTGTACTGACAGCGGTCGTCCGTACTGACAGCGGTCGTCCGTACTGACAGCGGTCGTCCGTACTGACAGCAGTCGTCCGTACTGACAGTGGTCGCCGGCGTCGTCCCGGCGTCGGTACGGATCGTCGCTTGACCGGGTGGCCGCGCACGCTCTAGAGTCACTTACCAAACAGTCGGTAGAATCCGACGTTCGTCCGTCCCGAGGTGCTGAGCCAATGTCGTCGTCCGCCTACTTCCAGGGCCCCTGGGCCCCTGCCGCCGATCGCGCGCTCGTCACCGGCGGCAGCTCGGGCATCGGACGCGACATCGCGCTGATGCTGGCGGGGGCGGGGGTCGAGGTGTACGTCGTCGGCCGTCGGATGGAGAAGCTGCAGGCCGTGGTCGAGGAGGCCGAGGGGTCCGTCACCCCGCTGGCCGCTGACATCCGTGACGCCGATGCCGTCGACGCCGCCTTCACCGCCGCGGAGGAGGCGGGCGGTCCGGTGCCGCTGCTGGTCAACGCCGCCAGCGGGGCCTTCCTCGCCGCCGCCGAGGACATCAGCCCGGGCGGGTTCGCCGCCGTCGTCGGCTCCAGCCTGAACGGCCCCTTCCACGTGCTGCGCCGCTGGGCCCAGCCGCTGCTGGCCGCCGGGACCGCCGGCGCCGCGATGATGGTCTCCAGCGCCCTGGCCGAACGCGAGGTCCCCGGTGCCGCACACTCGAGCGCCGCCAAGGCGGGCCTCGAAGCGCTGATCCGCTCCCTCGCCGTGGAGTGGGGGCCCCGCGGCCTGCGCATCAACTCCCTCGCCCCGGGGGCGTTCTCCACCGAGGGCGCGGACGCCGGCATGTGGAGCTTCGGGCCGGTCCACGACGCGGCGCTCGGCAACATCCCCCTCGGCCGGTTCGGCGCGTCCGACGAGCTGCTCGGCCCCGCCGCGTTCCTGCTCAGCCGCGCGGCCGGATACGTGACCGGCGCAACCGTCGTGGTAGACGGAGGCTGGCATCTTTCTCCCCACCCCTTCGGGTCGGTCTTCCCGACCCGTGGCTGATCGACGACCGGAGACTTCTCATGGGTGACGTGCACTGGCGAGAGCTGTACCGCGAGGTGGTGGAACCCGGGCTGTGCACCGGCTGCGCCGCCTGCGTGATGGTCTGCCCCCGCGACGTACTGGGCTACACCGACGAGTACTGGCCGGTCCAGATCGGTGAGGGGATGGACAAGGACCAGTGCGTCATCGGTGACCGCGGGTGTGACATCTGCACCCGGGCGTGTCCCCGGTTCCGCAACTGGGAGACCGACATCGACGAGGTGCTGTTCGGCCAGCCGCGCGAGCCCGACCAGGTCTATGGCCACGTGCGCTCGATCCTGCTGACCCGTGCGACCGACAAGGCCGTGCACGAGCAGGGCCAGGACGGCGGGCTGGTGTCCACCCTCCTCATCTGGGGACTGGAGAACGAGATGATCGACGGCGCGCTGACGTCGGCGATCACCGAGACGCGCGGGCCGTTCGACTCCGAGCCCGCCCTCGTGACCGACCGCGAGGGGGTGCTGGCCACCGCCGGGTCGCGCTACACCTACTCCGCCAACCCGCTGGCGATGAAGCAGGCCGACGAGCAGAAGCTCAAGCAGATCGCGCTGGTCGGCATGTCCTGCCAGGCGTCGATCAACGGCACCGTCGAGACCTACGGGGTCAACAAGTACAAGCGCAAGATCGCCCTGACGATCGGCCTGCTGTGCTCCAAGACCTTCACCTACGAGGGGCAGAAGCTGGTCCTCGCCAACCACGACATCGACATCAACGACGTCGTGAAGGTCAACATCAAGGGCCGCTACATGGTGTGGCTGCGTGATGGCTCCTACCACGAGCTGCCGCTGAAGGAGTTCCACCCCTACACCCGCGAGGGCTGCAAGAAGTGCCCGGACTTCGCGGCCGAGCACGCCGACATCTCCACCGGCGGGATCGGCGCGGACGACAACTGGACGCTGACGCTGATCCGGACCGCCCGTGGTGAGGAGTGGATGAAGGGTGTCATCGACGCCGGCCTGATCGAGGCCCGCCCCGGCGAGGAGGACCCGGTCGCCATGAACCTGCTGACCAAGCTGTCGACGGTGTCCCGCAAGCGCTGGCCCATGGACGACCTGGTGGGCGACGCCCGCCGTCCCGGCCTGCTGCCGATCGTCTCGACGTGAGCGAGGGGTTGTCCGTGCCCGGCGGGCTGTTCGACGTCGCCGGGCGGCACGTGCTGATCACCGGCGGCTCGCGGGGGATCGGCGAGATGATCGCCCGCGGGTTCCATGCGGCGGGCGCCACGGTGTACCTGACCGCACGCGGTGCGGATGCCTGCGCGGCGGTGGCCGACGACCTCGGGGAGCGAGCCGTCGCCCTGCCTGCCGACGTCTCGACGCCCGCGGGTGTGCGGGCGCTGGTGGACGAGCTGTCGACCCACACCGACCGGCTGGACGTCCTGGTCAACAACGCCGGCGCGACCTGGGGAGCCGACATCGAGGACTACCCCGACGAGGCGTGGGACAAGGTGCTCGGCCTGAACCTGAAGGCGCCGTTCGCCCTGACCGTCGCCTGCCTGGACCTGCTGCGTGCGGCGGCGACCGCCGACCACCCCTCACGCGTGATCAACATCGGGTCCGTCGACGGCATGCGCGTGCCGATCTGGGAGTCCTACGCCTACTCCGCCTCCAAGGCCGGCGTGCACCAGCTGACCCGCGTCGTCGGCGCCCGCCTGGCCCGCGAGCACATCACCGTCAACGCCATCGCCCCCGGCCTCTTCCCCTCGAAGATGACCGCCTTCGCGCTGGAGGCCGACGAGGAGGGGCTGGAGGAGTCCGTGCCGCTGGGCCGCATCGGCCGCCCCGACGACGCCGCCGGCGCCGCCATCTTCCTGTCCTCTCGCGCCGCCTCCTGGATCACCGGCGCCATCCTCCCCGTCGACGGCGGCATGGTCACCCTCCAGTAGCCCCGCCGAACCGGCAGCTGGACCCTGGCCGGGGCGGGCAGCTCGGCCCCGCCGAACCGGCAGCTGGGCCCTGGCCGGGCCGGCAGCTCGGCCCTGACGGATCTTGACCCAAGTGAAGGGGGAGCGGAGGGGACCTGGGTACCAATCCGTCAGCGCGGGGACCCGTCCGACGGGTTCGCCGCATCGAGGTGGGTCAACATCCGTCACAGGGTGGGGATGAATCCGTCAGGGGGACGCGGGCCCAGGGTGGGGATGAATCCGTCAGGGGGACGCGGGCCCAGGGTGGGGATGAATCCGTCAGGGGGAGGTGGGCCGGGTCGGCCGGGGGGCGAACGCGGACGCCCCGGCCGTCGGGGCCGGGGCGTCGTGGCGTCGGTCGTGACGCGGGGTCAGTCGGTGCGGCGGGAGAGGGCCGGGAGGGCGGCCATTGCCAGGGCGATCTTGACGGCGTCACCGATCAGGAAGGGGTACACGCCACCGGTCCACGCGGCCTTGAGGGCGTCGCCCCACGCGAGGGTCTCGGCGGCCATGAAGTGCAGCCAGGTGGTCAGGTAGCCGGCGCCGAGGGCGTAGATGACCAGGTTCCCCAGCACCATCGCGGCCGCGACCATCGGGGCCGAGCGGTGCCAGCCACGCTGGGCCAGCGCACCGGTCGTGCCGGCGGCCAGGACGAAGCCCCACAGGTAGCCACCGGTCGGGCCGGCCAGCGTGGCGGCGCCTCCGGTCAGGCCAGCGAAGACCGGCAGGCCCATCGCGCCCTCACCGAGGTAGGCCAGCACGGTGGCCATCGCCAGCTTCGGGCCGAGCACGAAGCCGAGCAGCAGCACCACGAGGGTCTGTGCGGTGATCGGCACCGGCCACATCGGCACCTGGAGCTGGGCCGAGATCGCCAGGGCAGCGCTGCCGACGGCGACGGCGACGACCTGGCGGGGCACGGTCGCCAGCAGCGCCGGGCGGGCGGCGGGCAGGATCGGAAGGTGGACAGTCGACATGGGGGCTCCTCGGTCTTCGGGGTGGGTGAGAACGTAGCGAACGTCAGCCGGTGCGAGCCAAACGGCGCAGGTCGGTGGAGGGGTCTGCGAGGGCAGCATCGTCGACGGCGAGGTCGGCGGCAACCAGCGCCTGCGCACCGCGGACGACTCGGCCGACCTGTCGGCCGCGCGACACACCGGTCGCCGCGACCAGCTGGTCGCCCCGGACGCCGAAGGCGAACAGGCCGGTCTCCAGGTCGTCGGCCGACCCGCGCAGGACCCAGCGGTCGGCGCGGTCGGGCCATCCGGCGACCTGCACGGAGAGGTCCAGCTGGTCCGACCACGACCACGGCACGTCGACGTAGCGGGTGGGCTCGCCGAGGATCGTGCGGGCGGCGTGCTGGCCCATCGCCATGGCCGGTGTGTAGGCCTCGTGGCGAGTGGTGGTCCCGTCGGCTGCGCGGACACGGGCCACGTCGCCGATCGCCATGATCGTCGGGTCGCTGGTGACGAGCAGCTCGTCGACCAGCACCCCGTCGTCGATGGCCAGGCCCGCGGCGGCTGCCAGGTCGGTCCGTGGCGACACGCCGGTGGCGACCAGCACGTGGTCGGCCGGCAGCTCGGTCCCGTCGGCCAGGCACACCACGGCGTGCCCGGCCGATGACGCGGCGGAGGACACCACCGAGGTGGGAGGGGTTGCCAGGCGCACCTCGATGCCCTCGGCGGCGTGCCGGTCCAGGACCACCGCCGACACCTCGGGCGGCAGCACCCGGCCGAGCGCGGTCGGCGCGGCCTCCAGGACCACCACCGACGCGCCGCGAGTACGTGCGGCCGCGGCGACCTCGAGGCCGATCAGGCCCGCCCCGACGACGACCAACCGGGCACCGGGACGAAGCCGGTCGGCCAGTACCTCGGCCTCGGCGGCGTCGCGCAGGGTGCTGGCGTCGGGGCCGTCCAGGCCGGGGACGGGCGGCACCCTCGGTGCGGCACCGGTGGCCAGCACCAGCCGGTCCCAGCCGATCCGCTTGCCGTCGGCCGTGACGACCTCGTGGGCCGTGCGGTCGATCTCCACGACGTCGGCACGGCGGACGACGTCGTCGGTCAGCACCTCGGGGAACAGCTCGGGCGCCGCGGCCATCTCCCCGGTCAGCAACCCCTTGGAGACCGCAGTCCGGTCGTACGGCGTGCATCCCTCACCCGCGAGCACGACCACCGAGCCGTCGTGCCCGCCCCGGTGCAGCCCGTGGACCAGCGCAGCCGCAGCAGGGCCGCCGCCGACCACCACCACCCGTGGACCAGCCGTCATGCCGTCGCCCCACCGTCGACGACGAGCGTCGCCCCCGACACGTACGACGCCTCGTCGGACAGCAGGAACACGATGGTCGCCGCGATCTCCGACGGGTCGGCCCAGCGGCCCAGCGGGATCGCGCGGGTGACCCGCTCCATCGACTCCTCCGTGACGTCGCCCACCATCGGGGTCGCGGTGCCGCCGGGACAGACGGCGTTGACGCGTACGCCGTGGCGGCCGTACTCGCGCGCGGCGGTCCGGGTGTAGGCGATCGCGGCGGCCTTGGACGCGGAGTAGGGTGCCAGCCCCGGTCGGGCGCCGAGCGCCGCGTTGGACGCCACGTTGACGATCGCGCCCCCGCCCGAGGCCACCATGTGCGGCAGCACCTGCTGCATGGTCGACAGGACCGCGTGGGTGTTGACCTCGAAGGTGGTCCGCGCGCGGCTGAGGGGTTGGTCGGCCATGCGGTCGCCGGTGTGGCCGAGCGTGCCGGCGCAGTTGACCAGGCCGTGCACGCGGCCGAGGTCGCGGATGGCCTCCGACATCGCAACCGCCACGGCGCCCTCGTCGGTGACGTCCAGCACGGCGGCGCGGTGCGGCGCCTCCACCTCGATCGCCGACAGGTCCCACGAGACGGTCGTGGCCCCTCGCCCGCGCAGCAGCTCGACGGTCGCCAGGCCGATTCCGGACCCGGCGCCGGTCACGGCCACCACCCGCCCGTCGAGGTCTGCCACGTTCGCTCCGTCCACATCGAGTTCCATCGTCGAGCCCACGCCGGGCCCGTATCGACACCCGGCCCGGACCGCGGGAACACGGCCCGACAGGGTTGTCTACTTACCGTTCGGTAGACTATTATGGCGAGGCACCACCAGACAACCCCCGGGAGGAACCAGCGTGGACGAGTCGAGCGCACATCGGGTGGCCGGGGCTGCGTCCCTGGCGCCCGGCGAGGTCCGGCTGCTCGAGGTCGGGGGCCAGCGTGTCTGCCTGGCCCGCACCGACGACGACGAGCTGTTCGCGGTCGACGACATCTGCAGCCACGAGGAGGAGTCGCTCAGCGAGGGCTGGCTGGATGGCAGCTGCATCGAGTGTCCCGCTCACAACTCCGTGTTCGACCTCCGCACCGGCGAGGCGCTGACCCTCCCCGCGACCGAGCCCGTCCGCACCTACCCCGTCACCACCGACGGCGACGACGTCATCGTCACCGTCCCCACGGCCTGACCCCCGCTCGCCACCGACGACCCCCCACAGGAGCCCCCATGGACATCCAGCTCGGCGCACCCGGCGCCATCACCCCGCCGATCGACCGTGGCATCGCCGCCGGGGTGAAGATGGAGCAGGCCGGCTACGACGGGGTCTGGTGGCCCGACCACCTGATGGGCTGGCACCCCGACAGCATGTGGAACACCGACTACACGCCGCTGGCGAACTACCAGCAGTCCAGCCACGTGTACGCCGACCCGTTCGCCATGATGTCGGCCGTCGGTGCCCAGACCGAGACGATCAAGCTCGGCACCTGCGTGACCGACCTGCTGCGCCGTCACCCGGCCTCGGTCGCCCAGACCATGCTGACGCTGGACCACATGACCAAGGGCCGCGCCATCCTCGGCGTCGGCTCGGGAGAGCAGCTCAACATCGAGCCCTACGGGATGGAGTGGGACAAGCCGGTCGGCAAGCTCGCCGAGGGCCTCGAGGTCATCAAGCTGCTGTTCAACGCCGGCGCGGAGAAGGTCGACTTCGAGGGCACCCACTTCCGGCTGAAGGACGCAGTGATGGGACTGGACCCCTACGGCGACACCCCACCGGAGATCTGGCTGGCCGCCCACGGCCCCCGCATGCTCGGCCTGACGGGGCAGTACGCCGACGGCTGGCTGCCCACCAAGATGTCACCGGAGGCCTACCGCTCCTCCCTCGACACCATCCTGAAGGCCGGCAAGGACGCCGGGCGGGACATGGAGGGCTTCACGCCCGGCATGCTCGGCTACTTCCTGATCGGCCCCGACGAGGAGTCCGTCCAGCGGCTGCTGGCCTCGGAGATGGTCCGCATGCTCTGCATCCTCATGCCCAACTGGGTGTACGAATCCATGGGGCTCGAACCGCCGCTCGGCGGCAGCGGTGGCTTCCACGACTTCATCCCCACCCGGGTGCCGCGTGAGGAGGTCGACCGGATCCTGACCAGGATCCCGCCGCAGGTGTCGTCGCACTACGCCTTCGCCGGCACGCCCGAGCAGCTGGCCGAGGAGATCGAGGCCTACCACGACGCCGGCCTGCGCCACCTCGTCATGTGGAACATCACCGGCCTCGGTGACCCCGAGCTCGCCCGCTACAGCTTCAAGGGCATGGACGAGCTGAAGGCCATGGTCAGGTCAGCCTGACCGCGCCCGACCGCACACCCACGACCACCTCCAGGAGCCACCATGACCACGACCGCGCTCGACGACGTCGACCTGCTGTCCCCGGCAGCGACCGAGGACCCCTACGCCACGATGCAGGCGCTGCGCGATGCCGCGCCTGCCGTGTGGTCGGACCGTCATCAGGCCTGGGTGGTCGCCCGCTACCGCGACGTCGAGTCGGCGCTGACCGACCGGCGGCTGTCCTCCGACCGGGTCGCGCCGGTGCTGGCCCGGGCCCGCGCGGAGGACGCCCCGGGTGAGGAGTCCTCGGCCTCGCGGATCCTCGAGATCCTGAAGTCGTGGATGGTCGTGTCGGACCCACCGGCCCACACCCGCCTGCGCAAGCTGGCTGCCGGCGCCTTCAAGGGCCAGCGGATCAGCCTCATGGGCGAGGCCATCCAGGCACGCGTCGACCAGATCCTCGACGACTTCATCGCCTCGGGTGAAGGCGACCTGATCCATCACGTCGCCTACCCCCTGCCCGCCGCCGTCATCGCGGAGATGATGGGTGTGCCGCTGGAGGACCAGGACCGCTTCCGGGCATGGTCCGACGAGCTCGCCCTGGTGGCGTTCGGGGCCGGTGGGGCCGCCCGTGGCGACCGCCACGAACGGGCGCTGCGGGGCATCGAGGAGATGTTCGCCTACCTCCAGGGGCTGGTCGACGCCGCACGGGCCGAGCCGGGCGAGGACATGATCAGCGCCCTGGCCGCCCCCGTGGAGGACGGCGACCGGCTTGACGACCAGGAGCTGCTGAGCATGCTCGCGCTGCTGCTGTTCGCCGGCCACGAGACCACGATCAACGCCACCGCCAACGGCGTCCTGGCCCTGCTGCGCAACCCCGACCAGATGCAGGCGATGCGCGAGGACCCCGACATGGCCGCCAAGGCGGTGGAGGAGCTGCTGCGCATCGACGGGCCGATCAAGGTGCTGGTCCGCTGGGTGCTGGAGGACATCGACATCGACGGGGTCACCGTCCCGGCCGGTGACCGGATCTTCCTCGCGCTCGCTGGGGCCAACCACGACCCCGACTACTTCGACGACGCCGCGTCGCTGGACATCACCCGCCACCCCAACCGCCACGTCGCGTTCGGCCGGGGCATCCACGCGTGCATCGGTGCGCAGCTGGCCCGGCTGGAGATGCGCCACATGCTGCAGAGCATCGTCGAGCGGTTGCCCGGCCTGCGGCTGGCCGACGACGCCACCCTGGAGTACGTCCCGAGCCTGGCGTCCCGCGCGCTGAAGGAGCTGCCGGTCGTGCACGACGCCGGGCCTTCCACCCGGTGAGCGACGGCCCGGCACCCGAGATGGTGCTGTCGGTCATGACCGTGCCCGACGCGCCGTTCGAGGCCAGGGTCGTTGCGGCGGCCGCCGCGGGATTCGACGGGATCGGGCTGCGGCCGGGTGACCGGACACGTGCCCACCAAGCCGGCCTGTCCGACGCCGACCTGCAGGCGATGCTGCGCGACGGCGGACTGGACGTCGTGGAGATCGACGTCATCAGCGGCTGGGGCGGCACGGGGGAGCAGCAGGCCAGCGCGCGACGCCACGAGCAGCGGGTCTTCGAGCTGGCCGACGCGCTCGGCGGACGCCATGTCACGGTCGTCGGTGACGTCGAGGGGTCGCGGGATCGGGTCGCGTCGACGTTCGCCGACCTGTGCGACCGGGCCGCCGCGCACGACCTGGGCGTCGGGCTGGAGTACCTCCCGTGGACGACCGTGCCCGACCTGCCCACCGCGCTGCGGATCGTCGAGGACGCCGGACGGCCGAACGGCAGGGTCGTCATCGACAGCTGGCACCACTTCCGGGGCGCGGACGACATCCACCAGCTCGAGGACGTCCCCGCCGAGCTGGTCGCCGCCGTCCAGATCGACGACGCCGGGCCTCGCCAGGACGACGTGCCGCTGGTGGAGGAGACCATGGACCGCCAGCTGCCCGGGGACGGCACCTTCGACCTGCGGTCGTTCCTCCGGGCGCTGCGGCACGTGCTCGCCACGACGCCGCTGTGCGTGGAGGTCATCTCCCCGCGGCTGGCGGTGATGCCACCGACCAAGGCGGTTGCGTTGGCCGCGGCGGCGACTCGGTCCGTGCTCGGCGCGCGTCGCTGAGGCCGTCCCGTGGGGTCAGGCCGTCTGCGGGGTGCGGCGTCGCGGGTGTCCGCTGTAGGTGCGGGCCGGCCCGCCGCCATCGGGTTCCGACCCGATGCCGTGCAGCTCGTGGCGGGCGATCCGCCAGCCGTCGCCGGTGAGGACGAGGGACTGGACGTACCGGCCGTGCAGCAGCCACGTCCCACCGGTGTCGCGGAAGCGGTGGAAGGCCTGGACGACGGCGGTCTGGGTCGCCCGGTCCCACTGGGCGTCGACGACGTGGCTGCCGATGAGGTGACTGGTGGCCTCGCACCGATCCAGCGCCTTCCCGACGTAGGCGACGATCTCGTCTCGGCCCGTCAGCTCCGTGCCCAGCAGCCACGCGGTCGCGTCCTCGGTGAACAGCGTGGCGAGGCTGTCGAGGTCCACCGCGTCGATGTGGTCGGCGTATCGGCCGAGCAGCCCACGGATGGCCTCGAGGTCGTTGGCGGTGTTGGACATGGCGGCTCCTCAACGCAGGTGACTTACTGATAAGTAAACTATGACAGGATCCGTCGCATGACCAGTCCTCCACCACCCTGGTTGGGCGCCGCCCTCGCCCGCGAACCGCGCTCGGTCGCGACGACGGTCGACGGGGTGGCCCAGCACCGGCTGGAGTGGGGGACGCCCGGGCAGCCGCTCGTGGTCCTCCTGCACGGCGGCGGGGCACACGCGCGGTGGTGGAGCGCCGTCGCCGGGCTGCTGGCGGATTCGTGGCACGTCGTCGCGCTGGACATGGTCGGCCACGGCCGCTCGTCACATCGCGCCGGCTACACCTTCGGCAGCTGGGTCGACCAGGTGATGGCCGTGGTGGAGGAGGTGGGCGCGGCGTCCCCGCTGGTCGTCGGGCACTCCATGTGCGGCGTCGTGGCGGCGATGGTCGGGGCCGAGCACGGGGACGGGCTCGGCGGAGTGGTCGTCGTGGACACCCCGCTGGACATCCCCCGACCGGAGTCCATCGGCCACGCCGAGCAGATCATGGCATCGCGGCGGTACGCCGAGTCGGCCGAGGCCCTGACCAGCAGGTTCCGCCTGCTGCCCGACCAGCCGGTCGTCCACCCCTCCCTCCTGGCGCACCTCGCCGAGCACGCGGTCGTGGAGACCCCCGACGGGTGGACGTGGGCGTTCGACCCGACCCTGTTCGTGGGCCACCCAGCCGACCGACCACGAGAGGTCGGGGAGGTGCTGGCGGCCAGCGGCTGCCCCACGACGGTGATCGTGGCCGACGACTCCCCCGTCGTGCCGCCCGTGCAACGCGACCGCATGGACCGGCTCGCGCGGGATCACCAGCACCTCTCGGTGGTCGTCGAGCCGGGCCACCACCACCTGATGCTCGACCGTCCACGGGAGCTGGCCCGCCTGGTCAGCGAGGCTGGCCCTCGCCGACGTGGCGCTGGCTACCGGCGCTGATCGATGATCTCGCCGTCGTCGTCGTAGGCCGTGACCTGTCGACCGTCGTCGTCTCCCGGCAGCTCCAGCCAGAACCAGGTCAGGCCGTGGGCCCGCACGACCGCCGCGTCCCCCATGACCCCCTGGAGGCTCTCGACCTCGACACGCACGGTCCGATCGTCGACGGGTCCGGCGACCAACGTGATCGGTTGGCCGTTGCGTGTCGTGGCGAACTCGGTCGCCTCGGTCAGCGTGATGGGTCGTGTGTACTCACCGACACCGCTCACACCCCGGTCGTAGCGATGTTCGAGGTGCTGCGCTGGCGTCACGACGAGCTGCCAGTCGTCGCCGCGGGTCAGGACGTGCGACCCGTCGGCGGGAACGTCGAAGACCTCGGCCATCCCGGGCAGGTCCGACCCCGCACACCCGCTGATGAGGACCGCGGTCAGCACCACCGCGGTCACGACACCCACAACGCGACTGTCCACCCCGACCCCCGGAACCCGATCGACACTGGTCGGTCAGGAGACTACCGGTCTCCGGGGCGGAGTCATCTCGGGTCGGTTGCCGCGGAGTCCGGTCCAGCTCAGCAGGTGCCGATGGAGTCGGGTTCGGGGATGTCGACGAAGGCGAAGGCGTCGTTCACCCCGTCGGTGACCTCGAACAGCCCGTTGAGGCTGCTGTCGGGTTGCTCGAACTCACTGGCAGGGAGGGAACCGTCGTAGGGGACGTTGGCGATGTCGAGCTCGAGGGCGTAGGTGCTGGTGCCGTAGAGGTCCGACAGGACGAAGAACTGGTCGGCAGCGCCGTCGAAGTAGGTCCCGCTCAGGACCGCCCCGTAGGTGAAGAAGTCCCAGCAGGCGGTGATGTCGCGGGGCTGGGTGGCGTTGATGCTCACGGTCCCCACGGCGCCGGCCTGGCCCCCGGTCCCGGGCGTGCAGTCGGGGACGGTGCCGGGACTCTCGATGTTGAGGAACGCGAAGGCGTTGTCGACGCCGTTGGTCACCTCGAACAGCCCGTTGAGGGCACCGTCGGGCTGCTCGAGCTCGTTGGCAGGCAGGCTGCCGGAGTACCCGCCGAAGTTGATGTCGAGGTCCATGGTGTAGGTGCCGGCGACGTTGTCCAGCGCGAAGAACTGGTCGTTGGCACCGTCGAAGTAGGTGCCGAGGATTTTCGACGGGGAGGCCCAGCAGGCGGTGATGTCACGGGGTTCGGTGGCGTTGATGCTCACCGTCCCGATGACACCGCCCGTGCCGCCGGAGTCCGACTCGCAGGCCGGGAGGGCGAACCGGTCGGGCATGACCACGGTGGCCTGGGTGCTCGCGCCCGACGGTGACGTCGTGGTGAAGGTGCCGTCGTAGCCGTTGGCGGTGGTGAAGTCGTCGGCGTGCAGCGTGCCGGTGTGGAGCTCGCCGAACCGCATGACCCGCAGGGTGTAGTTGGGCACGTCCTGGCTGAGCTCGAACAGCAGGTCGGCCCCGGCGTCGGCGTAGGTGCCGCGGATGAGGTTGTCGACGGTGTTGCGGTCCTCGCATGCGGTGATCGGCAGCGGGGTGCCGCTGGCATCGAACTCGATCGTCCCGATGCCGTCGCCGGCGCCGTCCTGGTCGCAGCTGGGGAGGTCGAACCGGTCGGGGATCTCCACCGTTGCCTGTGTGCTGGCGCCCGACGGCGTCGACGTGGTGAACGTGCCGCTGTATCCCCGGTCGGTGACGACGTCGTTGCCGTTCAGGACGCCGGTGTGGAGCTCACCCTGGTGCATGAAGCGGAGGGTGTAGTTGGGCACGTCCTGGCTGAACTCGAAGAGGAGGTTGCCGTCGCCGGCGGCGTAGGTGCCCCTGATGAGGTTGTCGACGGTGTTGCGGTCCTCGCACGCGGTGATCGGCAGCGGGCTGCCGGACGGGGTGACCTGGATCGTGCCGATGACACCGTCGTCCTCGGGGAAGCCACCCGCAGCCGCCCGGGCTGCGCTGCTGACGCTGTCCGGGATCGCGGACTGGGGGCCGAACGTGATGATCTTCCCCGGCCTCGCCATGCCCAGGTAGTCCTGCACGTCCGTCACCAGACCCGTCTCGTTGCCGTACACGATGGACATGTTCTCCCGGCCGCCGACGGCTCCCGCCGCGAGGGAGTAGGCCCAGCCGTCCTCGTTGAACCCGTTGACCAGCCCGACGATGGATGGCGTGGGGATCTCGGATGCGACCCGTGCCGAGGTCTCGGCGCGGGACGGACCGGCGAGCCTCGTCACGGTCACGCCGAGCTCGACCAGCTGATCCTCGACGGCCTGGCTGATGGCTGCCGTCCCGCCCAGGATGGTGACGTTGTCGACGCGGCGCTCGAGGATGAAGGCATGCACGGCGGGGTGCAGCTCCTCGAGGGGGTTCACCACGATCGGCTGACCACGCAGGCCGGCGAGGCCCCCCGCGGCGGCGGAGTCCGCCGGGTTGTTGTCGCGGGCGAGGAAGATGCTGGAGACGTCATCGAACGTCCTGGCGATCTCCAGCGAGGTCTCGACCCGTCCCGACCCGGCGAGCCGTGCCACGCAGTACCCCATGTTCCTGATCTCGTCCTCGACGGTGGCCGAGATCGCGGCCGGCCCGCCGAGGATGGTGACGTACATCTCCGCCTCGTCGCACGTCAGGCTCGGGAGCGGCAAGAGGCGTTCGATCTCCAGGCGGACCGCGCCATCCAGCCGGTCCGTGGGGTTCAGCAGCAGTGGGCCACGACCCACCGCGTTTGCCCACGACGACCCGCCGAGGTTGTCGGCGAAGACGTTGGAACGGCCGATGGCGATGCTCGTGATCCTGGGGTCGTCGTCGTCGAAGAACCGCTCGGAGATCTGGATCGACGCGGCGGTCGGGTCCGTGGTGTCGGCGACTCGCTCGTCGCCGCTGGTCCCCTGGGCGCTCGCCGGTGCCACCAACAAGGCCAGCAGCACCGCCAGCCCGGTCGCGATCGTGGTCAGCAAGGACGCGGAGGGGCGTGACGCCATGAGGTGATCCCGTTTCAGGAGCGAGTACTGTGCGTGATCACGCTAATGAACGGCGCTCAGTCGGGCAAGGGTGATCCGGTGGTCGTGTTTGGCTAGTCCGTCCGCGGGCCTGTGTCAGGACCACGCCGAGGACGATGAGCGCGCCACCGCCCAGCCCGATCAGCGACAGGTCCTCCCGGAGGATCGTCCAGCTCCACGCCACGCCGAAGAGCGGGACGAGGAAGGTGTAGCTGCCGACCTCGTTGGCCGGCAGCACGCCCAGGGCCAGGTTCCACACGATGTAGGGGATCAACGTCCCGCCGACGACCAGCTGGACGAACCACAGCCACCGCAGGCCCTCCAGCGCGCCGATCCCGGCCATCGCGCCGGGGGCCAGCGGCACCAGCCACACCGCGCCGAACAGCAGGCCGGTGAACGTCAGCGTCAGGGGGTGCATGCGGCCCTGCACCGCCTTGGTCAGCACCGTGTAGCCGGCGAAGGACACCTGGGCGAGGAACACCAGCGCCGCCCCCCATGGGTTGCGGACCGTCAGCGCCGTCCCGCCGCCGGTGGCGAAGACGATGACCACGCCCGCGCCGGCCAGCGCCAGCACCATCCCGACCACCGCTCGCGCCGACACCCGCTCCCGCAGGACCAGCGCCGACATCGCCGCGGTCACCGCCGGCTGGGTCGCCACCACCAGACCGGCCATCGCCGGGGCCAGGTAGTTCTGCCCGGTCGCCAGCAGCAGCTGCGAGCCCGGCACCGACAGCAGGCCGGCAAACACGAGGATCACCACGTCCCGACGGTCGAGCCTCGGACGCAGGCGGGGCACGAACGCCAGGATGGCCAGCACCGCAGCCACGACGGCGATGAAGCGCACGACCACGATCTCGGTTGCCGTCAGCACCTCCAGCAGCTCGTGGTTGGCCACGAACTGCAGGCCCCACAGCGCCATCGCCACCGTCAGCGACACGCGGGCGGTCCGTGCGGTCATGCGATCGGGCTCCTCGACAGCTTTACCAACCGGTCAGTTGGTTGTATTGTGCGCATCATTGCACCGAAAGGAGGAGTTGGCGAGATGAGCGACCTCATCGAGATCGAGGACCTCGACGTCCAGGAGCGGTTCTTCGAGGAGGGGTGGACCGACGGCCTGCCGATCGTCCCCCCGACCCCCGATCGCGTGCTCGACATGATGCTGGCGGCCGGGGTGACCGACCCCGACGACGTGCTCGGCACCGTCCCCCAGCGGGGCCTGGCCGTCACCGTGGAGAAGGCCGCCATCAACGCGGTCATGGCTGGCTGCCGGCCGGAGTACTTCCCGATCGTCATCGCCGGCCTGTCCGCGATGCTCGACCCGGCGTTCAACGCCCACACCGCCACCACCAGCACCGGCGGCGCGGCCATCTGCACCATCGTCAGCGGCCCCATGGCCCGCGAGGTCGGGATGAACGGCACGCACAACGCGCTCGGCTCGGGCAACCGGGCCAACGCCACGATCGGTCGGGCCATCCGCCTGGTCGCCGGCAACGTGCTTGGCGCGAAGAGCGGCGGGCTGGACGGCAGCTCGATGGGGCACCCGGGCAAGTACACGCTCTGCTTCGCCGAGGACCCGCCCCGTGCGCCGTGGCAACCGCTGTCCGCCGACCTCGGCTTCGATGCCGACGACACCGTCGTGACGGTCGTTCCCACCGAGGGTCCGCGGCAGGTCGCCAACCACCTCGTCGAGGACCCCGAACGCCTCCTGCTGACCTTCGCCGCCGCGATGAAGGTCCCCTCCAACTTCGTGTCCGGCAAGGGTGGGCAGGGCGTCGTCGTCCTGGGCCACGAGCACCACCTCGCCGTCGTCGAGGCCGGCTGGAGCCGACGAGACGTCCAGGAGTTCCTCGCCGAGGCCTCGCGCATCACCCCAGAGGAGCTGCGCGCCGGCGGCATCGACCTGCCCGAGGGCAGCTCCCACGACCTGGTTCCCGGCCCCGACGGCAAGCTCGCGACCGTCCCCACCCCTGACGACGTGTTCGTCGTCACCGCCGGCGGTGCCGGCGCCGGCTGGTCGGCCTACATCCCGTCCTGGGCCCCCGTCGACGTCGCCATGGCTCGCGCCGTCAGCCGCCGGGTGCGGCCACCGGGCGAGGCGCTGCCCGACTGCGGCCCCGACGGCTGCGAGGTCACCCTCCCACCCATGGGGGAGGACTCGTGACCGTCATCCGCGTCCATCGGCCCGACATGGCCACCTCGTCCGCCGACGCGCTGGACCTGGCCCCACGCGTGCCGCTGCCCGACGACGCCAGGCTGCTCATCGTCGACAACGGCAAGCCCAACGCCAAGGCGCTACTCGGCCACATCGGCGAGCGGCTGCGCGACCTCCTGGGCATCGCCCACGTCGAGGTCCACACCAAACCCTCTGCCGGCGCCCCGCTGGACGCCGACGTGACCCGGATGCTGGCGGCTCGCTCGCACCTGGTGATCTCCGGCCTCGGTGACTGAGGGGCCTGCACCGCGTGCAGTTTGCACGACTCCGTCCAGTTCGAGCGGCTGGGAATCCCCGCCACGCTCGTCATGACCGAGCCCTTCCAGGGCCTGGCTGCCCGCTTCGGGGCCACCCTCGGCGCGCCCGCCTACCCCACGGTCATGGTCCCCCACCCGGTGTCCACCAAGGACGACGCGGCGCTCCAGGCGCTCGCCGACCGTTTCGCCCCCGACGTGGCCGCCCGCCTCTCCACCTGACACACCCCGTCGTGTGGCCCCCCGTGCGTCCCCGTACGCCCTGTACGTCCCGTACGCCCCGTACGCCCGATCCCGACGGATTCGTACCCACCGGCTGACGCAATCGTCCCCTCCTCCACCGTCGAACCCGCTGGGGGAGGGCGGTCCGCCGGCGGAATCGTCCCCGTCGCAGCGACGCAGGGCTCCGAGTGGGGACGAATCCCGTCAGGGGGATGGGGCCCGGCCTCCCTCCCGGGATCCCGGGGGAGGGGCCGACGAGCACACGGGGGAGGGGTGGGTCAGCGGGTGACGACGTAGCCGATCGTGTCGCGGTCGACGACGCCGGGGGCGGTGGGGGAGGCCTCGAGCAGGTGCTTCTGGACCCGCTGGGAGGTGTTGCGGGGGAGGGACTGCACGGCGGCCACGTAGCGGGGGACCGCGAAGTGGGGCAGGCGGGTCTGGCAGTGGTCAAGCACCGACGCCACGTCCAGCGTCGCCCCCTCGCGGAGCTCGAGGTAGGCCAGGATCTCCTCGCCGCTGATCTCGTCGGGCACCCCGACGACGGCGCTGCCGGCCACCGACGGGTGATCCTCCAGCACCACCTCGACCTCGAAGGCCGACACGTTCTCGCCCCGCCGGCGGATCGCGTCCTTCTGGCGGCCGACGAAGTACAGGAAGCCGTCGTCGTCCAGCCAGCCCCGGTCGCCGGTGTGGAACCACAGGTTGCGGAAGGCCTCCACCGTCGCCTCCGGCATGCCCTCGTACTGCTCGATCATGATGTGGGGCACCGACGGCCGGGTGACGATCTCGCCCACCTCGCCGGCCGGCAGCGTCCGGTCGTCGCCGTCGACCACCGCGACCTCGCAGTCCTCCAGCGCCGTGCCGCACGACCCCAGCCGGTACGCGCCGGCCCGGTTCATCGTCACCGCCCCGGTCTCGGTCATCCCGTACAGCTCGTGCAGCGGCACCCCGAACCGGTCGGTGAACGCCTCGGCCACCGGCTTCGGCGCGCCTGCCCCGTAGCCCACCCGCACCCCGTGGCCGGTGTCCACCGACCGGGCGGGCTGCTTGAGCAACATCGTCAGCAACGAGCCCAGGTAGTGCACGGCCGTCACGCCCTCCTCGGCGCACTCCTCCCAGAACCGGCTGGCGGAGAAGCGCTCGCGGATGACGACGCGGCCCTCGACCAGCATCGCCGCGAGGGTCGAGACGTACCGGGCAGCGACGTGGAACAACGGGAAGGTGGTGAACAGCACCTCGCCCTGCCGGAACCCGGCGCCCCGCCCCACCGACCACGCCAAGCGGGTGTTGGCCCGGTGCGACAGCACGACGCCCTTCGACGGCCCGGTCGTGCCGGAGGTGAACAGCACCACCGACGGATCGGTGTCCGACACGTCCACCGTCGGTCCCGGCCGGACCCCGTCCACGAAGTCGGCCATGGACACCACGTCGGCGTCCCCGACCCGGCCGGGCAGGCCGTCGACGGCACCGCAGACCACCAGCGTCCGCAACGCCGGCAGGTCGTCGGCCACCTCCCCGATGCGGTCCAGCGCCCGTCGGTCCACCACGGCGAGGGACGCGCCGGTCAACCCCAGCGCGTGTCGCAGGCCGTCGCCCCGTGACGCCGTGTGCAGCGGCACCTCCACTACGCCGGCCTTCGCCATGCCGATCCAGCTGTGCACGAAGGACGGTCCGTTGGGCAGCATCACCGCCGCTCGGTCGCCCCTGCCGACCCCCGCCCGAGTCAGCGCGGCGGCCATGACCTCGGTCCGGTCGTCGAGCTCGGCGTAGGTGATGGGGACGCCCGGCGCGCCCGGGGACGCGCCGTCCGGGCTGATCGTGACGACCGGTGTGTCGGGTGACGCACCGGCCCGCTCGCGGACGATTCGTCCGATGTGGTGGCCGAGGTAATCCATGCGTATGAATATACTTGTTGAGACCCGGGACGGAACGGGTCTAGACTTACTTACCGACCATTCGGTAAGTTAGTGCCATCGATGCTGAGGAGCCGCTCCGCGTGACTGATCTGGCCGCAATCCGCGAGGTCGAGCAGGTGTTCGTCACCTACTTCGACCGAGTCGACGCCAAGGACCCCGAGGGGGCCGCGGCGGTCTTCGCCGAGGACGCGCGCATCGACATCATGACGGGTCGCGTCGTGGAGGGTCGGGACGCCTACGCGCGCACCCTCGCTGCGGTGCTCGGCCAGTACGGCCGGACCTCCCACCACGTGTCCAACTTCCAGGTCACCGTCGACGGCGACCGGGCGCAGCTGATGGCCTACGTCGACGCGGTGCACCGCATGAAGGACGACGGCCGCATCTGGCAGCTCTGGGCCCGGATCGTCGACGTGCTCGAGCGCCGCGACGGCGAATGGACCGTCGTCGAGCACACCCTCCACGGGGTCGACTCCGAGCCCCCGTGGGACGCCATCCCCGACGACTGGTATCCGGGCCACCCGGACCGCCCGTTCGCCGACACCGCCAGCTGATCCCTCCCCCACCCCCCGAACCAAGAGCCTACGGAAGGTCCTCGCGGTGTTCCTGCTGCAACTCCTCCTCAACGGGATAGCGATCGGCGCGATCTACGCGCTGGTCGCCCTGGGCTTCGTGCTCGTGTTCAAGGCCACCTCGGTCCTGAACTTCGCGCACGGCTCCTTCCTGATGATCGCTACCTACCTGGCGGTGACCTTCATCGACGTGCTCGAGCTGCCGTTCGCCGTCAGCCTGGTGGTCATCGCCGTCGTCCTCGCCGCAACCGGCGTGATCCTCCACTACGGGATCATGCGGCACATGGTCGGCAAGCCGTTCTTCTCCGTCGTGCTGGTCACCGTCGGCCTGGAGATCGTCATCCGGGCCGGCCTGCTGATCTTCTACGGCCCCACACCGCGCGGACGCCTGACCGCCCTGCCGCAGGGTCAGCTGAACTTCGGCACCGTGACCATCCCCTACGTCAACGGGTTCATGGTCCTGGCCGCCGCCATCTCCGTCGGTGCATTCCTGGTCTTCTTCCAGCGCAGCCGTTTGGGTCTGCACATGCGCGCGGTCGCGGAGAACCTCGAGGCTGCCGCCGCGATGGGCATCGACCCCAACAAGATCTACGCCGCCGCTTGGGGGATCGGCCTGACCATGGCCGCCATCGGAGGCGTCATGTACGCCCACTACACCCCGTCGGTGTCGCTCGGCGTGGCCGTGATCGGCCTGCGGGCGTTCCCCGCGGCGATCCTCGGCGGGATCGACTCCGTCGGCGGCGCCATCCTGGGCGGCCTGCTCGTCGGCATCGTGGAGAGCGTTGGCGCCGGCTACCTGGGCGCGGAGTACCGCGACGTCATCGCCTTCGGGATCATGTTCGCCGTCCTGCTGTGGCGCCCCTCCGGGCTGTACGGCACCCGCGACCTGGTCCGGGTCTGAGGAGCCAACCGTGAAGACTGCCACCACCGACTACCGCCAGGACCTGCGGCTGCTGCGCACGCGCGGCCAGCGCCTCAACGCCTTCGCCGTCGTCATCGTCGCCATCGCCGTCCCCTTCGCGCTGTCCTCCGGCTTCGACCCGCCGCTGGACTTCCCGTGGACCGCCTGGTTCCCCGCCATCAACCTGGCGCTCATCGCCACGATCGGCGCCGCCGCCCTCAACCTGCTGCTCGGCTACACCCACCAGGTCAGCGTCGCCCACGCCGCGTTCCTGATGCTCGGCACGATGCTCGGCGCCTGGATGGGCCAGCTGCACGGCGTGAACTTCGTCGTCGTGATGGTCGCCTCGCTGATCGTCGGCGGCCTCGTCGGGGTGATCGTCGGTCTGCCAGCCCTGCGCTTCAAGGGCCTGTACCTGCTGATCGCCACCTTCGGCGTCCACTTCTTCTTCCTGCTGGCCTACAAGAAGTTCATCGTCGGCTACTTCGGGTTCAACGCCATCATCTTCACCGCCCCCGAGGTGCCCGCCTGGCTGCACTGGCTGCCGTTCATCACGCCCGACGACAACGGCGTCTTCGCCATCGCCGGCAACTTCCGCTGGTACTGGGTCCTGCTGCCGATGGCGACGCTGTCGATCCTCTTCCTTTCCAACGTGGTCCGCAGCCGCGAGGGACGCGCCTTCATGGCCATCGCCGAGAAGGACGTGTCGGCGTCGCTGATCGGCATCAACGTCACCCGCACCAAGCTGACGGCGTTCGCGCTGTCCTCGGCCTTCGCGTCCCTCACCGGGGCCCTCGGCGCCTACTACATCGGCGCCCGCGGCGAGGACTCCTTCCCGTTCGAGCTGGTGCTCTTCTACGCCATCATGATCATCGTCGGCGGCATCTCGTCGTTCCAGGGAGCGGTGTTCGGCGCGTTCTTCTACTACCTGGCGCCGGTGCTGTTCGACTGGATCCGTGCGGAGGTCCCGGGCATTCGCTCCGTGGAGTTCCTGCAGGACTACGCCAACGAGACCAACCTCGCGATCTTCGGTGTGCTCATCGTGATCGTCCTGGTCGCCCGCCCCACCGGCCTCGTCGGTGTGTGGAAGTCACTGAAGGGATACGTGAGCTCGTGGCCGTACAGCAGCTGAACCCACACGCCGCAGGCGCCGACGCCGGCCTGGTCGTCCAGGGCCTGGCCGTGGACTACTCCGGCAGCGTCATCGCGCTGGACGGCGTGTCCATGCAGGTCCCCCCGGGCGGGTTCGTGTCCGTCCTCGGCGCCAACGGGGCCGGCAAGACCACCCTCGTCCGCGCCATCACCAACCTGCTGTTCGTGCACGACGGCAACGTCAGCCAGGGCAGCATCACCCTCGACGGCACGCCGATCGAGGCCGCCAGCGCCAGCAAGGTCGTCCGCGCCGGTGTCTGCCAGGTCCCCGAGGGGCGCATGCTCTTCCCCCGCCTGACGGTGGAGGAGAACCTGCTGGTCGGCGCGGCCAGCCGACGCGACGGGGACGGCATCGACGCCGACCTCGAGAAGATGTTCGAGCTGTTCCCCCAGCTCGTGTCGCGCCGGACCGATCGGGCCGGCTACCTCTCCGGCGGCGAGCAGCAGATGATCGCCGTCGGCCGGGCGCTGATGGCCAAGCCCCGCCTGCTGATCTGCGACGAGCTGTCGCTGGGGCTGGCCCCCATGATCGTCCGCGACCTCTTCGACCTGCTGACCCAGCTCAACGAGGAGGAGGGGATGGGCGTGCTCGTCATCGAGCAGAACGCCCGCGTCGCCCTGGCCCACAGCAAGTACGGCTACGTCCTGGAGACCGGCCGGGTGGTGGTCGAGGGGACCAGCAAGGACCTGCGAGAGGACGGCTACGTGCAGGAGTACTACCTGGGCGGGGCCGGAGATGCCAAGGACGCCTACGAGGCCGTCGTCGCCCGCTACACCGGGAGGGCCTCGTGAGCGCCCCCGTCACCCAGACCATGACCAACACCCCCGCGACCCAGGCCGCCCCGATCCTGACGCTCAACGACGTCACCGTGCAGTTCGGCGGGCTGAAGGCCTGCAACGGGGTGACCGCGCAGGTCCACCGTGGCGAGCTGTTCGCGCTGATCGGCCCCAACGGTGCCGGCAAGACGTCGTTGGTGAACGCCATCACCGGCGTCTACCAGCCCAACCCCGGCGCGGTCGTGGACTACACCGACGCCGACGGGACGACCCACAGCCTCCTCGGGCGCAAGCCCCATCAGGTCGTGCGCATGGGCCTGTCGCGGACCTTCCAGAACCTCGGCCTGTTCCCGCAGCTGTCGCTGCTCGACAACATGATGCTGGGCCGCTACATCCATCAGCGCGGTGGGGTGTTCGCTGCCGGCTTCCGGACCCGCAAGGCCGTGAAGGAAGAGGTGGAGGCGCGCGCCGCCGTCGAACGGGTCATGGACCTGCTGGAGATCTCCCACCTGCGGTTCGAGCCGGTGGGTGACCTGCCCTACGGCCTGCAGAAGCGCATCGAGCTGGGTCGCGTGCTGGCGATGGAGCCCGACCTGCTGCTGCTGGACGAGCCGATGGCCGGCATGACGGTGGAGGAGAAGCTGGACGTCGTCCGCTTCATCTACGAGATCCGTGCCGAGCTCGACGTCACCGTGCTGCTGATCGAGCACGACATGGCCGTCGTGATGAGCATCGCCGACCGCGTGCTCGCCCTGAACTTCGGCGAACCGATCGCGCTGGGCACCCCGGCGGAGGTCCAGCAGACCCCCGCCGTCGTCGAGGCCTACCTGGGAGCCGAGTGATGTTCGAGACGATCTGGACCCCCCTGGCCGCCCGTGCGGCCGACGCACCCGACTCCGTGGCCGTGCTGCAGAAGCGGTTCGGCCTGTGGACCGCCACCACCTCCGCCGAGCTGGTCGCCCGGGTCGTCGCCACCGCCACCGCCCTGCGGGACGACGGGGTCGGCCGCGGTGACGTCGTCGTCCTCGTGCTGGCTCCCCACGAGGACCGGGTCGTCATCGACCTCGCCGTCCAGCTGCTCGGAGGGCTGGTCGTCGGCGTGCCGTCCAACACCCCGCTGCCCCGGGTGCGTCACCTGCTGGAGGACAGCCCGCCCGCCGTGGCCGTCGTCCAGGGTCAGGCCGCGGCCGACGGCATCCTCGAGCTGCTCGACGACGGTGCCCTGCCCAAGCTGCGGCGCATGTACTACCTGGACCCGGCCGGCGTGCAGGAGTACGCCTCCCCCGTCCTGGCCCCCTTCCCGGCGGTCGACGCCGCGTCGGTGACCGCCCCGAGCACCGCCATGACGGCCCTCGCCGACGAGCTCGACCCGCTTGCCATCGCGGCCCGCACCACCACCTCGGGCACCTTCGCGCTGCCCGCCCCGGTGCTGCTCAGCCACGTCAACCTGGCCGCGGCGGCCAGCGCCACGATCGAGGCGTTCGACCTCGGCCCGGGCGACCGGGTCATGTCGTTCCGCCCCCTGTCGGACCCCGTCGAGCGTGGCGCCACGGTGTTCCCGGCGCTGCTGTCCGGGGCGACGCTGGTGCTGCCGGAGTCGCGGGCCAGCGTCGGGCAGGCGATGGTCGAGATCGCCCCCACCTACCTGCACCTCACCCCCCGCTTCGCCGAGGAGCTGGCCACCGACGTGCGGCTGCGCATGCAGGCCACCACCGGGCTCAAGGGCATGGTGCTCAAGTCGTGGAACGCCAAGCTGCGTGCCGCGGTGGAGGAGGGACGAACCCCCCAGCCCTCGGGCGTGTCGCGGGCGCTCGTCGGCCGGCACGTCCTGGGCAAGCTCGGCCTGGACCAGGTGCGCTGGCTGCTGGTCAGCGGCACGCCGATCTCACCCGAGGCAGTGGCGTTCTACGCCGCGCTCGGGGTCACGTTGCGCCGTGCCTACTCGATGGCGCAGGTCGGCGGGTTCGCCATGGCGACCACCGCAGGGACCGTCGGCTGGGAAACCGCCATGACCCCGGTCCCCGGCATCGAGGCCGGCGTCGAGCACGGTGAGCTGCTCCTGCGTGGGCCCTCCGTCAGCGAGGACGCCACCACCGACGGCTGGCTGCGCACCGGTGACTCCGCGGAGTCCGTCGACGACGGGTTCGTCGTCACCGGCAGGGTCGGCGACGACGTGCCGACCAGCAGCGGCGGGACCGTGACGGCACAGCAGGTCGCCGCCCGGCTGCGCTCCTCCCCCTACATCCGCGAGGCCGTCGTCGCCGTCGAGGACGGGTTCGTCGTCGCGGTCGTGGAGGCCGCCCAGGCCACCCTGTCGCGCTGGGCCAACAACAAGGGCCTGCGGTTCACCACCGCCCGGTCGCTGATCGCGCTGCCGGAGTCGCAGGAGCTGTTGCGCCGGGCCGTCGACACCGCGGCCGCACGCCTCGACGTGCAGCTCGACGACGTCAGGGTGCTGGCCGCGCCGCTCTCGGTCGCCGACGGCACCCTGACCGGCACCGAGAAGCCGGTGTGGGACGCGGTGCTCGCCGCCGAGGTCGTGCCGACCGGGGCGAGGGTGGACACCCCGACCGACGCCGCTGCACGCGCCCTGAAGTGAGCCGCCCCATGCCACTCGACCGGCAGGAAGCCGCGTGAGGGTCAGCACGATCAGGACCGTGGAGGACATGCGCCGGGCAGCCCACCGGCGCATGCCGCGCATGGTCGCGGACTTCATCGACGGCGGTGCCGAGGACGAGTCGACGGTCAGGGCCAACCGCAGCGGCTTCGCCGACGTGGCCCTGCGCCCGACGGTGCTCGACGGCAGCCTGACCCGGACGTTGTCCACCACCGTCGTCGGGCAGCACCTGTCGTTCCCCGTCATGTTGTCGCCCGCCGGGCTGCTGCGCCTCGCCCACGCCGACGGCGAGGTGGGTGCCGCCCGGGCCGCGGCCGCCGCGGGAACCGTCTTCACCCTCAGCACCGGGTCGTCCTGCACCATCGAGGACATCGGCACCGACGGCCCGCGCTGGTTCCAGCTGTACCTGTGGAAGGACCGGGAGGTCGTCGCCGACCTGGTGCGCCGGGCACGCGAGGCGGGCTACAGCGCCATCGTCCTGACCGTCGACGTGCCGGTGGTCGGCCAGCGCGAACGCGACCTGCGCAACGGCATGACGTTGCCCCCACGGCCGAGCCTGCCGAACCTGCTGGACGCCGCTCGCCACCCCGCGTGGGTGCGCGACTACCTGACGGGGCCGCCGCTGACGTTCGCCAACTTCACCGAGCTCGGCCGGGGGTCGGGCGCAACGTCGCTCGGCGAGTGGATCAACAGGGAGATGACCGACCCCGGCCAGAGCTGGGACGACCTGGCCTGGCTGCGCGAGCAGTGGGAGGGGCCGCTGCTGGTCAAGGGCCTCGTCTCGCCGGCGGATGCACGGCGGGCCGTCGACATGGGTGTCGACGGCATCGTGGTGTCCAACCACGGCGGCCGTCAGCTGGACGGCATGGTCGGCGCCGTCGCGGCCCTCCCGGCCGTGGTCGACGCCGTCGGCGACCGGGCCGACGTGATCCTCGACGGCGGGGTGCGGCGAGGGACCGACATCGTCAAGGCGTTGGCGCTCGGGGCGACCGCCGTGTCGGTCGGCCGTCCGTATGTCTGGGGCCTGGGCGCCGGCGGCGCCACCGGTGTGCTGCGGGTGCTGGACATCCTCCGGACCGAGCTGGACCGGACCCTCGCGCTGATGGGCGTGCGGTCGGTGGTCGACCTCGGGCCACACCACTTGGCCTGAGTGGCCTGCCAACCTGACAATCGTTTGAATTGGCCTCGTGAAACCGTTGACGGTTCAGTCCGGGGCCTATTATGATCCTCGTAGCTTACTGACCGGTTGGTAAGCGCCGTCCGTCGGACGGAGAGGGCCACGGTCAAGAAGTGGTTCATCGTTCCACTACAAGCAAGGGTCTGGAGCCGAAGATGCGTACACGTCGTTGGATAGTGCTGGTGGGGCTGTTGGCCATCGTGGCCGCGGGCTGCAGCTCGAGTGATGACGGAGGTGCCGAGGAGTCCACGGACACCGGCGACACCGCCGAGGAGACGTCGGACGCCACCGAAGCCGACGCCGATGACAGCGGCGACGAGGACGCCGACGCCGACGCCGACGACAGCGGCGACGAGAGTGCCGACAGCGGTGACGCCGGCACGGTCCCGGATGCGCCGGACTTCGGTGTCGACAGCGACACCATCCGCATCGGCTGGCTCGGCGACGTGACCGGCCCGACCGCCGCCGCCCAGGGCTTCAACCTGGAGGGTGCCGAAGCCGCCGTGGCCTACCTCAACGAGCAGGGCGGCGTCCTCGGACGCGAGCTCGAGCTGGCCGTCCAGGACGACCAGTACAACCCCGAGACGATGGCGACCAACTTCGCCGCCATCACCTCCGACAACCCCGTCCTGTCGATCATCCAGTGCGGCAACTGCGTGTCGCTGCTGCCCCAGTTCGCCAGCACCGGCATCCCGTTGATCAGCCCGCCGCAGACGGTGGACGCCCAGCTCGAGGTCCCCAACGTCTACAACAACCTCGCCCACTACGGTGACGAGGCCGACGTGGCCGTCGCCTACATCGCGGAGAAGGTCGGCGCCATCGAGGACGCCAACGTTGCCGTGGTCCACCTCGAGGTCCCCTCGGGTGCGGAGTGGAACGCCTACATCCAGCAGACGCTGGAGGAGCAGGGCGGCAACTACCTGGGCGCCATGACCATCAACATCGGTGCCCCCGACTACACCGGCGTCGTCACCCAGCTGGCCCAGATGCGCAACAACGACGGCCTCAACTACGTGGCCTTCCACGGTGCGCCGGAGACCGGCCTCGGCATGATCAGCGAGATGGTCACGCAGGGCCTGACCGACGTCCCCATGGTCGGCATCCACGGCCTTGCCGGTGCCACCATCTTCCAGGAGGGCCCGCCCGAGGCCGCCGACCTGCTGGCCGGTGCCCACTCGTTCCTGTCCCCGTTGGACGACTGCGAGATGTGCGCCACCATCCGTGACTTCGTCGCTGGTACCGAGTGGGAGGACGCGGCGATCGAGACCAACTTCGCCGACGGCTGGCACGAGGTCCTGATCGCGGCCGAGGCCATGGAGCGTGCGGCGGCCGACGCCGGCGAGCTCAGCTGGGACTCGATGAACGCCGCACTCACCTCGGCGCCCTTCGACACCGGCGGCCTGACCTGCGAGGTCGACTGGACCAACGGCAACCAGTCGCTGTGTGCCGCAGTCTTCGAGTGGAACGGCGAGTTCATGGAGCCCGCCAAGCCCTTCGAGGAGTACGCCGGCGACATCGACGGCGTCTACGGCGCCGGCGGCTAGCCGAACCGAGTTCGGTAGCACGAGCGAAGAAGCCCGGGACGATGACGTCGATGACCACCACCCCCCGATCCGACACCGGAGCGGACGTGGAGTCCACCGACGTCATCGTCCTCGGCAGTGGTGCGGCGGGCCTGACCGCCGCCCTGACCGCCCGCATCGAGGGCGCCGACGTGGTCGTCCTGGAGAAGGGCGATCTCGTCGGGGGGACCAGCGCCTGGTCCGGCGGCGCCCTGTGGATCCCCGTCAACCCCAAGGCCGACGAGGCGGGCCTGGACGACAGCCGAGAGGACGCGCTGGCCTACATCGCCTCGTTGTCCAACGGCATGATCGATCCGGCGATGGCCGAGGTCTTCGTCGACACGGGCGCGGAGATGGTGGAGTACCTCGAGGCCAACACGCCGATGGCCTTCGAGCTGGTGCCGGGTTTCCCGGACTACCAGCCCGAGCAGCCCGGCGGGAAGCCCCGGGGCGGCCGGTCGCTGCAGGCCGCGCTGTTCCCGTTCGACCAGCTCGGGGAATGGCGGACGCGGGTGACCGTGGGCCGCCAGCTGGGCGCGAACGCGGCCGGGGTCAGCATGGCCCTGTCGGAGACCCCGCTGGGCCACACCGCTCCCGACGGCGTCCCGCCCGCCGAGCTCGCCCGCCGCCAGGAGCACGACGAACGCGGCATGGGCCAGGCCCTGGTCGGCCGGCTCCTCAAGGGGTTGCTGGACCGTGGCGTCGAGCCACGAGTCGAGCACCGTGCGGTCCGCCTGGTCGTCGAGGACGGCCGGGTGGTCGGCGTGACGGCAACGACCCCCGGCGGCGAGGTGGAGCTGCGCGCGCGACGTGGTGTCGTGCTGGCGACCGGGGGGTTCGAGTGGGATCCGGAGCTGGTGCGGGCGTTCCTCCGCGGCCCGCTCGAGCGGCCGGTGTCGGTGCCCACCAACACCGGCGACGGGCTTCGCATGGCGATGCGGATCGGGGTGTCGCTCGGGACCATGCGAGAGGCGTGGTGGACCGCCACGATCGACGTGCCCGACCAGCACGGCCGCACGATCCCGTGGATGGTCAACGGCGAGCGCACCCGCCCGCGCACGATCATGGTCAACCGGGACGGCAAACGGTTCGCCAACGAGTCGGCCAACTACAACGCCTTCGGTGCGGCCTTCCACCAGATCGACCCGGTGCGCTTCGACTACAGCAACCTGCCCGCCTGGATGGTCTTCGACCGCGGCTACGTCGAGCGCTACGGGCTGGGCACATGGCGAGGCGACGGGCCGACGCCCTCGTGGATCACCGTCGCCGACTCACTCGCCGATCTCGCCAGCGACATCGGGATCGACCCGACCGCGCTGGAGGACACCGTCGCGCGCTGGAACGCCAACGTCGCCGACGGCCACGACCCCGACTTCCACCGCGGCGAGAGCGCGCACGATCAGTGGTGGGGCGATCCGGCGCTGACCGGAAGCACCGCCGCCAGCCTCGGTCCGCTCGACACCGCCCCGTTCCACGCAGTCCGCGTGTACCCGGCGGCGCTGGGCACCAAGGGCGGCCCACGGACCACCGCGGACGCACAGGTGCTCGACGTCGACGGCGACCCGGTCCCCGGCCTGTACGCGGCCGGCAACGCGGCCGCATCGGTCTTCGGGATGACCTACGGCGGCGCCGGCGGCACCCTCGGCCCGGCCTGCGTCTTCGGCTACCGGGCCGGGAGGCACCTCACCAGATCTGCCTAGCGGCACGTCCGCAGGCACACCGGACCCACCCCCTGGGTACACCACACGAGGGCCCCGTCGCGATCGCGGCGGGGCCTTCGTCAACGCGTGTCCCCTCACCGGCGCTTCGAGCCGGTCAGCCGACGCGCCTCGGGGGTGTGTCGTCTCACCCGCGCTGCGCGCTGGTGTGCCGACAAGCGCGGTCAGGCGGAGCGGCTGACGCCGACGCCGCTTGGGGTGTCGGTGCCGAAGCGCGCCAGCTCGCGGGGGAGGTCGAGGCGGCCGATGCGGGTGCGGGCCTGGCGGTCGGCGTCGGTGATGTCCTCGGCGGGAATCAGCCAGACGACCTCGAACTCGATGCCGTCCGGGTCGACGCCGTAGAGGCTCTTGGTGGTGCCGTGGTCCGACGCACCCTTGAGGGCGCCGGCGTCCTGAAGGCGTTGGGCGATCCGCTGAAGGTCGGCGAGGGTGTCGACCTCCCAGGCGAGGTGGTACAGGCCGACGGCGCTGCGTCCTGCGGGGGAGGCCGACGCGTGTTCACCGATGCTGAACAAGCCGAGGTCGTGGTCGTTGGTGGAGTCGGGGGCGGTCATGAACACCGCGCCGGGGATGACCAGCAGCGGATCACGCCGGAAGTCGAAGACCTGCTCGTAGAACGTGGCGGTGCGGTCGGCGTCGCGGACGTACAGGACGGCGTGGTTGAGGCGGTGGACGCCCATGTCGTTGCTCCTTCGGGGGTGTGCCGTCCTCAGACGGCGAGTGGCAGGTTGATGGTGTGGCCCGTGTGACGGACCTTCGCGTCGAGGTACCGCTCGTTGGCGGTGGACAGGTGCACGCCGGTCGCGCGGACGCCGCGGACGTCGACGCCCAGGGCCGTCAGCTGGCTGACCTTGTCGGGGTTGTTGGTCAGCAGCTCCACGCCGCCGACCCCCAGGGCGGTCAGCATCTGCTCGACCACGCGGTAGTCGCGCTGGTCATCGAGGTGGCCGAGCGCTCGGTTGGCCTCGTAGGTGTCCAGGCCACTGTCCTGCAGGGCGTAGGCGTCGAGCTTCTCGTACAGGCCGATCCCGCGGCCCTCCTGGCGCAGGTAGAGGAGGTGGCCGCCGGCGGTGGCGATCCGCTCGACGGCCTCGCGCAGCTGGGGACCGCAGTCGCAGCGGGCCGACCCGAAGACGTCGCCGGTCAGGCATTCCGAGTGGGGTCGGACGAGGGCGACCTCACCCGGCGTCCCGAACGTCCAGGCGAGGTGCTCGCGGCCGTCCACGAGGCCGTGGAAGGTCGTGACGACACCCTCGACCTCGTAGCCGTCGGGGAACGCCATCGGCACGACGACCTGCTGGCGGATGGTGGCGGCCGGCTCGCGACCGACGGCGGGTGCCACTGGGGTGAGGGACATGGGGGACTCCGGGGAACAAGTGGTTGAGCGTTTGACTAACTTCCCACAGACTGCCGCGCCGACCGCCTGTTGTCAAGCGTTCAACAAAAAACTAGGATGGCGGCATGGACGAACCCCGATGGCTGAAGGACGAGGAGAAGTCGACGTGGCGCCTCTACATCTCCGCCACGCGGCTGGTGGAGGAGGCGCTGGACCGCCAGATGCGCGAGGACGCCGGCATTCCCCACTCCTACTACGAGATCCTGGTCCACCTGTCGTCGGAGGAGGACCACAGCCTCCGCATGAGCGAGCTCGCGGTTCGGACCCTGTCCTCGAAGTCACGGCTGTCCCATGCGGTGTCCAAGCTCGAGGCGCTGGGGTGGGTGCACCGAGCCGCATGCCCGAGCGACAAGCGGGGTCAGCTCGCCGTCCTGACCGACGAGGGCATGGCGGCCCTGGTCGAGGCCGCGCCGGGGCACGTCGAGGAGGTGCGACAGCGGCTGTTCGATCCCCTGACCGTCGAGGAGCAGGCGGTCCTCGGCCGTGCCTGCCGCAAGATCCTGATGGCGCTGGGGGAGGATCCGGACCGCATCGCGGCGGACATCGACTGACCGCGTCCACACCGCTTGGAGGTCACGCCGTGCGGGCCATCCGCTCGGCCAGCGCCAGGTAGCGAGTGTCGTCCACCGGGACGAAGCGGCGCAGCTGTGCCTCGGCCAGCTCGGCCCGCACCGCGGTGACGCGGTCGGCGGTCAGCAGCGCCCGACGAACGGCTGACCGCACGGCCGGGGCGAGCCCGGTCCGGGCAACAACCGGCTGCACCGGATGGGGGCCGAGGGCCGCGATGGCGACGAGGTCGAGCTCGGGGTCACGACGGCTGACGCGGTGCCACACCGTGGAGTCGATGGCCGCAGCCTCCACCGCACCAGCGCACAGCAGCTGGAGGGATCGCAGGTGCGAGCCCGACCGGACGAAGTCCACCGCGTCGACGTCGATGCCCTCCTGCACGAGGGCGAGGCGGAGGCTGTGGTAGCCGCTCAGGCTGACGTCGTCGTTGTAGGCGATGCGGCGTCCCGGTAGCTCGGCGAGGGTCGCCGGGCCCCCCGGTCCCACCACGACATCGCCGAAGTAGACGGGCTGCCCCTTGCTCCGCGGGTCGAGCGGCACCCACGCGGCACCCACCAGGCGGATCGGCGGATCGGGGACGGCGGTCAGCCACACCCACGACGTCGCGCACACGAACGCCACGTCGACCTCGCCGCTGCTGAACGGCTCGGGCTCGCCGGCCCGGGGCCCCGACCGAGTGGCGTCGAACGACAGGTCGACCGCACGGCCCAGCGAGGCCGCCAGGTGGTCCGCCAGCGCCTCGAAGAGCGAGGCGGGGATGCTCGGCGCCAGGTAGGTCCGAAGGCGCAGCGGGCGGCTCGACACGCCGGAGAACCTACTCGCCGACCTTGCGGGCGAACGCCTCCTCCAGCCAGCCGGCCCGCACGTCGCGGTTGACCGGGATGTGGGCCACCAACGGCTCGCGCAGGTCCACGCACTCCGCCGCCAGCGCCTTCAGGTCGTCGAGGGTGTCGATGCGCACGCCGCGGGCGCCGACCGACTCGGCGACGGCGACCAGGTCGGGCGTGGTGAACAACGACTGCTCCTCGGGCAGTCCGAGCATCCGCAGGAAGTGAAGCTCGGCGCCGTAGGCCCCGTCGTCGAACACCAGCACCAGCATCGGCACCTGCTCGCGGGCCAGCGTCTCGAGGTCGCCGAGGCCCATCATCAGCCCGCCGTCGCCGATGGCCAGCACGGTCAGCCGCTCGGGGTGGGCCACCGCCGCACCGATCGCCGACCCGAGTCCC
Organism: Euzebya rosea; assembly: GCF_003073135.1. Lineage (NCBI taxonomy): Bacteria > Bacillati > Actinomycetota > Nitriliruptoria > Euzebyales > Euzebyaceae > Euzebya > Euzebya rosea. The sequence goes on from NZ_PGDQ01000006.1 coordinate 271,401, forward strand.
AGCCCCACCGACCCGAAGTCGAGGGAGAACAGGAACGCCGACGGCTCGGGCACCGACAGGTAGCTCGCCGGGAACCCGCAGAAGTGGCCGCCGTCGGTGATCAGCTGGCGGTTCGCCGGCAGCAGGGGTTCCAGCTCCGCGCAGACCGTCCGCGGGTCCAGCGCTCCCTCGGCCCCGGCGTCCTCGTGGGCTGCGCCCAGGTCGAAGGACCGCAGCCGCTCGGCCACCGCCTCGGTCCGGTAGCCGGGTCCGGCTCCGGCGACCATCTCGCGCAGCCGCGTCGCGACGAGCCGTGCGTCCCCCACGACCTGGACCGCCGCAGGGGTGTACCGCCCGACCGCCGCCGGGTCGACGTCGACGTGGATCAGCTCGGTGGGTGCGTGCAGCAGCGCCCCCGCCCGGTTGGTGAAGCTGTTCACCCCGGCGCCCAGCACGACCACGACGTCGGCGTCGGCGATCAGCTCGGCGCCCAGGGGTGTGGCGAAGCCGCCGCAGATGCCGACCGACCACGGATGCCCGTCGAACCACGACTTGCCCGGCAGCGTGGTCGCCAGCAGCGCCCCGACCTCGTCGGCCAGCGCGATCGCCGCCTCGCGGGCGTCGGCGCGGATCGCCCCTCGCCCGGCCAGCACGACCGGCCGCTCGGCGGTCCGCAGCAGCGCCGCCGCCTCGGCCAGCGCGGCCTCGTCGGGCTCGACGACCGGTGCCGACGTCGCCTCCTGAACCCCGGCGACAGGCGACGGACCCGATGACTCCTCGTCCTGGACATCCGTCGGCATGGACAGCGCGACGGGGCCCGGCCCGCGGCGTGCACGGGCGAACGCCGCCGCCACGTCCGCGGTGGCGGTGGCCGAGGAGAACGGCTGCACCGGCACACCGGCCGCGGCCAGCAGCGCCTCCTGGTCGCAGTCCTGCGGCAGGCCGGGCACGCCGTGCGGGGTGTCGCCGGTCAGCAGCACCAGGGGGGTGCCGGCCTTCCGGGCGGAGATCAGCGCGGTCAGCGTGTTGGTCAACCCCGGACCCTGCGTGACCGAGCACACCCCGACCCGTCCGCTGGTCCGGGCATATCCGTCGGCCATCGCCAGCGCCGCCGACTCGTGGCGGGCGGCGACCATCCGCACGTCGTGCACCGACGTCAGGTGCGGGATCAGCTTGAGGTTGCCGTCGCCCATCACCCCGAAGACCTCGGTGACACCCTCGGCCACCAGCGCAGCGGCGACCGCCTCCCATGCCTTCACTTGCGGGCTCCCACGATGGTCGCGTCGGACCCCCACGGGGTGATCGTCCCCTCCCGCTCGTGGAAGCGATCGGGCAGCTCGTCGACCATGTCCCACGCCATCGACAGCCGGCCGTAGCCGACGTACAGGCCGATGTGCATGCCGAGCTCGACGATCTCCGGTTCGCTGTAGTGCTCGCGCAGGTCGGCGATCGTCGCGTCGCTGATCGACAGGTGGTCGCTGGCCATCAGGTCGGCGAACCGCAGCGCCGCCCGCTCGGCGTCGGTCAGGTCCGGCGCCTCCTCCGGCTGCTCCAGCGAGCAGACCAGGTCCTCGGTGACACCCGCCTCGACCCCGTCGGCGTAGCGAATCGCCATGCACGAGCGGCACTGGTTGTGGAACGCCACCCGCAGCCGGACGATCTCGATCAGCCGGGCCGGCAGGGTGCTGCGCGACCGGATCGCGCCGGTGAACCGAACGTAGGCCTCGGCCAGCTCGGGCCGGTGCGCGTAGATGCGGACGTTGCCGAGCTCCAGGTCGGTCCGCCCCTCGGGCTGCACGAGCTCGCGCAGCTCGGGGGTCCATTCCTCCGGGGGCAGCAGGCGGATGCGGCTCACGACGCGACCAGCTCGCCGAGGTCCTCGCCTGCGGCGGCCATCGCGTTCCTCGCCTTGCGCTGCACCAGGCCCCAGGTGTGGGTCAGGTAGTTGGCGCGGGTCACGAGGTCCTTCACGCGGCCGACCATCTCCTCGGGCATGTCCGGTGCCCCGGTCGGGGTGATCCGCACGTCGAGCTCCGCGGCGTACTCCAGGGTGACCATCAACGACACGGCCTGCCCGAGGTCCTCGTGGACGCAGATGGCGCCGTGGAAGGGGATCAGCAGCGTGTGGTTGCCCCCCAGGGCCGGGCCGACGGACTCGAAGTCGTCGTCGGGGCACATGGCGGTCTCGCCGGCGAAGAAGCTGGCCAGGTTGTGGTAGGTCTTCGGCGGCCGGTTCATCGCGCACAGCGCCGTGATCCACGGGCCGTGGGTGTGGACGATGGCGTGCACGTCGTCGCGCTCGGCGTAGATGCCCTGGTGGAAGTCCGCCCCCAGGCTGATCGTCCGGTCGCCGTCGACCTGGTTGCCGTCGAAGTCGATCCGCACGACGTCGTCGGGGGTGATCTCCTCGAACGTCTTGTCCAGCACGTTCATCCAGAAGGTGTCGCTGTCGGGGTCGCGCATCGACACGTGGCCACCGATCTCGGACCCCAGTCCGTAGGTGGCGAGGCCTCGGCAGGCGAGGGCGATCTGCTCGGCGGGGGAGGGCATGACGGGCTCCTTGGACGACACCGGTGCAACGGACGACACCGCTGGCGTTCAATTATGCATATGGTTAACCTCAATGTCGACTCTGGGAGGATGTTCGATGACGAGCTACCTGATCGCCGGTGCCGGATCGTTGGGCACTGTCTACGGTGCGGTCCTGGCGCGGGCCGGCCACGACGTGCAGCTGCTGGCTCGCCGGGCCCACGCGGACGCCGTCACGAGCAGGGGAGGGGTGGAGCTGCGGTCCTTCGGATCCGTCGACCACCCGACCCTTCGCGCCACCCACGACCCGTCCCGCCTCGACCCCGTCGATGCGGTCGTGCTGGCCTGCAAGGCTCCCGACACCGCGGAGGTGCTGGACGGCATCGCCCACCTCGCCGACGGGGTGACGGCGGCCATGTCGATCCAGAACGGGGTGACCGCCGCCGACACGCTGGCTGGCTGGTGCGCCCCGTCCGCTGTCGTCGGGGCGGTCAGCATGGTCGGCGGCACCCTCGAGTCGCCGGGGGTCGTGGCCCACACCTTCGCCGGCCCGACCTTCCTCGGGCCGCTGGAGCCCACCGAGCCCGCCGCCGTCACCACCCTGGCCGGTGACATCGAGGGAGCCGGTTTGGAGGTCGTGACGACCGACCGCATCCGGTCCGTGGAGTGGTCCAAGCTGGTCCACGCCTCCCCCTCCATGGCCATCACCGCGCTGACCCGGCTGCCGTTCCACCGGGCGTTCGTCGTCCCCGAGCTGGCGGAGGTCTTCCTCGACCTCGTCGTCGAGGGGGTGGCCGTGGCGAGGGCCGCGGGGGTCGAGGTCGACGACTGGCCACACATCCTCCCCGTGCGGTCGCTGGCCGACATGCCGCGGGAGGAGGGGCTGGCCACCATCCGAGCTCGCGGCGAGGCGATGGTCGAGGCCGGCATGACCGAGGTGCGGATCTCCATGCTGCAGAGCGTCGAACGGGGCCGGCCCACGGAGGTCGACGCCATCCACGGGACCCTGGCCGACTGGGCCGACCGCCTGGAGGTCGACGCCCCCGCCACGACCGTGGTGCAGCGGCTCCTGGCCGGCCTCGACCGCGTCATCCGGGAGGAGGCGACGTGAGCGGCCAGCGCAGCTGGGCTGTCGTCGGCGCCGGAGCCATGGGCAGCGTCATCGGCGGCCACCTGGCGCTCGCCGGGCATCCGGTCACCCTCGTCGACGTCCGGCGGGACCACATCGACGCCATCCGGGCGCACGGGCTGGAGATGCGACGTCCAGACGGCGCCCCCTCCACCGTGGAGGTCGCCGCCACCACCGACCCGGCCGAGGACCTGTCCCCGGTCGACGTGCTGCTGTTCATGTGCAAGTCCTTCGCGACCGTCGACGCGGCCCGGTCGGTCGCCCATGCGCTGGCACCCGGGGGAGTGGCGGTCACCCTGCAGAACGGCCTGGGCAACGACCGGCGGCTGGCAGAGGTGTTCGACGTCGACCGGGTGGTCCCCGGGACGACAACCGTCGGGGCGGAATCCGTCGCGCCGGGCGTGGTGCTGATGGCCCCGGCCACCGCCGCCGGCCGGTCGATGACGGAGATGGGGCCGCCCCGAACGGTCGTCGACGGCGTGCCCGATGTGGTCGTCGACGTCGCCGCCGACCTGGTCGCGGCCGGGTTGCCCGCACGGGCCCTGCCGTCGGCCGACGGGGTCATCTGGAGCAAGGTGGCGATGGCCGCGTCGATGGGCTGCCTGACCGCGGCGCTGCGCCGGACCGTGGCCGATGTGATCGGTGACCCGCACGCATGGTCGCTGTGGACCGACATGTTCGAGGAGGTCGTTGCGGTCGCCGCCGCAGCCGGGGTCGAGCTGGACGTCGAGGCCCTGCGCGCCCACTGCGTCGACACCTACACGTCCGTCGGCCCGCACGTCACGTCCATGGCCGCCGACGTCGTCGCGGGCCGACGGACGGAGGTCGACGCCCTGGCGCTGGGCGTGGCGGAGGAGGGGCGCCGGGTCGGCGTCCCCACGCCCGTGACCGAGACCGTCGGCCGGATCATCGCCTCCCTCGAGGCCACGTACGACCGAACCCTGTGAACCCCGAACCCCCACACCCAAGAGGAGCCACGAAGCCATGAACGTCGAGGACCGCCTGCTGGCCATGGACCTGCTGCACCGCTACGGCCACTGCTACGACCAGGGCGACATCGACGCCATGGCCGAGTGCTTCACCGAGGACGCAACCTTCACCATCAACGGGTCCGTCGGTGCGATGCCGACCGCGATCGAGGGACGGGAGGCGATCCGCCAGGCGATGGGCGAGCGGCGGGCCGCCACCGCCCACGCCCAGCGCCGCCACATCATCACCAACGTCGTCCTCGACCCCGTCGACGGCGACCCCGACCGCATCCGCGCCGCCAGCTACCTGCTGGTCGGCTCGACGGAGGACGGCACCCTGCACCTGCCCTCGACCGGCCGCTACACCGACGTGCTGGCCCGCGCGGGTGACGGCTGGCTGATCGCCGAACGGGTCCTGACCCTGGACTCCACGATCGGCTAGGCCGTGCCGGGCGTCCGCCGGCCACGGCTCGTTCGGTTTGAGGGCGGGTAATCCTCCAGCATGATCGGATTCCTCATCGCTGGCCTCGTCATCGGAGCCCTGGCCCGGCTCTTCACCCGCGGACGCCAGGGCCTCGGCCTCGGCGCAACCCTCCTGCTCGGGGTCGTCGGTTCCGTGATCGGTGGGCTCCTCGCCAACCTCATCGGGACCGGCTCGATCTTCGAGCTGAACATCATCGGGTTCATCGCCTCGGTCGTCGCCGCCGTCCTGCTGCTCGGCGTCGTCCAGGGCGCCTCGGGCAAGCGCGCATGACACCCCGCCGCCGGGGTCAACCCCCGGCGGCTGCCGCCCCCGCCCGGCGCCCGAACACCAGCGCCGGGCCGATGGTCCCGCCCGCACCCGGGTAGGCCATGCCGAGCGGGCTGGCCGCGGCGTTGCCGGCGGCGAACAGCCCTTCGATCGGTCCGCCCGCCACGTGCTGGACCCGACCGTCGACGTCGGTACGGGGGCCGCCCTTGGTGCCCAGCGTCCCCGGGATCACCCGTACGGCGTACAGGGGCCCGTCATCGAGCGGACGCAGGGTCGGCTGGTCCAGACTTCGGTCGCCGACGAACCGGTCGTAGGCCGAGCGGCCACGTCCGAAGACGGGGTCCTCGCCACGGGTCGCGGCCTCGTTGAACGCCGCGACGGTCGCCGACAGCGAGGCCGGGTCGACGTCGATGGCCGCCGCCAGCCCCTCCACCGTGTCGGCGCGGACGAGCCAGCCGGGGTCCGGTTCGCCGGGCATCAGCGGCCCGATGGGATAGGTCCGCCGGTAGCCGCCGTCGACGACCAGCCACGACGGGTCCCGCGTGAAGCCGAACGCGCCCGGGTCGAAGTCGTGCAGGGACCGGCCGACGTCGTTGTAGTTCTGCGCCTCGTTGGCGAATCGCTGCCCGCGGCCGTCGACCATGATGGCGCCCGGACGGGATCGCTCCGCCAGCAGCAGGCGGTGCAGCGGCGCCCCCTCCACCTGCTCGCCGGGGATCGCCATCGCGGGGCACCACCACGCCTCGGACATGTTGCCCAGCGCCGCCCCGGCCGCCATGGCCATCCGCAACCCGCCACCCGTCGCCCCGGGTGCGCCGGTCGGTGCGGGGGAGGGATGGCGCAGGAACGCCCTGGCCAGCGCCGGATCCCGCTCGAACCCGCCGGTGCACAGCACGACCGAGCCATCGACCACCTCACCCGAGGGCAACGTCACCCCGACGACACGGTCGCCCTCGCGCCGCAGTCCCTCGGCGGGTGCCTCGGTCCGCACGTCGACACCCCCCCGCTGCACCGCCGCCAGCAGGCTCGCGACGACCGCGGCGCCCATCGTCAGCACCCCCTCCTGCTGGCGGCGGGTCAACACCTTTCGGTCCAGGGCGTTGGCGATGATCTCGTGCTGGGTCATCGGCAGTCGCCACGACAGCGGCGGCCGCACCAGCGCGGCGACGTCGTCGGCGGGCGCGAACGGCATCGGCTCGAGCGACCGGCCGCCCTCGCGCCCGCCGGGCAGCTCGCAGTGGTAGTCGGGGTACCCCAGGGCCACCCACTCGTGATCGGTCGCCGCCTGCACCCATCTCGCCGTCGCCCCGGCGTCGGCGACGAAGGTGTCGACCAGGTCCTCGTCGACGTCGCCCAGCGCGAGCCCGCGCAGGTACCGCCGCGCGTCTGCGGCGGTGTCGGGGAACCCGGCGGCCTCAGCCAGGTCGTTGGCGGGCAGCCACGCCACACCGCCCGACAGGGCGGTGGTCCCGCCGACGCTCGCGGTCGACTCCAGCAGCGTGACTGCAGCCCCCTCTCCCGCGGCGGACAGCGCGGCCGCGAGGCCAGCGGCCCCCGACCCGACGACGACGACGTTGTTGCCCATGGGCTCCCGGCTCCTCTGCGTCAGCGGTGCACCGGTCGGTCCCCGGCACAACCAAACACTTGGTTGATCCTTGCACGTCGGAGCCCACGCCGTCTACGATCGACTTACCAGTAAGTAACCAGTCGACTCCAGCACCATGCCAGAACGACCGGGCTGCCGGACGAGCCGAGGGCAGCCCGCGAGGAGCCACCGTGGAACGCACCATCTTCGAGGAGGAGCACCTCCACTTCCGTGACGCCGTCAGGCGGTTCGTGGAGAAGGAGGTCGTGCCCAACCGGGAGGCGTGGGAGGCGCAGGGCCGGGTCGACCGCTCGTTGTTCACCGCCGCCGGCCAGGCCGGGCTGCTCGGCATCGCCGCACCCGAGGCGCACGGCGGCGGCGGCATGACCGACTTCCGCTACAACGCGATCATCTCCGAGTGCCTCGCCGAGGCCGACGTCCTGTCCGCTGGCCTCGGCCTGTCGCTGCAGGCCGACATCGCCCTGCCCTACCTGCTGCACCTGGCCACCGAGGAGCAGCAGGCACGCTGGCTGCCCGGCGCCATCTCCGGCGAGACCATCCTCGCGCTGGCCATGTCCGAGCCGGGTGCCGGCTCCGACGTCGCCGGCATCGCCACCACCGCCCGCCTCGACGGTGACCACTACGTCGTCGACGGCGCCAAGACCTTCATCACCAACGGCCAGAACGCCGACCTGATCATCACCGCCGTCAAGACCGACCCGAGCGAACGGCACAAGGGCATCAGCCTGCTGGTGATCGAGGCCGACCGCGACGGGTTCTCCCGTGGACGCAAGCTGGCCAAGGTCGGCCAGCACGCCGCCGACACCTCCGAGCTGTTCTTCGACGGCGTCCGCGTGCCGGTCGACAACCGGCTGGGGGAGGAGGGCACGGGCTTCTACGCCATGATGGGCAACCTGGCCCAGGAGCGGCTGTCCATCGCCGTGCAGGCCGTCGCCCAGGCCGAACGGTCCGTCGCCACGAGCGTGGAGTACGCCACGCAGCGCCAGGCGTTCGGCAGCCCGATCGGCAGCTTCCAGCACATCCGCTTCACCCTCGCCGAGCTGCAGACGCAGGTCGACGTCGCCCGCACCTACGTCGACCGCCTGCTGATGGACTTCGTCGAGGGGCGGCTGTCCGACGTCGACGCCGCCAAGGCGAAGTGGTGGACCACGGAGCTCTGCCAGCAGATCGTCGACAAGTGCGTCCAGGTCCACGGCGGCTACGGCTACATGGCCGAGTACCCCGTCGCGCGGGCGTGGGTCGACAGCCGGATCCAGACCATCTACGGCGGCACGACCGAGATCATGAAGGAGATCATCGGTCGCTCCATGGGGCTGTAGCCCGCCGCCGTGCCAGCCACCACGAAGGGGTCACCGACCATGTCCGAGACACGCTGCGTACGCCGAGACGACCGGGGCCGTGTGGCCGTGCTGGCCATGGACCGCCCGGGGTCGTCGATGAACGTCGTGGACGAGCGGCTGTTCACCGACCTGCGCCGTGAGGTCGACGACGTGCTGGCCGACGACGGCATCGACGCGTTCGTCCTGGCGTCCGGCAAGGACGGCTCGTTCGGGGCCGGGGCCGATATCCGTTGGCTGCCCGAGCTGGCTGCCAGCGACGACGCCGAGGACTTCCTCGCGGGGGTGCACGAGCTGATGGCCCGGATCGCCCGCGGGTCGACCCCGATGGTCGCCGCCGTCAACGGCTCGGCCTTCGGTGGGGCGCTGGAGCTGGCGCTGGCCGGCCACGCCATCGTCGCCGTCCCCGGTGCGCAGCTGGGGCTGCCCGAGGTCGGCCTGTCGTTGCTGCCCGGCGGCGGTGGCACCCAGATGCTGCGCCGCTTCGTCCCGCTCGACCGGGCGCTGGCCATGCTGACGTCCGGCAAGCCCGTCGCCGTCGAGGACGCCGGCGGGCTGGTGGCCCGCGTCGTCCCGGCCGACGAGCTGGTCGACGCGGCCGTCGAGGTGGCGGCGTCGCTGGCCGGCACCGACCTGGTGGCCGACCCCGTCGCGTCGGAGGGTGATGTGGCCCTGATCGCGTCGACCCGTGAGGAGCTCGCCGGGTCCCGTCGAGGCCTGTCGACCGCGGCCGCCACGATCCTCGACGTCGTCGCCGTCGGGGTGGCCGAGGGGCTCGACGCGGGCCTGGCCGCCGAACGCGCCGGCTTCCTCTCCCTCCTCCGCTCGACGGAATCCCGCGCGGCCCTGCACCTGTTCAGCGCCCAGGACGACGTCAAGCGCCGCAGCCGTGGCGGCGGGGCCCCCGTCGAGCGGCTCGGCGTCGTCGGTGGCGGGCAGATGGGCGCCGGCATCGCCTCCACTGCTGTCAGCCGCGACCTGGACGCCATCGTCCGGGACGTCGCCGAGGACTCCCTCGGCCGCGCCCGCGCCTACCGCGACAAGGTCCTGTCCCGCACCGCACCGGCCGAGGGTGAGGACCCGCGGGTCGACCGCTGGGCCGACACCACCGAGTGGGAGGGGTTCGGCGAGGTCGACGCCGTCGTCGAGGCCGTCTTCGAGCTCCCCGAGATCAAGGACGAGGTGCTGCGCGCCCTGAGCGACGAGGTCGGCGAGGACACGCTGATCGCCAGCAACACCTCCGCCATCCCGATCGCGTCGCTGGCCGCCTCGGTCACCCGGCCCGAGCGGTTCCTCGGCATGCACTTCTTCTCCCCGGTCGAGCGCATGCCGCTGGTCGAGCTGATCCCCCACGCGGGGACAGCGGCCGAGACCACCCAGCGGGCCGCCGCGCTCGGCCGTCGGCTGGGCAAGGTGCCCGTCGTCGTCGGCGACGCGCCCGGCTTCATGACCTCCCGTGTGTACGCCCGCTGGCTGGCCGAGGGCATCCGCCTGCTGCTCGACGGCGTGGACGTGGCGACGATCGACCGTGCCGCGCAGGCCGTCGGGTTCCCGGTCGGGCCGCTGCTGGCCACCGACGAGGCCACCCTCAACCTGGTGGTGCAGGCCAGCATCACGCAGGTCGCCGAACCCGTCATGGCCGACCGGCTGGACGTCGCCGGGGTCCGCAAGGCCCTGGAGACGCTGATGGCCGCGGGCGTGGAGGGGCGCCGGCAGGGCCGTGGGTTCTACAGCTACGACGAGGGGCAACGCGTCGGCCCCAACCCCGACGTGCTGGGCCTCCTCGGCGTGACGCCGGCGGAGGTGGACGCCACGGTGGTCGGCGAGCGGCTGCTGCTGGCCTTCGCGACGGAGTGCTGGCGCTGCGACGCCGACGGCACGATCTGCCACCCCGACGACGGCGACGTCGCGGCGGTGCTGGGCATCGGATTCCCCCGTGTGCTCGGCGGGCCGTTCCACTGGGCCGACGAGGTCGGCGCCACCGAGATCGTCCGTCGTTGCGACGTCCTGGGCGACGCGTTCGAGCCCGGCCCGGAGCTTCGCCGGCTGGCCGCCGAGGGCGGTCGCCTGGCCGACCTCCCCCGCCGCCCCGCCCCCTTCGCCGACCGGGGCTAGCCCGTTCGTCGGGTGTTGGGCCGCCCGTGGTGATTGCCCGACACGCGTCGGGGAGGGCGGCGCCCCGCCGCTCCCCGGCTGCTCAGCCGGTCGCGAGCGCCTTGCGGAGGCGCCGGACCAGGCCCCAGCGGTCGCGGACCATCTCCAGCTCGGTGACCGCGCCGTCGGCCACGCGGGCCATCAGGGTGGCCTGCATGCGCCCCTCCAGGCCCAGCGCCTCGTCCGACACGCCGGGCAGCCCGCCGGCGTAGGTGCCTCGCAGGGTCACGGCGGCCGCGGCCCGGTCGCCGGCGGTGAACAGGTCGTCGACCTCCACCGACAGCCCCTCCAGCACCGCCGCGCCGTCGCCGGTCTCCATCAGCCGCACGCCGTCGGCCGACAACGCCGCCGACGAGTCGGCCGCCAGCGCGTCCAGCCACGCCCGCAACGCCTGCTCCGTCGCGGGGTCGCCGGGGGTGTCCACGGTCGTGGCCCAGGGGTCGGGATGGCCCGGCTCCAGCGGCGCGGTGAACGAACCGGTCGACTGCTCGTCCCTGCCCTGGAAGTCCTGCTCGACCCGGCAGATCCGCAGTCGCTCGCCGTCCCACTCGTACGTGGAGATGCCCGGCCACACCGCCAGCGCCCCCGGCTCGCCGACCGGCGCGCCGTGCTCGCTGAACCGCATGGCCAGCCGGTTGCCCGACAGGATCATGTCGTGCACCGTCAGCACCAGGGTGGGGTAGCGGGCGAACGCCGCCGACACCGCGTCGGTGTAGGTCGCCATGTCCAGCGTCCGACCCGAGATCACGACCCGGTAGTCCTCGCGCATCAGGTCGGCCGTCACCGACTGGTCGTGGACGCAGGTGTAGTCGATGCAGTACCGGCGCATCAGCGCGACGAACGGTTCCATCAGGGGGCTCCTCGGGGTGGCGACGACCCCCGCCGAAGGGGGGACGCGTTGACCTCCCCACCGTATTGACCTACTGTTAAGTAATCAATTGTTCCGGCCCGGAACCAGAGCCGAATACGGGGCCGCAGGAGGCACGAGTTGGACAACAGCTACGGCATGCTCAGCGTGGGGGTGGAGGACGGCGTCTGCGTCGTCACGCTCGACCGGCCCGAGAAGCTGAACGCGCTGACCTACGAGTTCTGGACCGACGTGGTCCGGCTGCTCGACGACGCCGAGGCCGACGACACCGTCCGTGCGCTCGTCGTCCGTGGCGCGGGTGACAACTTCTGCGCCGGTGGCGACATCGACGGGTTCGGCGAGCTGGCCGACATCCCCGCACGCCGCCGCTACCAGCACCTCGCCATGGCCGCCTACCGCGCCTGGGAGGTCTTCCCCAAGCCGACGATCGCTGCCGTCCACGGCTGGGCCCTCGGCGGCGGCTGCGAGCTGACGATGGTCACCGACCTCGTCGTCTGCGACACCACCGCCCGCTTCGGTACCCCCGAGGCCGCCGTCGGGCTGATGCCCGGCCTCGGTGTCGTCCGTGGCCACGCCAACACCAACCTCCACTGGCTCAAGCTCATGATCTTCACCGGCGCGAGGCTCGGCGCCGAGGAGGCCCGGCTGGCCGGCCTGGTCACCACCGTGACCGAGGAGGGCCAGCACGTGGAGGAGGCCATGCGGCTCGCCCACCGGGCCGCCGAGAAGCCCGCCACCGCCCTGCGCGTGGCCAAGGCCATCCTCAACCGTGGTTCGGCGGAGGGCTATGACTACTCCGTCGAGGCCACCGCCCTGCTGCACAGCACTGACGACCAGCGGGAAGGGGTCGCCGCCTTCGTGGAGCGCCGCCAGCCCGCCTTCCGTGACAGGTGACCACCGTGGACCGACCGACCCCCCCGACGATGCAGGAGCGGCTCGAGGAGCTGCAGAAGCGCCGTGACATCGCCCTCGCCATGGGCGGCCCCGAGAAGGTGCAGCGCCACCACGACAGCGGCCGCCTGACCGTCCGGGAGCGCATCGCTGGCGTCCTGGACGAGGGCAGCTTCTACGAGATCGGCATGCTGGCCGAGCCCGAGCTGCGCAAGGAGAAGCCCATCCCGGGCGACGGCTGCGTCACCGGCTTCGGTCGCATCGACGGCCGCAAGGTCTGCCTCATCGGCATCGACGCCACCACCCTCGCCGGCACCACCGCCCCGATCAGCATGCGCAAGCAGGGGCGCATCGCGGCCTACGCGGCCAAGAAGGGCTTGCCGCTGATCCTGCTGTGCGACGCCGACGGCGGACGCATCCCCGACGTCATGGGCTGGCGGTTCTCGGGCCTGCCGTTCGACTTCTCCTCCTTCCTCCAGACCCCCGAGGGTTACCCCGAGATCCCGCGCATCGCGGCGGTGCTCGGCCCGGGCTACGGCGACTCCGCGCTGCACGCCGGGACCGCCCACATCATCGTGATGACCGAGACGTCCTCCATCGCGCTGTCCGGCCCGTCGGTGGTGGAGTCCGCCATCGGCGAGAAGGTCACCGACCAGGAGCTCGGCGGCCCCGAGCACGCCCAGGAGATCGGCACCGCCCACCTGGTCGTCCCGACCGAGGACGAGGCGTTCGACGCCATCGCCGCCTACCTGTCCTACCTGCCCAACAACGCCGCCCGGCCCGCGCCGCGGGCCCCGGCCGTCGAACCACGCCTGGACCGCGAGACCCTCCTCGACGTGGTGCCGACCAACCCCAAGCAGGCCTACGACATGCACGACGTCATCGACGCGATCGTGGATGCCGACACGTTCCTGCCGTGGCGTCCCGAGGCCGGCAAGGCCCTGATCACCGCGTTCGTCCGCATGGAGGGGCAGGCCGTCGGCATCATCGCCAACAACCCCCGCCACGGCGCCGGCGCGCTGGACGCCCGGGCGCTGGAGAAGGCGCACAACTTCATCGACATGTGCGACACGTTCAACCTGCCGCTGGTCTTCCTGCAGGACGTGCCCGGCCTGATGATCGGCATCCAGGCCGAGCGGCAGGGCATCGTGCAGTGGTACGAGCGGCTCGTCGCCCGGCTGGCCCGCACCAAGGTCCCGCACGTCGCCGTCGTGGTCCGCAAGGCCTTCGGCGGTGGCCACTACGCCATGGGCGGCCGGCCCACCCTCCCCGACCTGCTGGTCTGCTGGCCCATCGCCGAGCTCGGCTTCATGGCCCCCGAGACCGGCGTCGTCACCGTCAACCGGCGGATGCTGGAGCAGGCCGAGGCCGACGGCGGCCGCGAGGCCCGCGACAAGCTGGAGATGGAGCTGACCCAGGAGTGGATCGACGAGTCCGCCGCATGGGAATCCGCGGCGCACACGTTCGTGGATGACATCATCGACCCCCGTGACACCCGCTCGGTCATACTCACGGGGATCGAGTTCGGGTGGGGCGACCGGGATGGAGTGGGGTAACGAGGATGGCATCGACGACCAAGGCAGCGCCGGGCAAGGTCGACAAGCGCAAGCGCACGGGGCGCAAGGCGCAGATCATCGACGTGTCCACCGAGCTGTTCCGCGAGAAGGGCTACCACGCCACCTCGCTGGACGACATCGCTGATCGCATCGGCTTCACCAAGCCGGCGATCTACTACTACTTCAAGTCCAAGGAGGACATCCTCTTCGCCATCGTCGACGAGATCGTCGACAGCGGGCTGGAGCGGATGGAGGCCGTCGCCGCCACCGACCTGACGCCGACGGAGAAGATGCACGACCTGCTGGTGGAGAACACCCGGGTCATCCTGGAGAACCTCGACGCCAACAGCGTCTTCTACAACGAGCGCGGCCTGCTCTCGGCCGAACGCGAGGAGGCCATCCGCGACCGCGAACGCGAGTACACCCGCGTCGCCCGCCAGATCTACATCGACGGGGTCGCTGCCGGCGAGTTCACCGACGTCGACCCGGCGCTGGCCACCGCCACCCTCCTGGGCGCCTCGATCTGGGCCCACCGCTGGTTCGACCCCAACGGCGCCATGACCACCGACGAGGTCGCCGAGCAGATCGCCACCCTCCTGCTGGAGGGGTACCGGGCCTAGCCCTCGGCACGGAGTTCCACGATCGGGCGGGCCCACGGGCTCGCCCGATCCTCGTTGTCGGGGATGTGTCGCTGGCCCGACCCTTCGCGGTCAACTATGCTCATGAATATCCCTATTTAGCGTGGCGCCCGTCGGGGGCGTCGGAGATGGACGGGCGTGCCGTGATCGACTTCACCTTGACCGAGGAGCAGCAGGCGCTGCGGGACATGGCCGGCCGGGTGGCCGACGAACGCTGGGCCGCCAAGGCGCTGGAGTGGGACCGCGACGCCACGTTCCTGCCCGACGCCGACCGCACGGCGCTGGCCGAGCTCGGGCTGCTCGGCATCGCCATCCCCGAGGCGTACGGCGGCGCCGGCGGCGAGCTGCTCGACGCCCTGCTCGTCGTGGAAGAGCTGGCCAAGCGCAACCAGATCGTGGCCTTCCAGGTCTTCGAGGCCAACACCGGCCCCACCCGCGTCATCGAGCTGTTCGGCACCGACGAGCAGAAGGAGCGGCTGCTGCCGCCCATCGTGCGGGGCGAGTCGACCCTGGCCGTGTCGATCTCCGAGCCCGACGCCGGGTCCGCGGCGACCGACCTGACCACGACCGCCCGGCTCGACGGGGACCACTACGTCATCGATGGCATGAAGCGCTGGTGCTCCGGCGCCGGCCACGCCGAGCAGTACCTGATCTACGTCCGCCTCGACGACAACCCGGGCGCGCGGGGCATCGGTGCGGTCGTCGTCGACAAGGACGCCGAGGGCCTGACGTTCGGCCCTCAGGAACAGATGATGGGCTTCCGCGGCATCCCGTCGGCCGACATGTTCCTCGACAACGTCCGCGTCCCGGCGGAGAACCTGATCATCCCCGCCGGCGGGTTCAAGCAGCTGTTCGAGGCGTTCTCCATCGAGCGGCTGGGCAACTCCACCATGAGCCTCGCCATCGGCCAGGCCTGCGTCGACCGCACCGCCGCCTACGTGCAGGAACGCCACCAGTTCGGCAAGCCGATCATCGAGTTCCAGACCGTGCAGGAGCAGCTGGCCGACATGATCCTGCAGGTCGAGGCCGCCCGGCTGCTGATCTGGCGGGCCGCTGCCGCAGCCGGCCGGGGCACCCCCGATCCGCTGCAGGCGTCGATGGCGAAGTGCTTCGCCAACGAGATGGCCAAGAAGGTCTCCGACAAGGCCGTGATGCTGCACGGCGGGTACGGTTACCACCCGGACTACCACGTCGAGCGGCACCACCGGGACGCCCACGGCTGGGCCCTCGGCGGGGGCACGCCGACCATCCAGCGCACCCGGATCATCTCCCAGTACCTCGGCCGTCGGTTCGACCAGCGGGGCTGAGCCAGCTGACAGCCGTTCGCAATACCGCCGCCCCGTCGGGCGGTCCAGCGGTTACGTTGAGGGTGATAAACCGACTGAATACGCGAACGAGAGGTACGGGGATGGCTGGAGTGCGGGACAGGGACGGGCGACGTCTGGACGTCACCCCTCGAAGCGTCACCCGCAGCCGTCCGCAGAAGACCGCGACCATCGTGGCCGCCGGGATCGTCGACCGGATCACCGCGGAGGGACTCGGCGAGGGCGACCCGCTGCCCCCCGAGCGGGTCCTCATGGAGGACTTCAACGTCGGCCGCGGCACCATGCGCGAGGCGTTGCGCTACCTCGAGCTGCAGGGCGTGTTGACCATCAAGACCGGTCCCAAGGGCGGCCCGGCGGTCGCGGCCCCCGACTCGCGCCACCTCGCCTCGACCTTCGCCCTGCTGATGCAGTTCGCGGGGACGGAGTTCCGGTCGGTCATCGAGGCGCGGCAGGGCCTGGAACCCGTCACCGCCCGGCTGGCCGCCAGCGCCGATGACGCCCACACCGTCGAGGCCCTGCAGGAATCCGTCGAGCGGATGGGCGCCAACCTGTCGGACTGGGACACCTTCCTCGACGAGAACCGCCAGTTCCACGACCTGATCGCCTGGGGGTCGGGCAACCCGATCTTCGGCTACCTGATCAACTCGCTGCACTGGATCACCGACGGGACCGTCCTCGGCATCGACTACCCCCTGCGGTTCCGCAAGGCTGTGCTCGAGGCCCACCAGGCCATCGCCGACGCCGTCGCCGCCGCCGACCCCGAGGCCAGCGAAGCGGCGATGAAGGCCCACATGGACGACACGCTGACGTACTTCGAGAAGCGCTACAGCAACGTCCTGACCCACAAGCTGTCCTGGGAGCACTTCGGCGGCGCGTGACACATGGTGGCGGCTTCGCCGCCACGGTCCTCGGGCTCGTGACCGGCGATGCTTGTTGGTCCTCGCTCCGCTCGTCGGGTCCTCGGGCTCGTAACCGGCGATCCGCGGCGGCTTCCTCGACCCCTCGCTTCGCATCGGGGCGCTGCGGGAGCCACCACGGATCGCCGGCGCCCTGCGGCGGTGCAGCTCTGGGATCTGCGGTTTGCAGCACACACCCGTTGTTGGTCCACGGCGGCGGTGCAGTGCTGGGGTCGGCGGGTCGTAGCAGACTCCTACTTAACCATGCGCATGAATATCCTCTATGCTTGGCAGGGTGTATGTCGAGTCGTGTGGAGGAGAGCGTCATGGGTGACCTGCTGGAGTCCGAGCCGCACCCGCAGGAGGTCGTGGTGGAGGAGGGGGGTCGGCGTGTCGTCACGATGGACTCCGCCCGGTACGTCGACGCGTCCAACACCGACCGCGACGTGGTCGTCGCCGCGTCCTACATCGGGGTGCTGCCCGCCAGGCTGATGGCGCCGCACCGGCCCCGGGCGGTCATCGGGCACGACGGGGGGATCGGCAAGGACGCCGCCGGCATCCAGGGTTTGTACTACCTCGAGGCGCTCGGCATCCCTGCCGTTGCCGCCGACGGGGCCTCCGCCGAGCTCGGCAACGGGCAGGACCTGTACGACGAGGGCATCGTCAGCCGGGTCAACATCCTGGCCGAGCAGTGCGGGGTCACCCGGGGCATGCCCGTCGCCGAGGCCGCCCGGCTGCTGCTGACCACCGACCCCTCCGACACCGAGGTCGGCACCAAGGTCCGGCGCGAGGTGGTCGAGACCTCACCCACCGGCCGCCAGGTCGTCGTCACCGACTCCATCATCTTCGCCCGGCCCGAGGACCGGGACCGCAACGTCCTGGTCACCGCCGGCCACACCGGCCGGTCCGGCGCGTCGTTCCTGCTGGAGTTCCGCCCGTGGGGCTTCATCTGCTCCGACGGCGGCGGCGGCAAGAACGACTCGGGCACCGCGGGGCTGGCGATCGTGGAGGAGCACGGCCTGGCCGGGGCCAGCGTCTCGGCCCTCACCGCCGCGATCGGCGACGCCCGCTCCAGCTACGACGACGGCATCATCGCCGCCTGCAACGAGCCGGCCCGCCGCCGTGGCGTGACCGTCGGCATGCCCGCCAAGCAGGCCGCCCACCTGCTGCTCGCCGAGGCCCCGACGTCGTGATCGGCCTCCCGAGCCCCTCGCCCCTCACCGAACCGTTCTGGGACGGTGCGGCCGACCGGCGGCTGGTCCGACAGGTCTGCGAGGACTGCGGCACCAACCTGTTCACCCCCCGCATCGCCTGCCACGCCTGCCAGTCCGAACGGTTGACCTGGCAGGACAGCGCCGGCATCGGGACGGTCCACAGCCACTCCGTCGTCCACCGCTCGCCCACCGGCGACCGCGACGTCCCCTACGTCGTGGCGATCGTCGACCTCGACGAGGGCTGGCACATGATGACCAACATCGTCGGCGTCGACCCGGCCGACGTGCACATCGGCCAGCGCGTCAGCGTCGCCTGGGAGGATCGGGACGGCCGCCGCCTACCCGTCTTCACCCCCGCCGACGACACCGCCGCCACCGATCCCTCCACCACCGACACCGAGGGGGCGACGGCATGAACGTCGGCCTGACCGTCACCCGATCCGCCCGCCGGTACCCCGACCGGGTCGCCGCGTTCGACGACACGGGCGAGCTGACCTGGGCCGAGCTGGACCGCCGCTCCAACCAGGTCGCCCACCTGCTAACCGACATGGGCGTCGAGCGGGGCGACCGGGTCGCCCTGCTGGCCCCCAACCGGCTGGAGGTCTGCGAGGTCCTGGCCGGCGTCGCCAAGGCCGGCATGGTCTACGTCGGCCTCAACTTCCGCCTGTCCGCCCACGACCTGTCCCACATCCTCGGCAACGCCGAACCGTCGGTGATCATCGCCTCCGCCGACCTTGCCGCCCTGGCCCACGAGGTCGCCGACCCCGCCGGCATCCCCGTCCTGGAGCTCGACGACGAGGGGGAGGAGGGATGGGCGGCCCGTCGCGACCGCGCCGACGCCAGCGACCCCTCCACCCTCCACGAGGTCCGGCCCGAGGACGAGTTCTGCATCGTCTACACGAGCGGGACGACCGGCACGCCCAAGGGAGTGTGGTTCGACCACTCCCGCGTCATGCAGCACGCCCCGGTGGCCTGCATGGAGTACGAGATCGACCACACCAGCCGGTACCTGGTCGCCATCCCCCACAACTCCTCGGTCAACATCACCCTCGTGCCCTGCATGATGGTCGGCGCGGCCGTCGGGTTCGTCGACAGCCGCGGCTTCGACCCGCAGGGCTTCGTCGACGCGATCGCCCACCACCGGGCGACCCACACCTACCTGGTGCCCACCCAGCTGTACCGGCTGCTCGACCGGGTCCCTCCCGGCTCGACCGCCCTGGACGGACTGGTCACCCTCGGCTACGGCGCCGCCCCGATGGCGCCCGACAAGGCCCGTGCGTTGGTCGAGCGGTTCGGGCCCATCTTCGTGCAGCTGTACGGGATGGCCGAGGTCGCCTCCATCGGCACGATGCTGCGCAAGGCCGACCACCTGGCCGCACTCGAGGGCCGGCCCGAGCTGTTCGGATCGGCCGGCCAGTCCTCCTACCTGATGGACGTCCGTGTCGTCGACGCCGACGGCCGCGACGTCGGCACGGGCGAGCGGGGAGAGGTCATCTTCGCCGCCCCGTACATGATGAAGGGCTACTACGGCGAGCCCGAGCGGACCGCCCAGACGCTGGTCGACGGGTGGGTCCGCTCCGGGGACATCGCCACCGTGGACGAGGACGGGTTCCTCTACATCGTCGACCGGGTCAAGGACATCATCATCCGGGGTGGCTACAACATCGCGCCCAGCGAGGTCGAGGCTGTCATCCACCGGCATCCCGACGTGCTGGAGGTCGCCGTCATCGGCGTGCCCGACGACCGCTGGGGCGAGGCGGTGGAGGCGGTGGTCGCACTTCGCAGCGACAACGGCGAGATGCCGGACCTGCAGGCGTGGTGCAGGGCGCAGGGCCTGCCGACCCTGAAGATCCCCGAGACCGTCGTCCGGGTGGACGCGCTGCCCAAGAACGCCGTCGGCAAGATCGACAAGGCGACGCTGCGCAGCGCCCGCTGGTCCAGCGACCGGCAGGTCTAGGCCCGTGGTGACCAGCCCCCTGCAGCAGGCCCGCGTCGTGGGCGTGCACGCCACCGCCCAGGCCAAGCAGCTGGACCGCACGGCCCTGTCGGCCTGCCTCGAGGCCGCCCTGGGCGCGCTGGACGACGCCGGGCTGTCCCCGGCCGACGTCGACGGCATCGCCGGACGGTGGCCCGGGCCCGGCGGCACCGTCATGCATCCGGGGTCGGTGGACTGGACGTCCCTGCTCGGCCATCCGCTGCGGTGGGTGCAGGACACCTACCCCCAGGGCGTACCGGCCGTGCTCGACGCCGCCGCTGCGATCGCGGCGGGCCTGTGCCACACCGTGCTGGTCGTCGGGGGGCAGGCCGCGATCCGCTCGGGCGGGGCCGTCGCCGCCTACACCCGGCCCGACAACGAGTTCGTCGCGCCGTGGGGTGCGTTCACCGCCGTGCACTTCGCGATGGTCGCCCAGCGGCAGCACCACCTGCATCCGGAGTACCGGCAGGGGGCCGCACAGGCCGCTGCGACGGTGCGCAACCGCGGGCACGCCAACCCCGACGCGGTGATGTTCGGCAAGGGGCCGTACACCGCCGAGGACGTGCTCGGTGCGCCGATGATCGCCTCGCCGCTGACCCTCCTCGACCTGTGCCTGGCGACCGAGGGCGCGGCGGCCATGGTCATCACCGCCGCGGACCGTGCGGCCGACACGCGTGCACCGGTGCGGGTGCTGGGCGGGTCCAGCGAGTGGCACCGCCAGCAGTACGTCGACCCGGCCCGCCACGAGGAGATCTGGACGATCGGCCGCGCGGCCGCCACCGACACCTACCGCATGGCAGGCGTCGCGCCGGCCGACGTCGACGTCGCGCTGCTGTATGACATCAACTCCTTCGAGATCCTCCGCCAGCTGGAGGTCGCCGGGCTGTGTCCGCCGGGTGAGGCCGCCGGCTACGTCACCGACGTCGGCATCGGCGAGGGGTCGCCGGTCCCGGTCAACCCCGACGGCGGCCTGCTGTCCTACAGCCACATCGGCTGGGGCGGGCCGACGCTGAAGGTCGTCGAGGCCGTGCACCAGCTGCGCGGCGAGGCTGGGCAACGACAGGTCGCCGACGCCGGGGTGGCCCTAGTCACCGGGGCCGGGTCCGGCGCGCAGTACCACAACACGCTCCTGCTGGGGCGCTGACACCGAGTGAGGAAGGAACGACGATGAAGGTCGCAGTGCTGGGGGCCGGGATCATGGGCAGCGGGATCGCCCAGCTGTCCGCCATGGCCGGCCACGACGTGGCGGTCCGCGACATCGACGAGCCCGCCCTGGACCGTGGCCGGACGGCCGTGGAGTTCTCGCTGGGCAAGCTGGTGGAGAAGGGCCGCATGACGGGGGAGGAGGCCGACGCCGTCCGTGGCCGGCTGTCGTGGACGACGGACCTTGCCGGGTCGGTGGCCGACGTCGACGTCGTGGTCGAGGCGGTGCCCGAGGTGCTGGCCCTCAAGCAGGAGGTCCTGACCGCCGTGGTGGCGGCGGCCCCGGCCGGGGCGCTGATCGGCACCAACACCTCCCAGCTGTCGATCACCTCGATCGGTGCGGCGCTGGGGGACGCGGCCGGGCGGCTGGTCGGCATGCACTTCTTCAACCCGCCCGTGCTGATGAAGCTGTGCGAGCTGGTCCGCGGGCTGGCGACCGGGGACGAGGCGCTGGAGCGGGCACGGTCGTTCGCCGAGGGGTTGGGGAAGACGGTGGTGGTCTGCCGGAAGGACAGCCCCGGGTTCATCACCTCCCGCGCCTACGCGATCCTGCGGATGGAGTGCCTGCGCATGCTGGAGGAGGGCGTGGCCACCGCCGAGGACATCGACACCGCGATGAAGCTGGGCTTCAACTTCCCGATGGGGCCGCTGGAGCTCGGGGACTTCAACGGCCTGGACACCTACCTGCACGCCGTGGAGTCCCTCGCCGAGGCCCACGGCGACCGCTTTCGCCCAACCGTGGGCCTGCGCAACATGGTCGCCGCCGGCCACCTGGGCCGGAAGGCCGGCAAGGGCTTCTACGACTACGACTGACCCAGCGTCGGCTTCAGGTCGTGGCTCACCCCTCGCTGGTGCACTCCTGGAAGGCCTCCTGCAGGACCGCGGCCACCTCGGGGTCGTCGACCTCGTCCTGCGAGGGGTCCAGCGCGTTGACGGTGTCGGCGTCGAGCTCCTCGTAGAGGCCGTCGACCACGCACTCGGCCTGGGTCTGGGTCACCGCACCACCCTCGGTCAGCGCGTCGACGATGAGCTGCCGCTGGTCGCCGTCCTCCCCACCGCCGCACGCGGTGCCGAGCAGCAGCAGGCTGATCAGCGCAGCGCCGAACCGGCGGGTCCTGATGGTCGTGGGGCTCGTGGGCGATGGTGAGATCGTCGACGGCATGGCGGATCCTCTCTGTCGTGGACTGGTGAGCCGTCAGCCCATCGCGACGAGCGGTCGTTCCGCATCAGGGACCCACCCCGATCCTTTCACCTGATCAAGGATTATAAATAGCTTGATATCTATTGATCGGTGTGTCTAGGGTGAGTCTCCCGAGAGAGCCGACACGGGAGCACGAGCCATGGGGAAGTCATCCAGTCCTGTCCGCGCGAGCCTGGCCAGCGGGCTGCTCGCACTGATGCTGCTCCTGGCCGCATGCAGCGGATCCGACAGCGCGTCGGAGACCACTGACGCCGCCGGGTCCGACGACGACGCCACCAGCGCCGAGCCGGCCGGCGACACCGCCGACCTCGAGGACGTCGAGTGGGACATGGCCGCCTTCCTCGCCGAGGACACCGGTCAGGGACGGGCCTACGCCCGGTGGATGGAGGAGATCCAGGAGCGCTCCGGCGGCGCGGTGACCATCAACCCGTTCTGGAGCGGCGAGCTGCTCGGCCCGCAGGACATCAAGACCGGCCTGCAGGACGGCCGGGTGCAGCTCGGCAATCTCTCCTACGCCTACACGCCGACCGAGTTCCCGTTGACGCAGATGGTCGAGATCCCCTTCCTCGGGGAGAACCTCGGCGCACAGGTCACCGCGATGAACACCCTGTACGCCGAGAACGAGGAGTTCCGAGCCGAGTGGGAGGACCAGGGCATCAAGGTGCTGTCGTTCGTGCCCATCGCCCCGTCGCTGACCGGTGCGCAGGAGCAGGTGGACTCCATCGACTGGTTCGAGGGACGCAACGTCCGCGCCGCCGGCTTCTACGTCAAGGCGCTCGAGGCCGTCGGCGCCAACCCCGCTGCCATCCCCGTCGGCGAGACCTACGAGGCGATGCAGCGCGGCACCGTCGACGCCTACGGCGGGATGATCCTGGACGTCATCCCCTCCACCGGCCTGCACGAGGTGGGCCCGCACATCCACGACGCCCGGCTGGGCCACTACGCCATCACGACCTGGGGCATGGCCCTGGACACCTACGAGTCGTTGAGCGAGGACATGCGGGCGCTGGTCGACGAGGTCTCCGCCGAGTTCCCCCAGTGGGTCGTCGAGACCACGACCGCCGCGGAGGACGAGGCCTGCACGATCATCCTGGAGGAGGGCGGGTCGGTCTCGATCTTCCCCGAGGAGGAGACGCAGCGGTGGCGCGACGCCATCGGGGAGGGGCCGCGCCAGGCATGGGAGGACCTCGCCACCGAGGCGGGGGCGACCGACCCCGCGGGCATGTACGACCAGTTCGTCGGCTACTACGAGGACGCCGCGAGCGGGGAGTTCGCCGGCTACGAGTCGGGCATCAGCCGATGCGCCGAGGTGCAGGACTCCTGATCGTGACCCGCGCCCGCGACCTCCTGGCGGCCACCTCGCGGATGCTCTCGTGGATCTCGGGGGCCATGGTCATCGCCCTCGTGCTGATCCTCGTCGCCAACGTGGCGATGCGGGCGCTGCTGACCTCCTCGGTCCAGGGGAGCGTGGAGTTCAGCGAGGTGCTGCTGGCCTTCGTGGTCTTCGCCGGCCTGGCCTACGCCCAGCAGTCGGGCAGCCACGTCCGGACCGAGCTGGTCACCTCGCGGCTGCCCGACCGGATCGCCCGGCCCGCACGGGTCGTCGGCCTGCTGGTCGCGGCTGCGGTGCTGGTGTGGTGCACCGTCGCCACCGCCGGGCGGGGCATCGAGGCGTGGCAGGCCGGCGAGGCGCGGTTCGGGGTGCGGTCCGTGCCGACGTGGCCCGGTCGGCTGGCGGTGCCCGTCGGGCTCGGCCTGCTGTCGCTGGAGGTCCTCGCCTCGGCGCTGGCCACGGCCGCCGGCCGCCCCGAGCAGGACGGCTGACCGACGTGGATCCCATCCTGGTCCTGATCGTCGCGCTGGTCCTGCTGGTCGCGCTCATCGCGACGGAGGTACCGGTGGCGTTCTCGCTGCTGACCTCCGGTGCGGTCGGGCTGGTGCTGCTGCGCGACGCCGGCTACGCCTTCAACACCGTCGCCAACACGCCGTACTCCGCCACGGCCGTGTTCACGCTGACGCTGATCCCGATGTTCGTGATCATGGGGATGCTGGTGGTCCAGGCGGGGATCGCCACCGACGTCTACGGGTTCGCCGCGCGGACGTTCGCGCGGATGCCGGGCGGGTTGGGGCTGGCGACGGTGGCGGCCTGTGCCGGGTTCGCGGCCGTGACCGGGTCCAGCGCGGCGACCGTGGCGACGATCGGGCGGATCTCCATCACCGAGATGCGCCGCCACGGGTACTCCGCGTCGTTCGCGGCGGGCATCGTCGGGGCGGCGGGGACCCTCGGGATCCTGATCCCGCCGAGCGTGGTGCTGATCGTCTACGGGACGCTGAGCGGGGAGAGCGTCGGGCAGCTGCTGATCGCCGGCATCGTGCCCGGCGTGCTGTCGGCGGTGCTGTACGGCGTGCTGGTCATGTACCGCCAGCGGGTGGAGGTGTCCCCGTCGTTCGTCTTCGAGGGCGAGGGGGTCGAGTCGTCGGCGGACGTGTCGGGTGGGCAGGGCTGGGCGGCGGTAGCCAAGATCGCCGTGCTGTTCTCGATCGTGGTCGGCGGGATCTACAGCGGCGTGTTCACCGCGACCGAGTCGGGGGCGGTCGCGGCGTTCGCCGCGCTGGTCCTGCTGGTGTGGACGGCCTGGCGACGGCCGGACATGTCGGTGTGGGGGCGGGTGCGGGACGCCATCCACGAGACCACCGCCGTGACCAGCATGATCTTCATGCTGCTGATCGGGGGAGGGGTCTTCACCTTCTTCATGGCCTCCGGCGGGTACGCGCGGGACTTCGCCACGTGGATCGTCGACCTACCCGTCAGCGGCATCGCCGTGGTCATCTTCTTCCTGCTGATGATGATCCCGCTCGGCATGGTCCTGGACGGCCTGTCGATCATGCTGATCACCGTCCCCCTGATGCACCCGGTGGTCGTCGAGCTCGGCTACGACGGCGTCTGGTTCGCCATCCTGGTCGTGAAGATGATCGAGCTCGGCCTGATCACCCCACCGGTGGGGATCAACGTCTACGTCGTCGCGGGTGCTTCCCCCGACCTGACCGTCGAGGACGCCTTCAAGGGCGTCCTCTGGTTCGGCGCCGTCGACGCCATGACCATCGCCGTCCTGTTCGCGTTCCCCGCGCTGGTGACGTATCTACCGGGGTTGATCGGCTGATTCGTGGTCGGCGTCCGCCTGGATGGGTGGGCCGCCGCCGAGCATCACCACGTGCAGCACCAAGGGTTCGGGGCCGGGGTTGCGCCATGCGTGCTCGGCGCCGCGCTGCACGACCACGTCGCCCGGACCGAGTCGGACCTGCTCGCCGTCGGGCATGCGGAGGTCGACCCGGCCGGAGATGACCGTCACGTAGTCCTGGGTGGTGGTGGCGTGCAGGCCGTAGTCCTCGCCGGTGCGGCGGTAGGGGCTGTTTCGGCCCCACTTCTCGCCGGCCGCGATGGACGCCTCGACCACCTCGTCCGGGGGGATCGTCACCACGCGGAACACCGCGCCGCCGTGGGTCGGCTCGAAGGAGTAGGACGTCGGGGCCTCGCCGTCCATCGGGGACGTCGGCGGCTCCTCCACCCTCCACAGGTCGGTCACGGCGAAGCCCGGGCCGAACTCCACGGTCGGGGCCGGCACGTCCACCTCCAGGACCGACCTGCCGTCGGGGTCCACACCGGTGATGACTCGTCGCACGCTGTCCTCCGCTTCCACGCCTATTGGTACAACTGTTATCCTACTTAGCGGATGCCGGCCGAGCCCGGGCGGCTCGACCGGAAGGTAGGACATGCGCACGTTGCGAGAGGCCGTGATCGTCGACGCGATCCGGACCCCCACGGGGAAGGGCAAGCCCGGCGGCGCGCTGGCCGACACCCACCCGGTCGACCTGTTCGGCCACGTCCTCCGCGCCCTCGTCGACCGCACCGGCATCGACGCCGGCCGCGTCGACGACGTCATCGGCGGCAACGTCACCCAGATCGGCCAGCAGGGCGGCAACATCACCCGCCAGGCCGTCCTCGCCGCCGGCTACCCCGAGCACGTCCCCGCCACCACCGTCGACCGCAAGTGCGGCTCCTCCCAGCAGGCCGCCCACTTCGCCGCCCAGGCCATCATGGCCGGCTCGATGGACCTCGTCGTCGCCGGCGGCGTGGAGATGCTCAGCCGGGTCCGCATGCAGTCCAACACCGCCGGCGCCGACCACCTCGGCGATGGCGTCCGCGCCCGCTACCCCGACGGGCTGGTCAACCAGGGCATCGCCGCCGAACGGGTCGCCGCCAAGTGGTCGATCACCCGTGAGGAGTGCGACGCCCTCTCCCTCGCCTCCCACCAGCGCGCCCATCACGCCACCGAGCAGGGCTGGTTCGCCGAGGAGATCCTGCTCGTCCCCGGCCACGACGGGACGCCCGTCACCGCCGACGAGGGCATCCGGCCGGCCACGACGATGGAGAAGCTGGCCTCCCTCGACGCCGTCTTCGGCACCGACGAGGCCCGCCGCCAGCACCCCGACCTGCCGTGGATCGTCACCGCCGGCAACTCCTCGCAGATCAGCGACGGCGCCTCCGCGGTGCTCGTCGCGGCCGCCGACGTCGCCGAGCAGCTGGGGCTGCGTCCCCGCGCCCGATTCGTCGACTTCGCCGTCGTGGGCGACGACCCGACGATGATGCTCACCGCCATCATCCCGGCCACCCAGAAGGCCCTCGACCGGGCCGGCCTGACGCTGGACGACATCGACCTGTTCGAGGTCAACGAGGCCTTCGCGTCCGTCCCCCTGGCATGGATGAAGGAGATGGGCGTCACCGACGAGCGGGTCAACGTCAACGGCGGCGCCATCGCGCTGGGCCATCCGCTCGGCTGCTCGGGCACCCGGCTGATGACCACCCTCCTCCACGAGCTCGAGCGCCGTGACGGCCGCTACGGCCTGCAGGTCATGTGCGAGGCCGGGGGACAGGCCAACGCCACCATCATCGAACGGCTGTCCGCATGACCAGCTCGACCGCGCTCGACCCCGCCACCGTCCGCGAGGCCATCGAGGTCGACCTCGACCACCGCGGGGTGCTGACGATCACCCTGGCCCGCCCGGACGCCGCGAACTCGCGCGACCAGGCGATGCGCCGCGAGCTGGCCGAGGTGTACACCGCCGCCGCGACCGATGACGCCGTCCGGGTCGTGGTGCTGACCGGCAAGGGGGACCGGCATTTCTGCGCCGGCATGGACCTGAAGGAGGCCGGGCAGCCCGAGACCCCGGTCGAGCGACGCGAACGCCTCCGCGGTGCCCGCGACATCGAGCAGCTCGCCTGCCTGCCCCGTCCCACCATCGCCGCCATCAACGGCTACGCGCTTGGCGGCGGGTTCGAGATGGCGCTGGCCTGCGACATGCGGGTCATGGCCACCGACGCCAAGGTCGGCCTGACCGAGGTCCGCCACGGCCTGATGCCCGGCGGCGGCGGGACGCAACGCCTGCCCCGGCTGATCGGCTCGGCCCGCGCGGCGGAGCTGCTGTACCTCGGCAAGGTCCTCGACGGCCCCGCCGCCGAGCAGCTCGGCCTGGTCAACGCCAGCGTCCCCACCGCCGACCTGCACGACCGCGTCAGCACCCTCGCCGGTGCCCTCGCCGAGCAGTCGCCCAAGGCCCTCCGTGCGATCAAGGAGTCCCTGCTGGCCAGCGCCGAGCTGCCGCTGTCGGCTGGCATCGAGAAGGAGCTCGACGGCCTCCTCTTCCTGATCCAGGAGCAGCAGGCCGCCAAGGACTGATGCGGACGGCCGGGCAGACGGGCATGGGCACTACGCGTCGACGCCCCTGACGTGAACTGCCGATGGTGCCGACCGAGCGCACCCACAGGTCCACGGGAGAGGAAGTGGCGTCCATGGCGTGTCGGATCAGCGAGCTCGTGCTCGAGTGCCGCGACCCCGAGCTGCTTGCACGGTTCTGGTGCGAGGTGCTGGACTTCGTCGTGCTCGACCGCGAGGAGGGCGGACTGGTGGAGATCGGACCGCGGGAGGGGTTCGGCGGGCCGCAGCCGACGATCATCCTCATCCCGGGAGAACCGGCGACGGCGACCAAGCCCCGGCTGCACATCGACGTCAACGCCACCGACCGCGACCAGGACGCCGAGCTCGAACGCCTCCTCGCCCTCGGCGCACGCCCGGCCGACATCGGCCAGGGGAAGGACGTGTCATGGCACGTCCTCGCCGACCCCGAGGGCAATGTGTTCTGCCTGCTTCGGGCCCGCCTCGATCCCCTCTGAGCCGCTGGAAGGAGGGACACTCGGCCTGCCGTCAGAGCGCTTCGGTGCGCAACGCCAGCGACGACAGGAGGCCCGCGGCGCCGACCACGACGAACCAGCCGCTCGGTTCGGCCAGACCGGTGAGCAGCACCAGGCCGAAGACACCGGCCGA